>DATJOZ010000106.1:0-35217 GCA_035506655.1 Gaiellaceae bacterium
CGACGAGAACGCGACGTCTTCCTCGAGCGTCGGCGCGATGCCCGTCCACTCCGAGTCGCGCCAGCCGACGATCAGCTCGTCGTCAGCAAGCTCCAGCAGCGCGTTCGCGTGCAATGCGCAGCCTCTCCTTGATCGAGTAGCCGTCGACTCTCCGGTACTTGAGGTCGAACTCGTCCGCCCAGTCGCTCACCTCGTGCACCGCGTCGCGCGGCACGAGCCAGAGCGCCACCGACTCGCCGCGGCGGCCGTACTGCTCGCGCGCCCACGCCTCGGCGAACGCCGCGTCCGGCGCGACGACCGAGCCCGCGTGCTGGAACGCCTGACCCTTCTTCTCCTGCTGGAAGACCTCGAAGACGTTCATCAGGCCGCCAGTACCGCGTCGCGCACCCACTTCTCCTGGTCGAGGAAGCGCTTGCGGAACGCGAGCCGCTCCTGCGAGCGCGGGCCGTGACCGGTGACGACCGACCTCAGCTCGTCCCAGTCCGGCTCCGTGTACTCCCAGACGCCGTCGTCGTTTCGGCGCAGCTTCGGGTCGGGCACGGTCAGGCCGAGCTCCCAGATCTGCGGCACGTAGCCCTCGAGGAACTGCTGCCGCGCCTCCTCGTTGCCCTGCGACTTGATGCGCCAGATCCACATCGGGTCCTCGTCGCGCGGGATCGGGTTGCCGTGGAACTGCATCAGCGGCCCCCACCAGCGGTCGAGCGCCTCCTGCACGAGCCCGCGCTGCATCTCGGTGCCGGTCATCATCGCGAGGATCACGTCGCGCCCGTGCAGGATGTGGAACGACTCCTCCCAGCAGATCTTCTTCATGATCCGCGCGTACGGCGCGTACGAGCACTTGAGCAGCGCCTTCTGGCTGATGATCGCCGCCGCGTCGACGAGCCACGCGATCACGCCGACGTCGCCCCAGGTGCGCGTCGGGTAATGGAAGACGTTGTGGAACTTCGACCTCCCCGAGACGAGGTCGTCGAGGCACTGCGCACGCGGCTTGCCGAGGTCCTCGACGACGCGGTAGATGAGCTGCGCGTGGCCGACCTCGTCCTGCACCTTCGCGGTGAGCGCCAGCTTGCGCTGGAGCGTCGGAGCGCGCAGGATCCACTCGCGCTCGGGCAGCACGCCCATGAGCTCGGAGTTGGCATGCATCTCGACGAACTTCACGAGTCGCGCGCGGTACTCGTCCGGCAGCCGGTCGGTCGCCTCGACCTGCCCGCCCTCCTGGACGTACTCGAGGAATCCCTGCTCGTCCTGCGGAACCTCGGCGGCCGCCATCCGGCATCCCCTTCCGAACGATCGTTAGCCTCCGGATTCTAGTGTCCACGCGCAAATCGGAGCTCACGCGGGCCGCGGCGAGGCTCTTCGCGGAGAAGGGCTACCACGGCACGTCGGTCGGCGACCTCGCCGACGCGCTCGGCGTCCAGAAGGGGTCGCTCTACTCCCACATCGAGGCCAAGGCCGACCTCCTCTGGGAGATCGCGTGGGAGGGGGCGGAGACGTTCCACGCCGCGCTCGACGCGGTGCCCGACGAGGGGCCGGTCGTCGAGCGGATCCGCGAGGCGCTCCGCGCGCACCTCCGCGTCGTCGCGGAGCAGCTCGACATCGCGACGGTCTTCGTCCGCGAGTGGCGCTACCTCGAGGGCGAGCGGCGCGAGCGCTTCGTCACGGAGCGGCGGCGCTACGAGGAACGGTTCCGCGCGCTGTTCAAGGAGGGCCGCGAGCTCGGCGAGCTGCGAACCGACCTCGACGACGCGACCGCCGCGCTGCTCGTCCTGTCGGCGGCGAACTGGGCGTACACGTGGCTCTGGCCCGGGTCGAACACGGACGATCTCGCGGACCGGTTCACCGCGCTGCTCGTCGACGGCATGCGCGGCTACGCGAGCTGGTAGCCGTGGCGCGCGTCGTCCTCGTCGTCAACCCCTTCGCGACGCGCGTGACGCAGGGGAAGCTTCGCGCCGTGCGCGACGCGATCGAGCCGGTCGCGGACCTCGACGTGCAGCTGACCGAGCGTCCGGGCCACGCGACGGAGCTCGTCGCGGCGGCGTGCGCGGAGGGCGCCGACGCCGTGTTCGTCTTCTCCGGCGACGGCGGGTTCAACGAGGCGCTGAACGGGCTCGCCGGCGACGTCCCGATCGGCTTCATCCCGGGCGGCGGCACGTCGGTCCTGTCGCGCGCGCTCGGGCTGCCGCCCGACGCGGTGAAGGCGGCGGAGCAGCTCGTCGACGCGCTCGAGGCGACGCGGACGCGGCGCATCACCGTCGGCCGCGTCAACGGCCGCCGCTTCGCGTTCGGCGCCGGGATCGGGCTCGACGCGGAGGCCGTCCGGCTCGTCGACGAGATGGGGCGCACCGACGAGGGGAAGCGGCCCGGCGACCTCGCGTTCGCGTTCGCCGTGCTGCGTGCGCTCGGCGGGACGTGGGGGCACATGGAGCCGAAGCTCGAGGTACGCGACTTCGGCCGCGCCGCGTTCGCGCTCGTCGCGAACGGGAGCCCGTACACGTACGCGAAGCGCATCCCGCTGCCGATCGCGCCGGAGGCGCAGTTCGAGCTCGGCCTCGACCTCGTCGCGCCGGTGCGCGTCCGCCGCCGCTCGCTCGTGCACACCGCCGCGTCGATCCTGACCGGCCACGTGCGGAACAACGGCCAGGTGCTCTACGGCCACGACCTCGACCGGGTCGAGATCGTCTGCGACGAGCCGATGCCGCTCCACGCGGACGGCGAGGATCTCGGCGACGTCGTCGAGGTCACGATCGAGGCCGAGCGCGGCGCAGTGTCGGTCCTCGTCTGAACCGAACAACTACGCTACCGCCGATGCCCAAGGTCGCTCCGGGCGAGCACGAGCTGCGCCGCGTCATCGACGAGGACCGCGAGGTCGAGGGCGTCGGCGAGCAGGAGCTGCTCGACCTCTACCGCTGGATGGTGCTGTTGCGGACGTACGACGAGCGCTCCCTCGTCTACCACCGCCAGGGGCGCATCGGGACGTACGCGATGTTCTGGAACCACGAGGCGATGCAGGCCGGCTCGGCGTACGCGCTCGCGGACGGCGACTGGATCTTCCCGAGCTACCGCGAGTCCGCGATCGGGCTGCTGCGCGGGATCCCCGCGTCGACGGTCCTGCAGTGGTGGCGCGGCCACCCGGACGGATGGTGGAGCCCGGCGGAGTACAACGTCGCGTCGATCTGCGTCCCGATCGGGACGCAGGTGCCGCACGCGGCGGGTCTCGCGTGGGGCAAGAAGCTGAAGGGCGAGTCGACCGTCGCGATCGTCTACTTCGGCGACGGCGCGACGAGCGAGGGCTCGTTCCACGAGGGCGCGAACCTCGCCGCGGTGATGCAGGCGCCGCTCGTCCTGTTCTGCAACAACAACCAATGGGCGATCTCGACGCCGATCTCCGCGCAGACGCGCGCCGCCGCGCTCGCCGACAAGGCTGCGGGCTACGGGATCCCGGGCGTGCGCGTCGACGGCGGCGACGTGCTGGCCGTGTACGAGGTGGCGCGCGAGGCGGTCGACCGCGCGCGCACCGGCGGCGGGCCGACGTTCGTCGAGGCGGTCACGTACCGGACCGCGCCCCACGGGACGGCGGACGACCCGCGCGCCTACATCGACCTCGAGCGCGTCGAGCAGGAGAAGCGCAACGAGTGCCTCGGCCGCTACGAGCGGTATCTCCGGCGGCAGGGCGCGCTCGACGACGAGCTCGAGGCACAGGTCAAGAACGAGGCGCTCGAGACGATGCGCGCCGCGATCGCCGAGGCGGAGTCCGCGCCGGACGCGGACGTCGCGCTCGTGTTCGAGAACGCGTACGCGAATCCGCCCGCGACGTTCGCCGCCGAGCTCGAGGAGCTGCGCCGGGTCCTCGGAGCGGGGCCGTCGTGAGCGAGCTGTTCATGGTCGAGGCGATCAACGACGCGTTCCACGTCGAGCTCGCGCGCGACTCGTCGGTGCTCGTGATGGGCGAGGACGTCGGCCGCTCCGGCGGCGTCTTCCGCGCGACCGCCGGCCTGCGCGAGCGCTTCGGCACCGACCGCTGCGTCGACATGCCGCTCGCCGAGGCGGGGATCCTCGGCAGCGCGGTCGGCCTCTGCATGGCGGGCTGGCGGCCGGTGTGCGAGATGCAGTACGACGCGTTCTCGTATCCGTGCCTCGACCAGCTGATCACGCACGTCGGGCGGTACCGCTGGCGGAGCGGCGGCACGATGGAGTTCCCGCTCGTCGTCCGGATGCCGTACGGCGGCGGCGTGCGCGCGCCCGAGCTGCACGACGACTCGCCGGAGACGTACTACGTCCACACGCCCGGCGTGAAGGTCGCCGTCCCGTCGACACCGGCCGACGCGAAGGGACTGCTCGCGGCCGCGATCCGCGACCCGGACCCGGTGATCGTCCTCGAGCCGAAGCTGATCTATCGCAACGAGCGCGCGGAGGTGCCGGAGGGCGAGCACGTCGTCCCGCTCGGGAAGGCGCGGCTCGTGCGCGAGGGGACGGACGTCTCCCTCGTCGCGTACGGCGCGATGGTGCCGCTCTGCGAGCGCGTCGCGGAGGAGCTCGCGGGCGAGGCGTCGCTGGAGGTGCTCGACGTGCGCACGCTGAAGCCGCTCGACGAGGACGCGCTGCTCGCGACGGCGGCGAAGACCGGCCGCGTCGTGATCGTCCAGGAGGCGCCGCGCACCGCGGGCTTCGGCGCGGAGCTCGCGGCGATCCTCGCGGAGAAGGCGATCCTCGACCTCCGCGGGCCCGTGCTGCGCGTCACCGGCTACGACGTCCCGTACCCGTACTGGAGGATCGAGGACGCGTACATGCCGTCGGTCGAGCGCGTGACCGACGCGGTGCGAAGGCTGCTCGAGTTTTGAGCGTCGTCCACGAGCTGCCGCTCGAGCGCCGGAACCTCCACGGCCACTTCTCGCGCGACCTCGAGCCGGTGCTCACCGTCGATCCCGGCGACTCGATCGTGTCCGCGACGCTGGACGCGGGGTGGCGGCTCGAGTCCGACCGCCAGCTCTTCGACGACCGCGATCCGGAGCTCGACGCGGGCCACGCGCTCTGCGGTCCGGTCGAGGTGCGCGGTGCGCTTCCCGGCGGGACGCTCGCGGTGCATGTCGACGAGCTGCGCGTCGGGCCGTGGGGCGTCACCTTCGGCGGAGGCTTCCCGACGCCGCTCAACGAGCGGCTCGGCGTCGCGGACGGCGAGACGCGGATCCTCCACTGGACGCTCGACGCCGACGCGGGGATCGGGCGCGACCAGGTCGGGCGCGAGGTGACGCTCCATCCGTTCCTCGGCGTGATCGGGATGCCACCGCCCGAGCCGGGCGTCCACCCGACCGCGCCGCCGCGGCGCTTCGGCGGGAACATCGACTGCTCCGAGCTCGTCGAGGGGACGACGCTCTATCTCCCGATCCCGGTCGAGGGCGGGCTGCTCTCGTTCGGCGACGGGCACGCGCGGCAGGGCGACGGCGAGGTGTCGCAGCTCGCGATCGAGGCGCCGATGGAGCACGTGCGTCTGACGGTCGGGCTCGCCGACGTCGAGCTCGAGTATCCGATCGCGCGCATCGACGGCGCGTGGGTCACGTTCGGCTTCGACGAGGACCTCGACGAGGCGGCCGCGCTCGCGATCGAGGGCATGCTCGATCTGATGCGTCGCGACCACGGGCTCGAGCGGCGTGACGCGCTCGCGCTCGCGAGCGTCGTCGTCGACCTTCGCGTGACGCAGCTCGTCAACGGCGCGCGCGGCGTCCACGCGATCCTTCGCGACGACGCGCTCCGTTAGGGTCGCGCCGTGGCGTACGAGTTCAAGCTTCCGGATCTCGGCGAGGGGCTGACGGAGGGGGAGATCGCCCGCTGGCTCGTCGAGGTCGGCCAGGAGATCGCGGAGGACGACCCGCTCGTCGAGATCGCGACGGACAAGACGACGGTCGAGATCCCGTCGCCCGCCGCCGGCGTCGTCTCGAGCATCCTCGTCGGCGAGGGAGAGGTCGTGCCTGTCGGAACGGTGCTCGTCGTGATCGGCGGCGACGGCACCGCGACGGCCCCGGCAGCGGCTCCGAAGCCGGTGCCAGCAGAGAAGGTTCAGGCGACACCGCTCGTGAGGAAGATCGCGGGCGAGCTCGGCGTCGACCTCGCAACGGTGACGGGCACCGGTCCCGGCGGGCGGATCACGGAGACCGACGTGCGCGCCGCAGCGACGCCGGACGAGGGCCGCCGCGAGAGGCTGCACGGCGTCCGCCGCCAGATGTTCGAGCACCTGACGCGCGCACACCGCGAGATCCCCGCCGTCACCTGGGTCGAGGAGTGCGACTTCACGCACGTCGACGTGAAGCTCCTCGTCCCGCTCGTGCTGAAGGCCGTCGCCGAGTCGCTGAAGGAGGTCCCGGAGCTGAACGCGCGCGTCGAGGACGGCGAGCTCGTGCTGCTCGACCGTTACGACATCGGCGTCGCTGTCCAGACGGAGCAGGGCCTCGTCGTGCCCGTCGTCCGCGGCTGCGACACGGCGCACCTCGACGAGCTCGACGCGGAGGTGCGCCGGCTCGCCGAGGCCGCACAGGCCGGGAAGCTCGCGCCCGAGGAGCTCCGCGGCGGCACGTTCACCGTCACGAGCGCCGGCAAGGCGGCGGGCCTCTTCGTGACTCCGCTCGTCAACCATCCGGAGGTCGGGATCCTCGGCGTCCACCGGATCGAGGAGCGCGCGGTCGTCCGCGGCGGCGAGGTCGTCGTCCGGCGGATGGGGAACGTCTCGGTCACCTTCGACCACCGCGTCGTCGACGGCCGCCGGGCGGCCGACTTCGGGCTCGCCGTGATCGGCCGCCTCCAGAAGACCTGACCGCTCTACACTGACCCTCGATGGGGGGCTGGTACTGGATCGGAGTGTCGGTCGGCCTCGGAACCGGAGCGGGGGTGCTCCTCGTCGGGGTCGTGACCGGGCTGCTCGGGGTGACGCGGCTCGCGATCATCTCGTCGGCGCTGATCGCCGCGATCGGGGGCGCCGCGATCGGGAACGCGATCGACGCGTCGGAGCCGGGCGGGTGGGCGAACCTCGTCGCCGGGCTCCTCGGCGGCATCACGGGAACGCTCGCCGCGGCGCAGATCGTCGGCGGCGCGCTGCGGCGCGGCGGCACACGCGGCGGGACGGCCGCGATCGTCGCGGTGTCGGGCGTCGTCCTCGCCGCGCTCGCGCTCGTCCCGATTCTCGGGTACATCGAGGCGATCGGGCTGCCCGCGATCGCCGCGCGCATCCGGCGCAGGCTTCCCGACAAGCACGAAGGCCTGCGCACGCTGGCGCGCGACTAGGCGGCGCTCGTGCCTCCCAAGAAGCTCGTTCTCATCGTCGTCGACGGGATGACGCCCGCCGCGTTCGAGCGCGCCGTCGAGGGCGCGCGCGCGCCGGCGCTCGCGTTCCTCGCCGCGCACGGCGCGTACCGGCGCGCGACCTCCGTCTTCCCGTCGCTGACGCCGGTCTGCCTCTCGTCGATCGCGACGGGCGCCGGGCCGGACGTCCACCGGATCCCGCACCTCGTCTGGTGGCACCGCGGCGAGAAGCGCATCGTCGAATACGGCTCCTCGTTCGCGGCGCTGCGCGCCGCCGGGATGGCGCAGTCGCTCACGGACACGATCTTCAACATGAACGAGCGGCATCTCGGCGCGGACGCGCGGACGGTGTACGAGTCGCTCGAGGACGCCGGGCTCGTCACCGCCGCGGTGAACATCACGTGCTATCGCGGGCGCACGCGGCACCTGCCGACGCTGCCGTGGGTCACGCGGCCGGCGTTCGGGCCGAAGCGGTTCTTCTACTACAACCTCTTCGAGTCGGACGTGACCGGGGCGCCGCTCGCGATCCGCAACCGCGCCGCCGGCTCGACCGACGCGTACGCCGCCGCGGTCGGGCGCTGGCTCGTGACGCGCGACGGCTTCGACTTCCTCGCGTACTACCTCTCCGACTTCGACTACGCGTCGCACGCGTACGGGCCGACGGGCGCGGAGGACGTCGCGCTCGAACGCGTCGACGCTGCGATCGCCGCGCTTCTCGACGCCGCCGGCGGACCGGACGCGTTTCTCGAGCGCTACGCGGTCGTGCTGCATTCGGACCACGGGCAGACGAACGTCGGCGACGCGGCGCGTCTCGAGGCGCCGCTCGCGTCGTACTCCGACGAGATCGTCGTCGCCGCGTCGAACCGCGCGGGCCAGGTCTACCTCCAGCCCGGCGCGAACGTCGAGGCGGCCGAGCTCGCGCGGGTGCTCGACGGCGTCGCGGCGGTCGAGACGACGTTGCGCCGCGAGGGCGACGAGGCGGTTGCGCGGCGGGACGGCGAGGAGCTCCGCTTCCGTCCCGCCGACGGCGGCTGGGAGACGAGCGGCGACGCGGCGATCCTCGACCATCCCGACGCGCTCCGCCGAGTCTGGTCGGCTCTCGCGAACCCGAATGCCGGCGAGCTGCTCGTCTCGGCGGCCGAGGGCTGGGAGCTCGCGGATCTCGGCGGGCGCCACCACGCGGGCGGCGGGAGCCACGGCTCCCTCTGCGAGGGCGACTCCGTCGTTCCGCTCCTGACGATCGGCGTCGACGCGTCGCCGTCGCGCATCACCGAGGTCGTGCCCGCGGTGCTCGCGCACTTCGGCGTCGAGCCGCCGCCGTACGCGCGGGCGCTCGCTCATGCCGCCTGACCGCGAAGCGGCGCGGGAGCGCATGGTCGCGCAGCAGCTGCGCGCGCGCGGGATCCGCGACGAACGCGTGCTCGGCGCGATGGCGCGCGTGCCGCGCGAGCTCTTCGTCCCACGGTCGCAGCGGTGGCGCGCATACGACGACGCGGCGCTGCCGATCGGTGCGGGCCAGACGATCTCGCAGCCGTACATGGTCGCGCGCATCTGCGAGGAGCTCGCACTGCTCGGCGGCGAGCGCGTGCTCGACGTCGGCACGGGGTCCGGCTACCAGGCTGCCGTGCTCGCGGAGCTCGCGGCCGAGGTGCACTCGATCGAGCGGATCGACACGCTCGCGGAGCGCGCACGGGAGACGCTCGAGGCGGCGGGCTACGGCGACCGCGTGCACGTCCATGTCGGCGACGGGACGCGCGGTCTCCCCGAGCACGCGCCGTTCGACGCGATCGCGGTCGCGGCGGCCGCGCCGGAGCTCCCCCCGTCGCTCTACGACCAGCTCGCCCCGCTCGGCCGGCTCGTCGTCCCCGTCGGGAACTGGCGCGGCCAGTTCCTCGAGGTCGTCGTCAAGACGCCGGAGGGCCCGGCCGTCGTCCGCACCGTCCCGTGCCGATTCGTGCCGCTCGTGGGCGCAGAGGGCTTTGCTCCATAGGTCTCCGGAGGTCGTTTGCGGTGCGTCCGGCGGGTCCGGAAGGATGGACCCATGGGGTCTCTCTCTGCGGTGGCGACACTGCAGCTCCCGGTTCGGCATCGAGAACGGCGGCTCGGACAGCCCGTCGACGCCCTCCTCGACACTGCGAGCTGGCGCGCGCTCGGCTTCGTCGTCCTCTGCGGCGACGAGTCGCTGCGCTTCCTTCCGTACGCCGCGTCGCAGCCGGGCGAGACGGAGATCGCGGTCGCGTCGGAGCTGATGCTCCTCGACGACGTCGCGTTCTACCGCTCGCGCACGGCGTCGCTCCGCGCGCTCCTCGGCGGGCGCGTCGAGCGCGGCGGGCGCAACGCGGGCGTCCTCCGCGACGTCGTCCTCGGCGACGGCGGAACGGTCGAGGAGCTCGAGCTCGAGCGCCGCGGATCGCTCGTGCGCGTCCCCGCCGCCGGCTCGACGATCGCGCCGACCCGCGCCGACGCCGCGTAAGGACGCGCATTAGCCTTTCCGGGTGGCGCGCCGCCTGATCGCCCTCTCGGCCGTGCTCGCGGCGCTCGCGCTCGCGGCGAACGCCGTCGCGGGAACGACGACGACGACCCCGACCGCGCCGGTGTTCGACGGGCAGGGGCATCTCGTCCAGACGCCGTTCGTGCCGCCGGCCGGCAACCCGCGGCTCGCGAAGGAGCGCGTCCTCGCGATCTTCGAGGCCGACAGGAAGGTCGCCTCGTGGCTCGCGCGCTACCCGACCGGCGGCCGCGTCGACGAGGAGACCTTCAACCCGAAGGACGGCAGCTGGACGGTGAAGATCTGGTGGGGCGCGGCGGGCGAGATCGCCGAGGGCCGCGTCGACGACGCGACCGGCGTCGTGCTCGAGCGCTGGACCGGCCCGCAGGTCGCGTGGAAGATGGCGCGCGGCTATCCCGGCGCGTTCGGCGGCTCGCGCATCAACGACCCGTGGATCTGGGGCGCGTTCTGCCTCGCGTTCCTGATCGGGCTCGGCGACTTCCGCCGCCTCCTCTCGATCCGGAACCTCGATCTGCTGATGCTGCTCTCGCCGACGATCTCGCTCTGGTACTTCAACCACGGGAACATCTTCGCGGCGGTCCCGCTCTTCTATCCGGCGCTCGCGTGGGTCGTCGCGCGCGGCGCGTGGATCGGGATCACCGGCCGCGGCACGACGACGCGCCCGCTCTGGCCGGCGTGGGTGCTGCTCGCCGCGGCGGTGTTCCTCGCGGGGTTCCGCATCGGGCTCAACTACCAGGCGTCGAACGTGATCGACGTCGGCTACTCCGGCGTGATCGGCGCGTCGCGGATCGTCGACGGCCAGGCGCCGTGGGGCCACTTCCCGGTCGAGGACAGCCTGAAGGCGTGCGGGCCGGCCGACGCCAACGGCGAGATCCGCGAGCGCATCCAGGCGAACGGCCGCTGCGAGTCCGCGAACCCGCAGGGCGACACGTACGGGCCCGTCGCGTACGAGGCGTACATCCCCGCGGTGCTGATCCGGCCGTGGCACGGCCTGTGGGACACGCTGCCGGCGGCGCACATCACGGCCGTCGCGTTCGACCTGCTCGCGATGCTCGGCCTCTTCCTCGTCGGGCGGCGCTACGGCGGCATGCAGCTCGCGGCGACGCTGACGTTCGCGTGGGCGGCGTACCCGTTCACGCAGTACGTCTCGAACTCGAACACGAACGACTCGATCATGCCCGCGCTCCTCGTGTTCGGCTTCTGGCTGGCGTCGTCGCCGTTCGGGCGCGGGTTCTTCGGCGCGCTCGGCGGCTGGACGAAGTTCGCGGGACTGATCCTCGCGCCGCTCTGGCTCACGTATCCGGGGCGGCGCGTGAGCGGACGCTTCCTGCTCGGCTTCGGCGCCGCGACGCTCGCCGCGTTCTCGGTCGTCCTGCTCGAGCCGAGCCCGCTGCACGAGCTGCACGTGTTCTGGGACCGCTCGATCAAGTGGCAGTCGGGCCGCGAGTCGCCATTCTCGCTCTGGGACTGGCGGCAATACCACGCCCGCGGGCTGCCGAATCTCCGCGTCCCGCAGAAGGTGCTCGAGATCGTCCTCGTCGCCGGCGCGGTCGCCGCGGCGTGGTGGCCCCGGTGGAAGTCGCCGCTCATGCTCGCCGCCCTCAGCGCCGCGCTCCTCGCGGGCTTCGAGCTCGTTCTCACGTACTGGCTCTACACGTTCATCCCCTGGTTCTATGCTTTCGCGGCGATCGCGTTTCTGACGCCCGCCGCCGCCCTGTTCGATGCCGAGTCCTCTCAGCCGGAAGGAACGGAGCCCGTCCCTGCGGGATGAGCACGGCCTGCCGTGGCGCCCGATGCTCGCCGGCGCCGCGGCGTTCGTCGCGTCGTTCCTGACGATCACGAACGTGCACTTCTTCGCGCCGTACCTCTACGGCGACGTGCGCTTCTACGAGAACTGGGGCAACTGGACGACGACGCACCTCATGCCGTACCGCGACTTCCCGCTCGAGTATCCGCCGGGAGCGCTGCTCTCCTTCATCTTCCCGATCTACGCGCGCAAGACGTTCGGCTACATCGGGACCTACTACTCGTGGTTCCGCATCGAGCTGCTGCTCATCGCGCTCGTCGGGATCCTGGTCGCGGGCTGGACGCTGAAGCTGCTCGGCGCGTCGCGCCGGCGCGCGTACGCCGTGCTCCTCTTCATCGGGTTCGCGCCGCTCGCGCTCGGCGCGATCGCGCTCTCGCGCTACGACTATCTCCCGGCTGTGCTGACCGGGCTCGCGCTCGCGCTGCTTCTCGCGGGGAAGGGCCGCGCGTCGTGCGGCGTGATCGCCGCGGGCTTCGTCGTGAAGATCTATCCGCTGCTGCTGCTGCCGATCGCGCTGCTCGTGCTCGCGCGGACGCGCGGGCGCCGAGGCGCGCTCGAGGGCGCCGGCGTCGCGCTGCTCGTCTCGCTCGCCGGCTTCCTCCCGTTCGCGCTGCTCGCGTGGGAGGGCCTGAAGCACGGGATGACGCGCCAGGTCGTGCGGCCGCCGCAGATCGAGAGCCTCGTCGGCGCGATCTGGATCGGCGCACACCATCTGTTCGGCTTCCACATCCACTCGGTGAAGTCCTACGGCTCCGACAACTTCGCGACTCACGGTGCACGGCTCGGCGGGACGATCTCGAGCATCGTCGTCGTCGCGCTGCTCGTCGTGATCTGGATCTGGTTCGCGCGGAGCGCACGCGACACGGACGAGATCGTGCTCGCGTTCGCCGCGAGCGTCGCCGTCTACGTCACGTTCGCGAAGGTGCTCTCGCCGCAATACCTCCTCTGGCTCTTCCCGCTCGTGCCGATGGTCCGCGGCCGTCGCGGGCTCTGGGCGACGGTGCTGCTCGGGATCGCGACGATCCTGACCGGTCTCTGGGAGCCGTGGGACTACGCGCCGTTCTACAAGGCGTTCGCGCTCCACGTGTCCGTGATCATGATCACGCGTGACCTCGTGCTGATCGCGATGACCGCGGTGCTGATGTGGCCGAAGCCGTTAGAGCAGCACGCGGAGCAGCTCGATCCCGTGGGCGCGGCCGTCGTCTGAGCAGTCGACGACGACGCCCTCGATCCGGACGCCGCCCTCGGCCGGTTCGAAGCGCACGGGCATCCGCGTCCGCATCCGCTGGATCGCGAGCTCGGAGCGGACGCCGATCACGGAGTCGTGCGGACCCGTCATCCCGGCGTCGGTGATCGCAGCGGTCCCGCCGGGGAGGATGCGCGCGTCGTTCGTCTGGACGTGCGTGTGCGTCCCGATCACCGCCGTCACGCGGCCGTCGAGCCACGTCGCCATCGCGACCTTCTCGCTCGTCGCTTCCGCGTGGAAGTCGAGGACGACGACGGACGCCGCGGCGCGCGCCTCGTCGACGAGCGCGTCGACGATCTCCCACGCGCTCACCGGCGTGTCGAGGAACAGCGAGCCGAGGAGGTTCAGCACCGCGACCTTCACGCCGTTCCGCGCCTCGACGACGGCCATCCCGTTGCCCGGCGCCCACGAGCCGGAGTTCGCCGGCCGGATCACGCGCTCGCTCGACGCGAGATAGGACGCGATCCCGGTGCGGCGGTACGTGTGGTTCCCGAGCGTGACGACGTCCGCGCCCGCGGCGAGCAGCCTGTCCGCGAGCTTGGCGGTGATGCCGGCGCCGTCCGCGACGTTCTCGCCGTTCACGATGCAGAGATCCGCGCCGAGCTCGTCGCGCAGCGAGGCGAGCCGCTCGTCGACCGCGCGCCGCCCCGCGACGCCGAAGACGTCCGCGAGGAAGATGAGTCTCAGCTCAGGACCAGCGTCGCCGCGGGCCGCAGCTCGACCGTGACGTGGTTGCCGGCGTCGTTCGTGTAGCGCGCGAGCGCCTGCTTCTCGACGCGTGCGAGATCGACGATCGAGCCGAGTCGCGTGGCGCCGCCGACGACGGTCGAGCCGACGGTGAGCGACGGGTCGGCGCGCAGCTGCGTCAGCGAGACGACGAGCGACGGCGCGTTCTGCGGCTGGATGTCGATCCGCGCGCCGTAGTGGTGGCCGCCGACGATGTACGGCGAGATGCCGACGACGGTGCCGTCGACGGGCGCGTAGACGCCGGTCCCCGGAGCCGCGCCGACGTCGAGCGCGGACGACGGGCCGCCGCCGAGCTGGAACCACGTCGGGTGGCCGCCGCCGCCGCCGAAGATCGTGTGGAAGACGCGCTGGAAGAGACCTTCGTTCCCCTGCTTGCCGACGGGGGACAGCGTCATCGCGCCGTCGTCGGCCGCGTGGTAGCCGATCGCGGTGACGAAGCTCTGCGCGATCGGCATCTGGAGGCGGACCGGCCCGCGCACCGCGACGACCTGCGGCGACGGCCGCGTCTGCGCCGTCGCGGTCGCGACCCCGTTCACCGCGAGCGGCGTCATCCGGGTGTCGACCCCGCCGCCGAAGGCGGTCAGGAGCAGCGCGACAACGAGCACGATCGCCAGGAGCGTGAGAAGCGCGAAATTCCGGGCCCGGCGCGCCGCCCGCACTTCCCGGCGTTCGACCCGCCGCCTCCGAGTGGGGCGAGAGGACGGCATGTCGTGGCTCACCCTAACCGACCCCGGGACCCCCTTCAACCGGGGAACCGGCGCACTTCGTGACACTCGCAACGCTCTTTCCGGCTCGGGTTCCTCCCACACTTCGTGACGGTCGAGCGCGAGGTTCCCGTCCTCGTAGAAGCTCCAGCCCCAGTCGGGCTCCATGGGCCGGCGCCTGATCCGTTCGGGGCCGCCGCTACCATCGCTCGCATGGCGGGCGCGCCCACGCCGACGCGGATCGAGATCCCTCGCTGGGTGCAACTCGTGGGCCTGCCGCTCGTGCTGCTGTTCGTCTGGGTGGTGGCGGGAGCGCTGCGTCACGTGGTCTTCCTCTTCCTCGTGGCGGCGCTCATCGCCCTCTTCCTCAACCCGATCGTGCGCGGTTTGGGGAAGGCCTGGCTCCCGCGCGGGCTCGCGGTCGCTGTCGTCTATCTGGCGTTTGCGGCGGTCGTCGCATTGGCAGTGCTCGCTCTTGCAACCGCGGTCGTCCGGCAGACGCGTAGCGCGGCCCAACGGGTCGACAATTACTTTACGAGTGCCTCCGGACACCCCTCGCAGACCGGCGCCGAGCAGGATCTCGCGCGGCTGCAGGTGTGGCTCGACGGCCACGGCCTGAAACGGATCCAGGTCGAGAAGCAGGGCGAGAAGTTCCTCAACTCGATCGGGACGAACGACGTCGAGAAGTACACGACGCGCGCGCTGAACTGGGCAGAAGGAGCAGGCGTCGCAGCCGTGAGTCTCCTGTTCAGCGTCGTGCTCGTGATCGTCGTGTCGATCTACATGCTGCTCGACATGGACCGGCTCACCAACGCCGTCGACCGGCGCTTCCCGCCGGCGCCGGGACAGGTCGGGCTCGTGCGGAGCATGGAGCACTCGATCGCGATGTACGTGCGCGGCCAGTTCCTGCTCTCGCTCATCATCGGCGTGAGCGTCGCGCTCGGCCTGTGGATCCTCGGCGTCGTCGGGCTCGTGCCGAACGGCGGGCGCTACGCGGCCGCGTTCGGCGTGTGGGCCGGCATCGCGGAGCTGATCCCGTACGTCGGACCGTGGCTCGGCGCGGTACCGCCCGTCGTCTACGCCCTCGTGCAGCATCCGCTGTCGGCGCTCTGGGTCGCGCTGTTGTTCCTCGGCATCCAGCAGCTTGAGGGACACGTCGTCGTGCCCAAGGTGATGGGCCACTCGCTGCGGCTGCATCCGCTGCTCGTGATCTTCGGGCTGCTCGCCGGCGGCGAGATCTACGGCTTCGCGGGGATCATCGTCGCGCTCCCGCTGCTCGCGGCGGGGCGCGCGGCGTGGGAGTTCTTCGGCCAGCGCGTCGAGCTCGCGCCGTGGCCGGTGCGCGAGGCGCTTCCGGCGGGCGCCGACGTCGGGCTCGACGACGCGGTCGACGCCGAGCCCGCGCCCGAGCGCCCTGCGGCGCGCGCCGCGCAGTGACGGACACGCTCGTCCGCGCGACCGGCGTCGCCCGCCGCTACGGCGACGTCGAGGCGCTCGCGCCGACCGACTTCGAGCTCGCGGGCGGAGAGACCGTCGCGCTCGTCGGGCCGAACGGCGCAGGCAAGTCGACGCTGCTCGCGATCGTCGCGGGCGCGCTCGAGCCGACCGGCGGGACGGTCGACGTGCACGCGCGCGTCGGCTGGGTGCCGCAGCGGCCGGCGCACTACGGACGGCTCTCGGCGCGCGAGAACCTCGAGCTCTTCGCGCGGCTCGAGGGCGTCGCCGATCCTCCCGCCGAGGCGACGCGCCTGCTCGAGCGGTTCGCGCTGCCGACGGAGGCCCGCCCGAGCGCGGACCTCTCCGTCGGCAACCGGCAGCGGCTCAACGTCGCGCTTTCGCTGCTCGGCGACCCGCGCGTCCTGCTGCTCGACGAGCCGACCGCGGCGCTCGACCCCGGCCAGCGCCGCCGCGTGTGGGAGGTCGTCAACGATCTGCGCGCCGGCGGCGGCGCGGTGTGCTTCGCGACGCAGAACGTCGAGGAGATCCCGGAGCACGCCGACCGCGTGCTCGTGCTGCAGGACGGCCGCGTCGTCTTCTCCGGCCCGTCGAGCGGCTGGGCGTCGGTCGCCGACGAGGTGTTCGGGTGAGAGCGGTCGGCATCGTGCTGCGGAAGGACCTGCGCGTGCTGCGCCGCTCGCCGCTGCTCCTCGGTGCGCTGCTCGTGTACCCGATCGTGATCGCGCTCCTCGTCGGCCTCACCGCCGGCTACGCGAGCTCGAAGCCGCGTGTCGCGTTCGTCGACGAGGAGCACCTGCCGGCCGTCGTCGCGGTCGGCGGCCACAAGTTCCATCTGCAGACGGTCATCGACGAGGTCGCGAAGCAGGTGACGCTCGTGAGGATGTCGCCGGCGGAGGCGCGCCGCGAGCTCGCGAGCGGCAAGGTCGTCGCGACGGTGACCGTGCCGAAGGGATTCCTCGGGAACCTCGAGACGATGTCGCAGAGCCCGAGCCTGATCCTCCGCACCGGCAGCGGCGGTCTCGCACCGCGGGTGACCCAGCAGATGCAGTCGCTCGTCTACCAGCTGAACCAGAAGCTGCAGGCGGGCTACATCGCGGCGAACCTCGAGTTCGTGCGGCTGATCCTCCACGGCGGCCCGGGCACGTTCGTCGGCCGCCACTTCGATCTGCTCGGGCTCGACGGGACGCAGCGCGAGCTCGCGAAGCTGCCGCCGAGCAAGCGCGTCCGGGTGATCCAGCACTTCGTCGCGGTTGCGCGCGTCGGGCTCGCGCAGACGGGCGCCGCGCTGCGCGCGACGGCGAATCCGATCGCGCTGACGCAGCCGAAGACGAAGGGACGGACGTGGGTCCTGTCGGCGCAGGTGCAGGCGTACGGCATCGCGCTCACCGTGACGTTCCTCGCGCTGCTGCTCGCGGCGGGCGCGGCGGCGGCGGAGAAGGACGAGGGGACGATCGGACGGCTCCGGCGCGGGCTCGTCTCGTTCGGGCAGCTCGTGTGGGCGAAGGCGGCGCTCGCCTCCGTCGTCGGGCTCGTGCTCGGCGCGGCGATCGCGGTCGTCTTCGGGATCGTCGTCGAGATCGGCGGCGTGACGGGCGGGGAGCCGTGGGGCCGGCTGCCGCTCCTCTTCGTCGGTGTCGCGCTCGTCGGCGCGGTCGTCGGCGCCGTCGGCGTGCTGCTCGGCGCGCTCGCGCGCGAGGCACGGTCGGCCTCGCTTCTCGCGGTGCTCGTCGTCCTGCCGGTGATCTTCCTCGGGCTCGTCCCGCGCGGCGCGGTCGGCGCCGCGTACTGGATCAGCCTCTTCCTTCCGTTCGTCCACGCCGTCCGCTGGTTCGCCGCGGCGCTCTACGACACCGACCCATGGCGGACGATCGGGATCGAGACGCTCTGGCTCGTCGGGATCGGCCTCGCCTTCGGGCTCCTGGCCCGGCTCGGCCTCCGCCGGCTCGCGGCGTAGCCAAGACCTTGGCCAACTCCCGTGGCCACGTTGGCTTGGCGTAGCTTGGCCAGATGGCTACGCCAAGCTACGCCACGTTGGCCAAGTGACCGGCCGCGGCTCCGCGCGTACTCTTTCCGCGTGAGCTCGTTCCCGGACGTGAGGCTTCGCCGCTTCCGGCGCACGGCGCCGCTCCGCGGGCTCGTGCGCGAGACGCGGCTCGACCTCGAGTCCTTCGTCATGCCGCTCTTCGTCGCGCCCGAACCGCTCCGGAACGAGGCGCTTCCGGGCATGTCGCGATTCGACGTCGACGGGCTCGTCCGCGAGGTCGAGGAGCTCGTCCGTCTCGGCGTCCAGGCGGTGATCCTGTTCGGCATCCCCGAGGAGAAGGACGAGCTCGCAACCGGCGCGTGGGAGGACGACGGGATCGTGCAGCGCGCGCTCCGCGCGCTCCGGCCGCGCTTCCCCGAGCTCGTGCTGATGACCGACGTGTGCCTCTGCGAGTACACGGTGCACGGCCACTGCGGGATCCTCATCGACGGCGAGATCGCGAACGACCCGTCGCTCGAGGTGCTCGCGCGCACGGCCGTGTCGCACGTGGAGGCCGGCGCTGACGTCGTCGCGCCGAGCGACATGATGGACGGCCGCGTGCGCGCGATCCGCGATGCGCTCGACGACACCGGGTTCGAGACGACGCCGATCCTCGCGTACTCCGCGAAATACGCCTCTGCGTTCTTCGGGCCGTTCCGCGAGGCGGCGGGCTCGGCGCCGTCGTTCGGCGACCGCCGCGGCTACCAGATGGATCCGGCGAACGTCCGCGAGGCGCTGCGCGAGTGCGAGCTCGACATCGACGAGGGCGCCGACGCGATCATGATCAAGCCTGCGCTGCCGTACCTCGACGTGATCCGCGCGGCGCGCGACGCGTTCGACGTCCCGATCGGCGCATACAACGTCTCGGGCGAGTACGCGATGCTGAAGGCGGCCGCGCAGGCGGGCTGGCTGGACGAGCGGACGGCGGTGCTCGAGTCGCTGACCGCGATCAAGCGCGCCGGCGCCGATCTCATCCTCAGCTACTGGACGAAGGACCTCGCGTCTTGGCTTTGAGTACGCGGTCGGAGCTCTACCGCCGCGCGCTCTCCCTGGTCCCCGGCGGCGTCAACTCGCCCGTCCGCGCGATGAAGGCGGTCGGCCTCGACGAGCCGTTCTTCGTCGAGCGCGGCGAGGGCGCGTACCTCGTCGACGTCGACGGCAACCGCTACCTCGACTGGGTCCTCTCGTGGGGGCCGCTGCTCTTCGGCCACGCCGATGCCGAGACGGTCGAGGCCGTGCGCGACGCGGCGCTGCGCGGAACGACGTTCGGCGCGCCGACCGAGGCGGAGGTCGAGCTCGCGGCGGAGATCGCGGACGCGGTGCCGTCGGTCGAGAAGGTGCGCCTCGTCTCGTCCGGCACCGAGGCGGCGATGAGCGCGATCCGGCTCGCGCGCGGGTTCACGAAGCGCGACCGCATCGTCAAGTTCGCCGGCTGCTACCACGGTCACGCCGACGCGCTCCTCGCGAGTGCCGGCTCGGGGCTCGCGACGCTCGCGATCCCGTCGTCGCCGGGCGTGCCGAGCGCTGTCACCGCCGACACGATCGTCGTCCCGTACAACGACGTCGAGGCGGTGGCCGACGCGGTGATGCGCTACGGCGAGGGGCTCGCGGCGATCGTCGTCGAGCCGGTCGCGGGGAACATGGGCGTCGTCCCGCCGGTCGACGGCTACCTCGCCACGCTCCGCCGGCTCTGCGACGCGTCGGGCGCACTGCTCGTCTTCGACGAGGTGATCTCCGGCTTCCGCGTCGCGCGCGGCGGCGCGCAGGAGCTCTACGGCGTCACGCCGGACCTCACGATCCTCGGGAAGATCGTCGGCGGCGGGCTCCCGCTCGCGGCGTTCGGCGGACGCGCCGACGTGATGGACCAGCTCGCGCCGAACG
Organism: Gaiellaceae bacterium; assembly: GCA_035506655.1. Classification (GTDB taxonomy): domain Bacteria; phylum Actinomycetota; class Thermoleophilia; order Gaiellales; family Gaiellaceae; genus Palsa-739. The sequence goes on from DATJOZ010000106.1 coordinate 19,663, forward strand.
GCCCCGTCTACCAGGCCGGGACGCTGTCCGGGAACCCGCTCGCGACGGCCGCGGGGCTCTCGGTGCTGCGGCGGCTGCACGATCCCGCGGTCTACGAGGAGCTCGAGCGCCGCGGCGCGCGGCTCGAGGCAGGTCTCGGGCGGTACGGTCGCGTACGCCGCGTCGGCGCGATGCTCACGCTCTTCATGACGGACGGCCCGATCCGCAACTTCGACGACGCGAAGCGCTGCAACACCGAGCGGTACGGCGCGCTCTTCCGCCATCTGCTCGCGAACGGCATCTACGTCGCGCCGTCGCAGTTCGAGGCGATGTTCGTCTCGCTCGCGCACGGCGACGAGGAGATCGACCGCACGATCGAGAGCGTCGGTGAGTTCTTCCGCGGTGAGTGACGTCTGGGACGCGCTCGCCGGCGAGGCGTCCGCCGAGTCGCCGCTGTGGGCCGAGGCGCTCCGGCCGGAACGCGACCGCGAGCTCGTCGCGGTCTTCTCGCCGCTCGCCGACGAGCGGTTCGCGCTCGGGCTCGAGACGATCTACGAGGGCTACCTCGTGCACTACGGGTCGCCGCGGCTCTTCGCGCCGGCCGACGGCGACACCGCGCTCCTGCTCGGCGACTACCTCTACGCGCACGGCCTCGTCCGGATCGCGGCCTTCGGCGACGTCGCCGCCGTCGAGGACCTCTCGGAGCTGATCTCGCTCTGCAGCCAGCTCCGCGCCGAGAACGGCCCGGGCGACGGCCCGCTCTGGGCCGCGACCGCCGCCCTCCTCGGCCGCAACGAGCTCGACGAGGCGCGCGCCGCGCTGCGGCTCCGTGGCGACGCGGCGCCGCTCGAGGACGCCGCGCGCGCCGCCGCCGGCGACGCCGCCGTTGCGGCCGCCCTCGCCGCGCACGACAACCGGCTGCGGTAGAGTCGCCGTCGTGGTCGCGCTGTTCCACCTTCTCGTCGCAGAGAGCGCAGCCGAGGAAGGCAAGAAGACGGTGCTCTCGATGCTCGTCGTCGGGCTCGTCTTCGTCACCGTGATCGCGCTCGGCGAGCTGTTCCACTGGCTGCGGCGCCGGCAGCACTGATCCACCCGTGAAGGACCTCCGCGAGTGGATCGCACTCCTCGAGCGCGAGGGCGAGCTCGTCCGCGTCTCGGCGGAGGTCGACCCGGACCTCGAGATCACGGAGATCGTCGACCGCACCGTGCGCGCCGGCGGCCCGGCGCTGCTCTTCGAGCATCCGAAGGGATCGCAGCACCCGCTCCTCATCAACCAGTTCGGCACCGAGCGGCGCATGTGCCTCGCGCTCGGCGTCGAGCGCCTCGACGACGCGGCGCAGAAGCTCGCCGACGTGCTCGAGATGCAGCCGCCGGCGGGCCTGATGGAGAAGGTGCGCGGCCTCCAGAAGCTGAAGTCGATCGCGGACTCGACGCCGCACTCGGTGAGGCGCGGCCCGGTGCAGGAGGTCGTGCTTCGCGGCGACGACGTCGACCTCGGTCTCCTGCCGATCCAGCGCTGCTGGCCCGGCGACCCGGCGCCGTTCATCACGCTCCCGGCCGTGATCACGCGCGACCCGGCGAGCGGCGGCCGCAACGTCGGCATGTACCGGATGCAGGTGATCGACCGCCGCACGACGTTCATGCACTGGCAGATGCACAAGGACGGGCGCGCCGACTGGCTCGCGAGCGGCGCCCGGATCGAGGTCGCCGTCGCGCTCGGGCTCGACCCGGTGACGGCGTACTCGGCGAGCGCGCCGCTGCCGAAGCACATCGACGAGTTCATGCTCGCGGGCTTCCTCCGCGGCGAGCCGGTCGAGCTCGTGAAGGGCGCGACCGTCGACCTCGAGGTCCCCGCGAACGCGGAGATCGTCCTCGAGGGCCACATCGACGCGGGCGAGCTCGGCGAGGAGGGGCCGTTCGGCGACCACACCGGCTACTACACGCCGGCCGAGCCGTTCCCCGTCTTCCACGTCGACGCGATGACGATGCGGCGCGACGCGATCTACCCGTCGATCGTCGTCGGCAAGCCGCCGCAGGAGGACGCCTGGCTCGGCAAGGCGACGGAGCGGATCTTCCTGCCGGCGATCCGGACGAGCGTGCCCGAGATCGTCGACTACGACCTCCCCGTCGCCGGCGCATTCCACAACTGCTGCATCGTCTCGATCCGCAAGGCGTTCCCCGGTCACGCCCAGAAGGTGATGCACGCGATCTGGGGCCTCGGGATGCTGAGCCTGACGAAGTGCGTGATCGTCGTCGACGCGCACGTGGACGTCCACGACTACGAGCAGGTCGTCTTCTACGCCGGGGCGAACGTCGACCCGGCGCGCGACGTCGTCCTCTCCGAGGGGCCGCTCGACCACCTCGACCACGCGCCCGCGCGGCAGTTCGTCGGCGGGAAGCTCGGGATCGACGCGACGTCGAAGTGGCCCGAGGAGGGCGCTCGGCCGTGGCCGGAGGAGATCGAGATGAGCCCGGAGGTCAAGGCGCTCGTCGACCGCCGCTGGGCCGAGTACGGGATCGGTTCCCCGTGACGAGGGCCGCCCGTTTCGATAAGACTCCATCCCGGATGCGCGAGGAAGCGGCCTAGTGTCGGACCACGGTCCGGAGGAGCACGGCGGGGCGCACGAGCCGTCGCCGACGATCTACCCGCTCGGCTTCGCCGTCGGCATCGCGGTCATCCTCGTCGGGCTCGTCGTCGACCCGCTCCTGATCGGCGGCATCGGCGCGCTGATCACGATCGTCTTCGGCTTCCTCTGGATCCGCGAGGCGACGCGCGAGTACCGCGTCGAGCACGCGAAGGTCGAGGCGGAGACGGCCGAGGGCAGGCCGCGCAAGCCGGAGTCGGAGCTGACGACGAAGGAGCGCTTCCCGCGAAGCCGCTTCCTCGAGACGGTCACCGTCGGCGTCGGCGCGATCATCGGCGGTCTCGTCACGCTGCCGGTCGCCGGGTTCGCGGTGCTGCCGTCGTTCCTCGGGCAGAAGCGCTACAAGGTCGACCTCGGCCCGATCACGGAGTTCCCGGAGAGCCAGTGGCGGATCGCGACGTTCATGGTGAACCCGGCGGAGGGCGAGGTGAGCCGGCGCACCGCGTTCGTGCGCAACAACGGGAGCGTCAAGGTCGAGGGCTCGGCGCGGATGGTCCCGAGCTTCACGATCATCTCGAACCGCTGCGCCCACCTCGGCTGCCCCGTACAGGCGAACGGCCCGATCGGCAAGCCGTCCGAGGAGAAGACCGCGAACGGCGAGGTGCGGCTGATCCCGACGACGCCCGCAGGCTTCGGCTGCCCGTGCCACGGCGGCCAGTACGACACGGAGGGCAACCGGACGGCCGGCCCGCCGGTGCGCGCGCTCGACCGCTACGCGTTCGAGATCGACAACGGACGCCTGATCCTGCTCAACACGTTCTCCGTCTCGCACGTCGACGGCACGGGCGCGCAGGCGCAGATCCACAGCTACAAGCTCGCCGGCCCGGGCCAGCACGTCGACGGCCCCGAGCAGTGGTTCTATCCCATCCAGCCGCCGCACCGCTGAGCGATGGCCGCGCGCAAACCGCCCACGAAGGGTCAGATCCGCCGCGAGAACCTCGAGATCGCGGTCCAGTACCCGCTCGACTGGCTCGAGGAGCGCTCGGGCCTCGTCGGCGGGATCAAGTACTTCCTCTTCCGCAACGTCCCGGCGGATACGAACTGGATGCAGACGCTCGGCTCGGCGACGCTGACGGCGTTCCTCGTCCAGGCGGTCACCGGCGTGATCCTCGCGATGTACTACCAGCCGACGCCGACCGGCGCGTACCCGTCGATCGTCGACATCACCGACCACCTCACGCTCGGCTGGCTCGTGCGCGGCATGCACAAGTGGGGCGCGAGCGTCTTCATCATCCTGATGTTCCTGCACATGGGACGCGTGTTCCTGTTCGGCGCGTACAAGTACCCGCGCGAGCTGAACTGGATCGTCGGCGTGCTGCTGCTCGCGAGCGCGCTCGCCGAGGGCTTCACCGGCTACCTGCTCCCGTGGGACCAGACCGCGTACTGGGCGAGCGTCGTCGGGATCAACCTGAACGGGACGGCGCCGTTCCTCGGGCCGTGGCTCGCGCAGTTCCTGCGATCCGGGCAGGAGATCTCCGCCTCGACGCTGACGCGCTTCTACTCCCTGCACATGCTCGTGCTGCCCGGCGCGATCGCCGGGCTGATCGCGCTGCACCTCTACCTCGTGATCCGCCTCGGCGTCACCTCGCCGCCGTGGTCGAAGGAGGCCGCGGGGACGGAGCGGCCCGAGGAGCCGACGACGCTGCGCAAGGGCCTGACGGCCGAGCCCGGGGGTTCAGAGTAATGACGGAGAAGCCGAGCCTCAAGCAGCTCCAGCGCGAGGACTTCGCGCGCTACAAGGACGACGTCAAGAAGCGCGGCAAGCCGTTCTTCCCGTGGGCGATGTGGGAGGACACGCTGATGAGCCTCGTCGTCGTGTCGGTGATCATCGCGCTCGCCTGCATCTGGAAGTGGACGGCGGGCGGGCCGCATCACGACGGGACGCACCCCGGCGTCCTCGGGCCCCTGTACACGGCGCCGGCCGACCCGGGCACGACGAACTTCGTGCCGCGGCCGGACTGGTACTTCTACTTCCTCTTCTACCTGCTCCGGATCTTCAAGTGGCCGGAGTCGGTGTTCCTCGGCACCGTCGGCGTCCCGACGATCCTGCTCGTGATCCTGATCGGGCTGCCGTTCTTCGACTCGCGGCGCGAGCGCAGGCCGGCGTACCGGCCCGTCGCGATGGTCGCCGCGGCGCTGACGATCATCTCGATGGCGGTGCTGACGTGGAAGGGCGCGACGGCGAAGGAGGCGCTCGCGTCGGAGGTCGTCGCCGACGTGCCGACGTGGGTGAAGGAGGCGAACCTGCCGCCGAGGGCGGTGCCGGGCGCGATCCTCTTTGCGACCTCCGGCTGCACCTCGTGCCACACGTACCTCGGCTCCGGCTCGTCGAACCTCGGCGCGCCGGACCTCAGCGAGATCGGCACGAAGAACCTCGGGATCGCCTTCCAGATCCGGCATCTCCAGTGCCCGTCGTGCGTGAACCCGGGCTCGCCGATGCCGAAGTTCGACTCGCTCGGGCTGAAACGCCTGACCCAGCTCGCGATCTTCCTCGAGTCCTCGAAGGGCAAGCAGTAGCGCTGGAACGCCCTCGGGCAGTCACAATCCCGTAGTCGAGCCATGCATGTCTTTCTCGGGATAACCGGAGCGTCCGGCGCGCCCTACGCGGCGCGGCTCCTCGAGGCGCTCGCGGAGCAGGACTGCGAGATCGGCGTCTGCGCGTCGAGCGCCGGGATCGAGGTGATCGCGACCGAGCTCTACGGCAACGCGCGGCTCTCCCGCGACGAGACGCTCGCGCGTCTGCTCGAGCCGGTCGGCGCCGCGGCGACGCTGTACGACCCGAACGACTGGAAGGCGCCGTACGCGTCCGGCTCGGCGAAGGTCGACGCGTACGTCCTCTGCCCGTGCTCGATGGGGACGCTCGGGACGATCGCCTCCGGCGCGATGCAGAACCTCATCCACCGGGCGGCGTCCGTCGCGATCAAGGAGGAGCGGCGGCTGATCCTGATGCCGCGCGAGACGCCGCTCTCGGCGATCCACCTCCGCAACATGCTCACGCTCCGCGAGGCCGGCGCGACGATCCTCTTCCTCGCGCCGGGCTTCTACCACGGCGCCGAGACCGTCTCGGATCTCGTCGACTTCGTCGTCGCGCGCGCCCTCGACCAGCTCGGGCTCGACAACACGCTCGCGAAGCGGTGGGGTTCGCCGGAGTGACGGTGGATACGGGCAGGCTCCCGGCGGACGGCGTCCGCTCGATGTTCGACCGCATCGCGCCGGTCTACGACCCGATGAACCGGCTGATGACGGCCGGGCTCGACCAGCGCTGGCGGCGGATCACGGTCGAGACGGTCGTCCGGCCTGGCGACACGGTGCTCGACGCATGCTGCGGCACCGGCGACCTCGCGCTTGCCGCGCGCCGCGCCGGCGCGGGCCGCGTCGTCGGGCTCGACTTCGCGGAGAGGATGCTCGCGAAGGCGCGCGCGAAGGACCCGGGGGTCGAGTGGGTGCGCGGCGACATGCTCGCGCTCCCCTTCGACGACGCGTCGTTCGACGCGGCGACCGTCGGCTTCGGCGTCCGGAACGTCGAAGACCTCGAGGCGGGGCTGCGCGAGCTGCGCCGCGTGCTGCGGCCCGGCGGGCGCCTCGGGATCCTCGAGATCACGACCCCGCAGGGCGCGCTCGCGCCGTTCTACCGCTTCTGGTTCGACCGCGTCGTGCCGCAGCTCGGGAAGGTCCTCCCGGGCGGCGACGCGTACACGTACCTCCCCGCGAGCGTCCGCCGCTTCCCCGTGCCGCACGAGCTCGCCGACCTGCTCGCGGCGTGCGGCTTCTCGACTGTTCGATTCCGCCTCTTTGCAGGGGGTATCGTGGCGCTGCACGTCGGTGAGGTGGAGGGATCGGAGTGAGTGCAACGACGACGCTGGCCGCGATTCGCGAGGCACCCGGCCTCGAGGAGTACCTCGACGCGATCGAGGAGCGGCTCGCGCGGACCGTCGCGAGCCACCCCGGCGTCGTCGCCGCGGTCGGGAACGAGGCGCTCGCGGCCGGCGGCAAGCGGCTCCGCCCGCTGCTCGTGTTCCTCTCCACGCCGCCGGGCACGGAGCCGTCGATCGCCGCCGGCGTCGCGGTCGAGCTCGTCCACATGGCGACGCTCGTCCACGACGACCTCATCGACCGCGCGCACTTCCGCCGCGGCAAGGCGGCGGCCTGGTCGGTGCACGGCCCCGAGGCGGCGCGCGCGACCGGCGACTACCTCTTCGCCCGCGCCTTCGCGGAGCTCGCCTCGACCGGCGACGCGGACGACGTCGCGATCCTCGCGGACGCGACGCTCTGCCTCGCGCGCGGCGAGGCGATGCAGCGCACGCAGACGCACGACCCGTCGACGACGGTCGACGCGTACCTCGAGCGCTGCGCGCTGAAGACGGGGAAGCTCTTCGAGGCGTCGTGCCGGCTCGGCGGCGGCTCCGGCGACTACGGCCTCGCGCTCGGCGTCGCCTTCCAGATCGCCGACGACGTGCTCGACTGCTCCGGCGCGACGATCGAGACGGGCAAGATCGCCGGCACGGACCTCCGCGACGGCACGCCGACGCTCCCGCTGCTGCTCGCGGCGCAGCAGGACGAGATCGTGCGCGAGGCGCTCGCCGGCGGTCCGCTCGACGGCGCCCTCACGCGTGTCGCCGCGACGGACGCGCTGGAGCGCTCTCGCGACGTCGCCCTCGACTACGCTAGACGGGCCCGGGCGTGCCTCAACGGCGAGCTCCACCGCGACGAGCTCGAGTCGCTGACGCACGCCGTCGTCAACAGGGAGAGGTAACTGTGGCGCTTCTCGAATCGCTCGACACGCTCGCTCCGATCCGCGACAAGGTGGAGGCCGGCGAGCGGCTCGACTTCGAGGACGGCGTGACGCTGATGGAGTCGGAGGACCTGCTCGCGCTCGGCGAGCTCGCCGACCTCGCGCGGCGCCTTCGCGGCGGCGGCGACGAGGTCTTCTTCGTCCAGAACCTCTACTTGAACCAGACGAACGTCTGCCGCGTGAAGTGCAAGTTCTGCGCGTTCGCGAAGACGCAGAAGCAGGAGGACGCGTACACGCTGAGCGCCGACGAGCTCGTCGCGGACGCGGTCGTCCAGTACGAGGCAACGCGGTTCACCGAGATCCACTGCGTCAACGGCGAGAACCCGCACGTCGACCTCGAGTTCTACGCCGACGTCCTCCGGAAGCTGCGCGCCGCGCTTCCCGACGTCCATCTCAAGTTCTACACGGCGTCCGAGATCCACCACATGTCGAAGCTCGAGGGCATCCCGCACGAGGAGGTGCTCGCGGTGCTGAAGGACGCGGGCCTCGGCTCGCTGCCGGGCGGCGGCGCCGAGATCTTCGCCGACCGCGTGCGCGGGCTGATCGCGCCGGGCAAGGAGCATCCGGACGAGTGGTTCGACGTGCACGACCACGCGCACCGGATGGGCATCCCGACGCACTGCACGCTCCTCTACGGGCACGTCGAGACGTACGAGGAGCGGATCGACCACATGCTCCGGCTGCGCGACCAGCAGGACCGGACGGGCGGCTTCCTCGCGTTCATCCCGCTCGCGTTCCATCCCGAGAACACCGTCTTCGAGCGGCGCGGCTTCAAGTTCACGACCGGCGCCGACGACCTGAAGATGATCGCGGTCTCGCGCCTGATGCTCGACAACATCCCGAACATCAAGGCCTACTGGATCATGATGGGGATGCCGATGGCGCAGCTCGCGCTCCATTTCGGCGCGAACGACGTGCAGGGCACCGTCGTGCGCGAGCAGATCTTCCAGGCTGCGGGCGCGACGAGCGGGACGGAGCAGAAGGTCGACGAGCTCGTCCGCTTCATCCGCGACGCGGGCCGCGTACCGGTGCAGCGCGACACGCTCTACAACGAGCTGCGGCGGTGGGACGCCTGATGCTCCGCCTCGGTCGCATCTCGTACGCGAACATGGCGCCGGTCTTCTACCGCGTCGACGCCGAAGTGGAGGAAGTCCTCGGCGTGCCGACGGAGCTGAACCGGATGCTGATCGACGGCGAGCTCGACACGGCGCCGATCTCCTCGATCGAGTACGCGCGGAACGCCGACAAGCTGCGGTTGCTGCCGCGGCTCTGCGTCGCGTCGGAGGGCGCCGTCGAGTCGATCCAGCTCGTGACGCGCAAGCCGCTCGAGCAGGTGCGCGTCGTCGCGGTGACGCCGGAGTCCGCGACGTCGGTCGTGCTGACGAAGGTGCTGCTGCCGGAGGCGGAGCAGGTCCCGCTCGGCGAGGACGCGGACGCGCGGATGCTGATCGGCGACGCGGCGCTGAAGTCCGCCTTCGAGGACCCGACGCCGCACCACGACCTCGGCCGGCTCTGGCTCGAGCGCACCGGGCTGCCGATGGTCTTCGCGGTGTGGGCGTGCCCCGAGCCGCTCGCGGACGGGCTCGCGGAGCTCGAGGACGCGCTCGTCTCGTCGGTGCGCCGCGCGCGCGCCGAGCCCGAGCAGCTCGCGTTCGAGGCGTCGGAGCGCTACGGCTACCCGCCGGGCTTCCTCGCGCGCTACTTCGAGAAGCTGCGCTACCGCTTCGGCCCGCGCGAGCGCGCCGGGCTCTACACGTTCCTCGAGCTCGCGCGCGACGCGGAGCTGCTCGAGTCCGTGCCGGAGCTCCGCTTCGTCTCGACGAAGGGCGCGGCGGTCGCATGAGCCGTAGGCTCGACGGAGGCGACCCAGGAGCGGAGGCGGCGGCTTGGCCGGCGCCGGAGCGGGTATGAGCATCACGGCGCCGTCGCCCACCGTGGCGATTCTCGAGCGCACGCTCGACGGCGAGCGGCTGTCGGACGAGGACGCCGTCACGCTGCTCCGGTCGCGCGACCTCGTCGCGGTCGGCCGCGCCGCCAACGAGATCCGGAACCGGAAGCACGACCCGGACCGCGTCACGTTCATCATCGACCGGAACCTCAACTACACGAACATCTGCGTCACCGACTGCGACTTCTGCGCGTTCTACCGCCGCCCCGGCGACGCGCGCGAGGGCTACCTCCTCCCGAAGCCGGTGATCTACAAGAAGATCGAGGAGACGCTCGCGATCGGCGGCACGGGCCTCCTGATGCAGGGCGGCCACCACCCCGACCTCGGGATCGACTACTACGAGGACCTCTTCCGCTCGATCAAGTCGCGCTATCGCATCCACCTGCACGCGCTCTCGCCGCCGGAGATCCAGCACATCTCGCGCCGCTCGAGCCTCACCGTGCCGGAGACGCTGACGCGGCTGCGCGACGCCGGGCTCGACTCGATCCCGGGCGGCGGCGGCGAGATCCTCGTCGACCGCGTCCGCGAGGTGATCGCGCCGAAGAAGACGAAGACCGCGGAATGGCTCGGCGTGATGCGGCACGCCCACCGGCTCGGGATCTCGACGACCGCGACGATGATGTACGGCCACGTCGAGACGCTCGAGGAGCGGGTCGAGCACATGCGGCGCATCCGCGAGCTGCAGGACGAGACGGGCGGCTTCCGCGCGTTCTTCTCGTGGACGTTCCAGGACGACGGCAACCGCCTCGCCGCGCTCGTGCCGCCGGAGACGCGGCCGACGAGCTTCGACTACCTGCTGACGCAGGCGGTGTCGCGCCTCTACCTCGACAACATGCCGCACATCGGCTCGTCGTGGGTGACGCAGGGCAAGAAGATCGGCCAGGTCGCGCTCCAGTTCGGAGCGGACGACCTCGGCTCGGTGATGATCGAGGAGAACGTCGTGTCGGCCGCCGGCACGACGCACCGCGCGTCGACGGACGAGTTCGTCCATCTGATCCGCTCGCTCGGCAAGACGCCGGTCCAGCGCGACACGCTGTACCGCGACGTCAAAGTCTGGAACTGACGCGTCCGTTCGTTGTCGCCGGGCGCTGCCGGCGGGTGTCTGACACCGAGAGCCCTTTTGGTGTCTGCCACGAAGCGCCGGCTTGGTGTCAGACATCGAATGGCAGATTCTTGGCAGACACCGTACACCGGTTCCGTGTCTGACACGCCGGGGTCGCGGCTACCCTGGTTCGGGGTCGTGGTCCGCTCGCTGCTCATCGCCGTCGCCGTCGCCGGCCTGCTCGCCGCAGCCGCACGCGGCGCGGCCTCGCAGATCTCCGCGCAGTCGCTGCTCATGCCCGGCGTCTCCTACCAGCGCCAGGTCGAGTTCACGCCGCGCGGGCCCGTCGTCCTCGACGTCGTCACCGCGCCGCGGCCGGACGGCGTGCTCTACACGCTCGCGCCCGCCCTCTCGAACTACGCGATCGTCGGCACCGAGAAGCTCACGGACATCGAGAAGGACGTCAGCGCGACCGCGACGACGGTCGGCGTCAACGGCGACTTCTTCACCGCGAGCCCGGGTGCGCCCGCGGGGATCCTGATGCGCGGCGGCACGCTCGACTCCGCGCCCGCGGCGAACCGCTCGAGCCTCGGCATCGGCGCCGACGGTACGCTCACCGTCGCGAAGGTCGCGTTCGACGGCACGTGGAAGGGGACCGACCAGCGCCGCCAGCTCGACCTCAACGCGAAGCCCGTGAAGGGGCACACGACGCTCTACACCTCGTCGTGGGGACAGGTGACGCCCGCCGAGTCCGGTGTCGTCGAGGCCGTGATCCAGTCGCTGCCGGCGACGCACCCGAACGCCGTCGTCAGCGGAACGGTGACGCAGGTCGTCCCACAGGGCGGCACGCCGATCCCCGCCGGCGGCGCGGTGCTCGTCGCGCGCGGGACGCAGGCGCCGCACCTCACGGCAGAGGCGCCCGTCGGGACGTCGGTGCAGTTCCGGCTCACGCTGACGCCGAACTGGAGCTCGCTGCCGTACGCGATCGGCGGCGGCCCGCTGCTCGTCGCCGGCGGCAAGGCCGTCTTCCGGACGAACGAGGCATTCGGCGCGCCGATCCTCAACGACCGCGGCGCGCGCAGCGCGGTCGGGCAGCTCTCCGACGGCCGCATCCTCCTCGTCACCGTCGAGGGCGCGACCCCGGCATACAGCGTCGGGATGACGAACTTCGAGCTCGCGGTCGCGATGCAGCAGCTCGGCGCGGTCAACGCGATGGCGCTCGGCAACGGCAACGCCGCGGCGATGGCGTTCGACGGGACGCTGCTGACGCAGCCGTCGGCGAAGGGCGTCGAGCGGCCTCTGTCGGACGCGCTGCTCTACGCGTACGCCGGCGTCTACGCGGCGCCGCCGTCCGCCTCCGTGTTCTCACCGAACGGCGACGGCGCCGACGACACGCAGACCTTCACGTACAAGCTCGTGCGCCCGTCGCAGGTCGCCGCGACGCTCGCCGGCCCCGGCGGGATCAACCTCGTCCTCGCGGCCGACTCCGAGGCGGCCGGCTGGCACACCCTCCAGTGGGCGGGGACGACCGTCTCCGGGACGGCCGCGCCGGAGGGCAACTGGACGTTCCAGGTGACCGGCGTCGACGACCAGCGCCGGACGACGACCGCGACGCGTCAGTTCTCGCTGAACGACACGCTGTTCGGGCTCGCCGTCAACCCGGTCGCCGCGCACGTCGCCGCCGGCACGACGGCCGCGACCGCGACGTTCCAGCTCGTCCATCCCGCGACGGTGACGGCGACGGTCGAGACGCGGACGGGCATCGTGATCGCGACGCCGTTCCTCGGGAAGCTCAACCCGGGCCCGCAGCAGATCCCGTGGGACGGCCGCACCGGCACGGGCTCGCTCGCATTCACAGGCGCTTACCAGGTTCGCATCGTCGCGACGAACTCGATCGGGACGGTGTCGCTCGTCGCGCCGTTCACCGCGCGGCGCTAGGATCGCCCGTCGCGATGCTTGCCAGCGTTTCAGGCTCGATCACCCATGCCGTCGCCAGCCACGGTGTCTACGCGGTGTTCGCGCTGCTCGTGCTCGCGGCGGTGATCCCGGTCGCGAGCGAGCTCGTGATGCTCTACGCGGGCGCGGTCGCCGGCGGCGCGTTCGCGGACGTCGCCGTCCACGTCTTCGGCCGCGAGGTGCAGTCGTCCTTCTGGGGCTACGTGCTCTTCGCCGTCGCGGGCACGCTCGGCAACGTCGTCGGATGCTCCATCGGCTGGTGGATCGGCCGGCGGGGCGGGCTGCCGCTGCTGCGGCGCTACGGACGGTACATCCACGTCGGAGACGATCGAATCGCCCGGGCCGACCGCTGGTTCGAGCGGTTCGGCGGGTGGGCGGTGCCGCTCGGCCTCGCGACGCCGCTCGTCCGCTCGTTCGTCGCCATCCCGGCCGGGATCTTCGAGGTTCCGTACCGCCGGTTCCTGCCCCTCTCCGTCCTGGGCTGCGCCGTCTTCTGCTTCGGTCTCGCCGGCATCGGCTGGGCGCTCGGAACGGCCTACACGAACGCCCATGACGCGCTTCGCTGGGTCGACGTCGTCGTCGTGGCAGGGGTTCTCCTTGCGGCGGCGTACCTGGCATGGCGGTTCCTCCGGCCCGCTACAGTGAAACGCCGTGCAGACGATCCCGCTGATTGACGTCAAGGCGCAGTACGCCCCGCTGATCCCCGAGCTCGAGGCCCGGTTCCGCTCCGTCCTCGAGGATGCGAACTTCGTCCGGGGCGAGAACTACTGGGCGTTCGAGGAGGAGGCCGCGGCGTACCTCGGCGTCTCCCGGGCGATCGGCGTCGCGAACGGGACCGACGCGCTCGTGCTCGTCCTCGACGCGATGGAGATCGGCCCCGGCGACGAGGTGATCTGCCCCGCCTTCACGTTCTACGCGACGGCCGAGTCGATCGCCCGGCGCGGCGCGACTCCCGTCTTCGCCGACATCGACCCGGTGACGCTGAACGTCGACCCGCAGGACGTCGCCGCGCGGGTCACGAGCCGGACGCGCGCGATCATGCCGGTGCATCTCTTCGGCCGGCCCGCGCCGGTCCACGACCTCGTCGGGCTCGGCGTCCCGGTGATCGAGGACGCGGCGCAGGCGTTCGGCGCGCCCGGCGTCGCGCAGCTCGGCGCGATCTCGACGTACAGCTTCTTCCCGACGAAGAACCTCTTCTGTCTCGGCGACGGCGGCCTCGTGGCGACGAACGACGAGGAGCTCGCCGACCGCGTGCAGATGCTCTCGTTCCACGGCTCGCGCGACAAGAGCCAGTTCGACTTCGTCGGCTACAACTCGCGCCTCGACGAGATGCAGGCCGCGTTCCTCCGGCTCTTCCTCGAGCACATCGACGAGTGGAACCGCGGCCGGCGCGAGGCGGCCGCCCGCTACGCCGAGCTCGGACTCGGCGAGCTCGTCGAGCTGCCGGAGGACGAGCCCGGCCACATCTACCACCTGTTCGTCTGCCGCTCGCCCGAGCGCGACGCCATCCGCGCCGCGCTGACGGAGGCGGGCATCGCGTCCGCGACGTACTACACCACCCCGCTGCATCTCCAGCCCGCGCTGCACTTCCTCGGCTACGAGCCCGGCTCGCTGCCCGAGACCGAGCGCGTCGCCCCGGAGAACTTCTCCGTGCCGCTCTGGCCGGGGATTCCGGCCGAGGCGCAGGAACGGGTGGTGGACGCGGTCCGCTCGGCGGTCGGCGTCGGCTCCCGCGCGTGAGATGAACCTGCTGAACCGCCACCGGCTGTGGCAGCTGTTGGTGGATGCGGCGGTCGTCGCCGTGGCGTGGTTCCTCGCATTCGAGCTGCGGTTCGACCACGGGCTCCCCGTCTACTACACGACGCTCCTGCACCGGACGCTTCCGATCGTCGTCGCGATACAGCTCGCGGTGTTCGTCGCGTTCGGCTTCTACAACCGCTGGTGGCGCTACGTGTCGGTGAACGACATGTGGAGCCTCGTGCGCGGCGTCGTCGTCGCCTGTCTCGTCGCCGACGTCACCGTCTACCTCGTTTCGCCGGTGCACAACGTGCGCCTGCCGCGCTCGATCGCCGCGACCGACCTCTTGCTGACGCTCGCGCTCGTGCTCGGCGTGCGGCTGCTCGCGCGCACCGTGATGGAGCGGCCCGGCACGAACGTCGTCGCGCGCGGCAAGGAGGTCGTCGTCATCGGCGCCGGCGACGCGGGCCGGCTGATCGTCCAGGAGATGCAGCGCTCGCGGATGCTCAACTACACGCCGATCGGATTCGTCGACGACGACCCGCGCAAGAAGGGCACGCGGATCATGGGCGTACGGGTTCTCGGCACGCTCGAGGACCTCCCACAGGTGCTGCGTGAGCACCGGCCGGACGAGGTGCTGATCGCGATGCCGTCCGTCTCCGGCGACGTGCGCCGCAAGATCGTCGAGACGGCGCAGGCGACGAAGGTGCCGGTCAAGACGCTGCCGGGGCTGTACGAGCTCATCTCCGGCGACCTCAACCTCGCCGGTCAGATCCGCCCCGTGCAGGTCGAGGACGTCCTCGGCCGCGAACAGGTCGAGGTCGACTTCGATCAGGTCGCGTCGTACCTCCGCGGCCACACGGTGCTCGTCACCGGCGCCGGCGGCTCGATCGGGTCGGAGCTCTGCCGCCAGATCGCACGAGTCGGCCCGGCGCGGCTGATCCTCGTCGACAACGGCGAGACGGCGCTGTTCGACATCGAGCGCGAGCTCGTGGACGAGCGCGGCTTCACCGCCGCCGTGCCGAAGCTCCTCGACGTCAAGAACCGTCGCGCGCTGAAGCGCGAGGTCTTCGAGAAGTACAAGCCGACGGTCGTCTTCCACGCGGCGGCGTACAAGCACGTGCCGCTGATGGAGACGCACCCGCTCGAGTCCGTCCGCAACAACGTCGTGGCGACGCGAACCGTCGCGGAGCTCTCGGCGGAATTCGACGTGGAGCGGTTCGTGCTCATCTCGACCGACAAGGCCGTCAACCCGAAGACGGTGATGGGCCAGTCGAAGGCGCTCTGCGAGTGGGTCGTGGAGTCGCTCGGCCACCGGCGCGATGTCCCGACGCGGTTCGTCGCCGTGCGCTTCGGCAACGTCCTCAATTCGTCCGGCTCCGTCATCCCGATCTTCCGCAAGCAGATCGAGCGCGGCGGGCCTGTGACCGTGACCCATCCCGAGATGACCCGCTAC
>DATJOZ010000107.1:0-7499 GCA_035506655.1 Gaiellaceae bacterium
GGCGGAGCGGCTCCGGCGGGAGGCGCGGGACGCGGCGCGTCGCGAGCGGCAGCCGCGTCCACTCGTCGTCGGAGCCGAGCGCGAGCGACGCGAGGATCCGGCCGCCGAGCCACGACGGCCCGACGCCGTGGCCCGAGTAGCCGGCGCCGTAGTGGATGCGCGTGCCCGGCTTCGTCGAGAAGAACGGGAGATGGTCGGCGGAGACGTCGATCGGCCCGCCCCACGCGCGCTCGACGCGCGCGCCCGCGAGGCCGGGCAGGAGCCGCCGCAGGCCCGCCTCGGCGCGCGCGGCGGTCGGCGTGTCGCCGCTGAAGCGCCCGTCGACGCGGCCGCCGAAGCCGATCGGCCCGGAGCCGCTCCCCATCAGCACGCGCCCGTCGTTCGTCGTGCGGAAGTAGTGGAGGAACATCCGTGCGTCGACGATCGCCTCGCCTCCGGTCCACCCGATCTCGGCGAGCGCGTCGGGTGCGGGCTCCGTCAGCACGACGTACGAGCCGAAGTTCGTGAGGTTGCGCGACGCGGGGCTCCACCCGGTCAGCGCGGCGTTCAGCGCGAGCACGATCTCGCGCGCACGCACGGACCCGCTTGCCGTTTCGACGAGACCGTCGCGGACGCGGCGCACCGGCGTCCCCTCGTACAGCACGACGCCCGCGTCGAGCGCCGCGCGTCGCAGCGCGCGCACGAGCAGCCCCGGATGCACCGTCGCACCGTCGGGGTAGAACACGCCCTCGCGGAAGACCGGCGACGAGACGCGCCGTGCGAGCTCGTCGCGTGAGAGCGGTACCGCCTGGTCCGCACGGCCGACGGCCGCCGCCGCCTCGGCCGCGCGCGCCACGGCCTCGTCCTGCGCCGGCGCCGCGGACACCATCAGCATCCCTCCCTCGCGGAGCCACACGTCCTCCCCGCGCGACTCGGCGAACGCGCGCACGCCGGGGACGATCTGCTCGCCCGCGACGGCGAGCCGCACCGCGTCGACGTCGCCGAGCACCGCGCGCGCCGACGCGAGCGAGGCCCAGTAGCCGTGGATGAAGCCGCCGTTGCGCCCGCTCGGGCCGGCGCCGCAGATCTCCGCCTCGAGCAGGACGACGCGGAGCTCCGGCGCGCGCTCGCGGAGCGCGAGCGCCGTCCAGAGCCCGGTGTAGCCGCCGCCGACGACGGCGACGTCCGCCTCGACCTCTTCCGTGAGCGACGGAGCCGGCGGCTGCCCGTCCTCGGTGGCGAGCGCCTGCTCGAGCCACCAGGCGGGCAGCCGCGGCTCCGGCGCCACTAGCCGGCGCCTTCCGCCGGGAGCGCCGCGCCGATCTCCGTCGTCACCGTCTGCCGCCGCACGCGGCTCGCGGCCCAGTAGCCGATCATCCCGACTCCGACGACGATCGCGAGCGTGCCGATCGTCAGGTACTCGAACGTCAGCCGGTCGACGCTCCACACCCCCTTGAAGCCGTAGCCGACGCCGAACACCTTCTCGAGCGTGTCGGGGAAGACCGTCACCCACGAGCCGAGCGCGATCCACCCCGTGATCAGGATGGTCGAGATCCAAAGGCCGGTCATCCCGAACGGATGCACGTACGGCCGCTGGACGTGCCCGTGCGAGTAGCGGAGCTTCAGAGCGGCCGGGAAGATCCAGATGTAGGAGATCAACGTCGTCGAGATGGCGATGTCGAGCACGACGACGAACTTTGCGTTGTCGCCGCCGTTGAACGCCGCGACGGCGACGATCATGAAGATCGAGGCCGCGATTCCCGACATCACGTTCACGCGCACCGGCGTGCCGAGCTTCCGGTTGAAGATGCCGAAGTACGGGAAGAACGCGCCGTCGTACGCAGCCACCGCCTGCACGCGGTCCGAGCCGATCATCCAGACCGCGCCCGACGTGACGAGGGCGAGGATGAAGCAGAGCGTCATCAGGATCAGCAGCGTGTGGGCTGCGCCGCCGTAGACGCCGTTGAAGACGACGGTGACGGCGCTGATGAAGCCGCCGATGCCGGTGACGGCCTTCGCCGGCAGCACGAGGATGATGCAGAGCACCGGAATGGCGTACATGAGAACGCCGATGATCCCGCTGCGCAGCACCGCGATCGGCACGTCGCGCTGCGGGTTCACCATCTCCTCCGCCGCACCGTTCTGCAGCTCGAAGCCGACGAAGCTGAAGAGGAGGATCGGGACGAGTGCGAAGAAGATCGAGCGGCTCGGCGACAGCTCGTGCACCGGGAACCCGGACGCGCCGTGCTTGATCCCGTAGATGATGACGGTGAGCGAGAAGAAGCCGAGCACGATGCCGCGCGTGAACGCGCCGGCGTTCGGAATCCACTTGCCGTACTTGAGCGAGATGATCGCGACGCCGATCGAGATCCAGATGAAGCCGAGCTTGAACGCGTAGTCGCCGGCCGTGCCGCTGCCGATGCCGGAGATGTTCTCGCTCCACGCGTTCGTGGCGATGAACGCGAGCGAGCCGCCGACCCAGAGCGGGTTCGTGACCCAGTAGAGGATCGCCGAGATCCCGCCGTTGAACCGCCCGAACGCGAGCTTCACCCACTCGTACGGTCCGCCCTCCTGCGTGAAGGCGGAGCCGATCTCCGACATGATCAGCATGTACGGGATGACGAACAGGATCGCCAGGAAGACCAGCCAGAAGAAGCCCTGCGGCCCGTTCTTGGCGATCGTCCCGAGCGTGTCGAGCCCGACGAACGCGCAGACCGTGAAGAAGAGCATGTCGAACCGGCGGAACGACTTGATCAGCTTGCTCTTCTCCTCGAGTGCGAGGGCGGTTGTCTGCTCGATCAGTTCCGGATCGGTGCTCACGATGCGCTCCCTCCCTTGTTGACTCGCTCCCACGCCTCGGCGAGCACGTCGCCGAGCACGCCCGTGATCGTGTCGAACTCCTTCTGCGTCGCGACGAGCGGCGGCGAGATCTGGATCACCGGGTCGCCGCGGTCGTCGGCGCGACAGATGAGGCCCTTCTCGAACAGCCGCGGCGACAGGAAGCCGCGGAGCAGCGTCTCGCACTCCGCGTCGTCGAACGTCTGCCGGGTCTCCTTGTCCTTCACGAGCTCGACCGCGTAGAAGTACCCGGCGCCGCGGACGTCGCCGACGATCGGGAGGTCGAGCAGCTGCTCGAGCGTCGCGCGGAACGCGCCCTCGTTGCCGAGCACGTGCTCCATGATCCGCTCGCGCTTCATGATCTCGATGTTCTTGAGCGCGATCGCGCTCATCACGGGATGGCCGCCGAACGTGATCCCGTGCGAGTACATCGACGTCGCCTCGAGGAACGGCTCCATCACGCGGTCGGTCGTCACCACCGCGCCGATCGCCGCGTACGACGACGAGAGCCCCTTCGCGCACGTGATGATGTCCGGGCGGATGTCGTAGCGCTCCGACGCGAACCAGTGGCCGAGCCGCCCGAAGCCGGTGATCACCTCGTCGGCGGAGAGCAGGATCTCGTACTTGTCGCAGATCGCGCGCACGCCGGCCCAGTAGCCCGCGGGCGCGAGGAACGCGCCGCCGGCGTTCTGCACGGGCTCCATGTGCACCATGCAGACCGTGTCGGGCCCCATCGCGACGATCGTCTGCTCGAGCTCGGCGAGGAGGAAGGCGGTGAACTCCTCCTCCGTCTCGCCCGGCGGCCGGTGGTAGCGGTTCGTGTTCGAGACGTGGCGTACCTCGGGGACGAGCGGCTCGAACGGGTTCCGCAGCGCAGGGATGCCGTTGATCGAGAGCGCGCCCATCGTCGTGCCGTGGTACGCGATGTGCCGCGCGATCGCCTTGTAGCGCGCCGGCGGACGGCGCAGCTGCGACGCGATCGCGTCGTGGCCCGTCTCCGGGAGCGTGAGTGTGACGGCACGCATCCGCGTCTCGTGCCGCGCGACGTAGTACTGGCGCGCGAGCTTCCACGCCGACTCGACGGCCTCGGAGCCGCCGGAGACGAAGAAGACGCGGTTCAGGTCGCCGGGCGCGAGCGACGCGACCTCGGTCGCGAGCTCGATCGCGCGCGGATGCGCGTACGACCAGTTCGTGTAGAACGGGAGCTCGCGCATCTGGTCGAGCGCCGCCTGGCCGATCTCCTCGCCCCACCCGTAGCCGAGGTTGACGGAGAAGAGGCCTGCGAGCGCGTCGAGATAGCGGTTCCCCTGCGCGTCCTCGAGGTAGCAGCCGTCGCCGCGCACGATGATCGGCGGCTCGTGGCCGCCCATGCGCGTGAAGTGGAGCCAGAGGTGGTCGCGCGCGGCCTGCTGCAGCGCGGTTACGTCGAGCGTGGTCTCGAACGTCGTCACGGCTGCGTGTCCTCCTTCGTCGGTGTGTGCGCGCCCCAGTCGTACAGCTGCTTCCACATCTCGAGGTAGAAGAACGTCTCCGTCGACGCGACGCCCTCGAGCGCGCGCATCCGGTCCGTGAGCTCGAGCAGTTCCTGCCGGCCCGTCACGACGACCTCGACGACGATGTCGAACCGTCCCGCCGTGACGACGACGTAGTCCGCCTCCTGCCAGCGCGAGATCTCGTCGGCGACGTCCCCGGGCGGGCCCGACGTCTTCACGCCGACGAGCGCCTGCTCGAAGCCGAGCCCGAGCGGGTTCGTGACGGCGACGACCTGGAGGATCTCGTCGTCGGTGAGCCTCGCGTAGCGCGCGCGCACCGTCGCCTCCGAGACGCCGAGGCGCGCCGCGATCCGACGGAACGACTCGCGTCCGTTCGCCTGGAGCGCCTCGATGATCCGCCGGTCGAGCTCGTCGACGCGCCGCGCGGGCGCGACGGGACCCCGCCGTGGGCCGGCGGAGAGCCGCAGGAGCTGGGCGTCAGGCCTGCGCAACGCGAGGCATTCCTACCAGGTCGCTGCGCGTTGCGTCAATGACCTTGACGGGAGACGACGCGGTGCGAGATCGTCCCCCTGGTTCTGTTTCCGGGGAGGGGGAGGTAGGCAGATGGCCCGCACACCGTTGCTTCGCGCGATCGAGCGCCTGGCGGAGGAGCACCGCACCGCCGCGCGGCTCGGGATCGAGCCGGACGAGCTCCGCGGCCGGCGCCACGAGGCCGCGTACACGCGCGGCGACTTCCTGAAGCGCGCCGGCGCCGCCGGCGCCGCGGTGGCCGTCGCAGGCCCCGCCGCGTTCGCGCGGCCGGCGCGCGCCGGCCGGCACAACGGGCAGCGGATCGCGATCGTCGGCGGCGGCATCGCCGGCCTCTGCGCGGCGCTCACGCTCGCCGACGCGGGAGTCTCCTCGACCGTCTACGAGGCGAGCACCGCAGGGATCGGCGGCCGGATGCACTCCGACCGCTCGGGCTACTGGTCGAGCCACCAGGTCTCCGAGTTCTGCGGCGAGCTGATCGACACCGGCCACGAGACGATCCTCGCGCTCGCGGACCGCTTCGGGCTCGCCGTCGACGACCTCACCGCGGCGCAGCCAAAGGGAACGGACGACACCTACTACTTCCTCGGCGACTTCTACCCGACGAGCCAGGCCGACAAGGACTTCCGGCCGGTGAACAAGGTGCTGCAGAAGCTCTCCGACGCCGCCGGCTACCCGACGACGTGGGACAACAACACCGCCACCGGGCGCATGCTCGACCACATGTCGGTGTACGACTGGATCGAGACGTACGTGCCCGGCGGCCACCGCTCGCCGTTCGGCCGCCTGCTCGACGCCGCGTACACGGAGGAGTACGGCGCGAACACCTCGGACCAGGCGAGCCTCAACCTCGTCTACCTGCTCGCGTTCCAGCCGTCGCCGGGACAGCTCTCGATCTTCGGCGAGTCGGACGAGCGGTACCACATCCGCGGCGGGAACCAGCAGCTGCCGGAGGCGATCGCCGCGTCGCTGCCGTCCGGGACGGTGAAGCAGGGCTGGGCGATGCAGTCGATCCGGACGAACCGCGACGGCTCGGTGTCGATGCAGTTCTCGACGCCGGGACGCAACCAGACCGTGACCGCGGACCAGGTGATCCTCTGCACGAGCTTCGCCGTGCTGCGGACGCTCGACTACTCCGGCGCGGGCTTCGACCAGCGCAAGCAGACCGCGATCACGCAACTCGGCGCCGGCCGCAACGCGAAGCTCCAGCTCCAGTTCCAGAGCCGGCTCTGGAACGCGCAGGGGTCGACCGGCAGCGCGTACACCGACCTCGGGATCCAGAACACGTGGGAGGTGACGCGCGCGCAGCCCGGCCCGACCGGGATCCTCGTCGACTACTCGGGCGGCGACATCGCGGGCGGCTACGCGCCGTCGACGCCGTACTCGAACGCCGGCTCGAACCCGCAGGTGACGGCGTACGCGCGGCAGTTCCTCGCGAAGCTCGAGACGGTGTATCCCGGGATCACGGCCAAGTGGAACGGGAAGGCGACGCTCTCGACGCCGTTCCGCGACCCGCTGCTCGGCTGCTCGTACTCGTACTGGCGCGTCGGGCAGTACACGCAGTTCTCCGGCTACGAGGGCGTGCCGCAGGGGAACATCCACTTCGCCGGCGAGCACTGCTCGCAGGACTTCCAGGGCTACATGGAGGGCGGCGCGAGCGAGGGCATCCGCGCGGCGAACGAGATCCTCGGCGTGAGCTGAGCACATAGCATCGGCGGGGATGAAGATCCTCGTCGTCGGCACGGGAGGCGTCGGTGCGGCCGCTGCGGAGGTCGCCCGCCGCCGCGACTTCTTCGACCGGGTCACGCTCGCGGACGTCGACGTGGCGCGTGCGCGGTCGGTCGTCGACGGCCTCGACGACGGCCGCTTCGAGGCCGCGCACGTCGACGCGTCGGACGCGGCGTCCGTCTCGGCGCTGATCCGCGACTCCGGCGCCGACGCGGTGCTGAACGCGACGGATCCGCGCTTCAACCCGCAGATCTTCGCCGCGGCGTTCGAGCTGGGCGCCACGTATCTCGACATGGCGATGACGCTCTCCGAGCGGCATCCCGAGCGGCCGTACGAGGAGACCGGCGTCATGCTCGGCGACGCGCAGCTCGCGGAGCACGAGCGCTGGCGCGAGCGCGGGCAGCTCGCGCTCGTCGGGATCGGCGTCGAGCCGGGCCTCTCGGACGTCTTCGCGCGCTATGCGGCCGACCACCTCTTCGCGACGATCGACGAGGTCGCGGTGCGCGACGGCGCGAACCTCGTCGTCGAGGGCTACGACTTCGCGCCGACCTTCTCGATCTGGACGACGATCGAGGAGTGCCTCAACCCGCCGCTCGTGTGGGAGCGCGATCGCGGCTTCTTCACGACCGAGCCGTTCTCGGAGCCCGAGCTGTTCGAGTTCCCGGCGGGTATCGGCGTCGTCGAGTGCGTGAACGTCGAGCACGAGGAGGTGGTGCTCGTCCCCCGCGAGATCGACTGCCGGCGCGTCACGTTCAAGTACGGCCTCGGCGAGGAGTTCATCGCCGTGTTGACGACGCTGCACAAGCTCGGGCTCGACTCGACCCGGCCCGTTCGGGTGCGCGGTGTCGACGTCGCCCCGCGCGACCTCGTCGCGGCCGCGCTCCCCGATCCCGCGACGCTCGGCGACCGCATGCGCGGCAGGACGTGCGCCGG
>DATJOZ010000108.1:0-11697 GCA_035506655.1 Gaiellaceae bacterium
GCGGCGGTCGCCGCGCTGCGGGAGCTCGGCTGCGACGCCGACCTCGTTGCGACGCGTCATCCCGTCGTCGACGTCGTGATGTTCCAGCGGTTGGCCGTGGCGGTCGCGGAAGCGCGCGGCCGCGAGCCGGACCGGATCCGCCGGGACGACGAGCGCTGGGCGAGCGCCGCGAAGGCCGCGAAGGCCGACAACGCCGCCTGACCCGCCTCCGCTGCCGTGTCGCGACCGGACCTGTCGCGTTTCTTAACGGTGCCTGGCACCGTTAACACGCGCTAGCGGTCTGCGACGCGGTAGACGAAGCGCAGCGCCTGCCACGTCTCGTCGATCGACGCGCTCTTGTTGTCGACGAGGCCGTTCGCGAGGCCGACCTCCTGCACCGCGGCGAAGTCGAGGTCGGTGTCGAGCTTCGCCGCCTTCTTCGGCCACGCGACCCAGAGGCCGTCGGCCGGCGCGAGCGTCTTCTTCAGCTTCGGGAACCGGCGCTCGAGCTCGGAGCGGCGCGTCGTGAACAGCACCGTCACCTCCGCGCCGGGTTTGGCGCCGAGCTTCGTCGACAGCTCAGGCACCGGCGAGGATCTCGCGCTCGCGCTCGCGCGAGAGCGTCGGGCGCTGCTCGCCCGCCTCGCGGCTCCACGCGAGCGTGTCGAGCACCGTCTCCCGCACCGGCCGGAACGTGAGGCCCGCATCGAGTGCGCGCCGGATGTCCGCCTGCTGCAGCCCGCGGTACTCGTCGCCGGGGATCCACAGCGGCAGCTCCATCCACGGCTGCACCGCCGCGTCGAGGATCCGCCGGTCGTCGGTCCAGTGCAGCGTCGCCCCCGCGCCGATCGCGGCGTTCGCCTCGTCGAGGAGCGCGCCGAGCGTCAGCGGCCCCGCCGGCCCCGTCGCGTTGAACACGCCGCCCGGTCCGTCCGCCGCGAGCCGCACGAGCCACGCGCCGAGGTCGCGGGCGTCGACGAACTGCACCGGCGCCGACGGATCGCCCGGCGCGAGCACGTCGCCGCCCTCGGCGAGCCGCCGCGGCCAGTACGTGAACCGGTCCGTCGGATCGAACGGCCCGACGATGAGCCCGGCGCGCACGAGTGCCGCGCGGTCGCCGTAGACCTCGGCGAGCACCGTCTCGCACGCCGCCTTCAGCGCGCCGTAGTCCGCCTCGACGTTCTCGCTCGCAGGATCCTCGAGCTCCGCGACGGCCGACGCCTCCGTCACCGGCTCCGCGAAGTCCGCGTACACGGAGATGCTCGACACGAACACGTAGCGCCCGACCGCGTCGCGCAGCAGCTCCGCCGACCGGCGCACGACGCGCGGCACGTAACCGCTCGTGTCGACGACGCCGTCCCACTCGCGCCCGGCGAGCGCACCGAGGTCGCCGTCGCGGTCGCCGGTGAGGTGCTCGACCTCGGGGAAGAGGTCCGCGTTCGTCTTCCCGCGCGTGAAGATCGTCACCTCGTGGCCGTCCGCGAGCGCGGCGTCGACTGCGTGGCGTCCGAGGAACTTCGTCCCGCCGAGGACGAGCAACCTCATCCGCGGTACCGGTCGATCGCGCGGGAGACCGCCTCGGCGCCGAAGCGCACCGCGTCCGCCGGCACGCGCTCGTCCGCCGCGTGCACGAGCTTCGAGAACTCGAATCCCGGCGGCAGCTTCAGCGGCAGGTAGCCGTACGTCTGGATCCCGATCCGCGAGAAGAACCGCCCGTCGGTCACGCCGATCTGCATCATCGGCACGGGCACGGCGTCCGGGTCGAGCTCGCGGAGGATCTCGGACAGCGTCGGCACGAACGAGAGGTCGACCTCCGACGGGCCCGGGTCGTGGCGGACGAGCTCGAGCTCGAGCTCCGGCCCGACGAGCTCGCCGAGCTCGCGGATCACGTCGTCCGGGGTGAACCCGGGAAGTGCGCGCCCGTCGAGCTCGAGCTCGATCTCGGACGGGACGACGTTGATCTTCTCGCCGCCGCGCACGATCGTCGGCGTGACCGTGTTGCGGAGCGCGCGCTCGATCGGTCGGAGCTCGTCCGGCGCGTCGCGCAGCGTCTCCTCGGCGGTGCCCGGGTCGAGGAGCGAGCGCATCACGGCCGCCTGCTCGTCCGGCAGCGCGTCCGCCATCGCCTCGATCCACGCGCGCGCCGGCTCCGTCACGTGCACCGGCAGCGACCGCGTGTCGAGCGCCTCGAGGATCGGGCCGAGCTTCGCCATCGCGCTGCCGCGGACGCCGATCGCGGCGTGCCCGCCGGGGCCGCGGACCACGCCGCGCAGCCAGCAGATCTGCTTCTCCGAGACCTGGATCGGATAGAACGCGCGGCCGGACACGTGGGTCGTCGCGCCGCCGAACTCGCCGAGCGCGTGGCGCACGCCGGCGAACCGCTCGCGATGCTCCTCGCAGAGGAAGGCCGCGCCGAACGCGCCGCCGTTCTCCTCGTCGCTCAGCACCGCGAGCACGAGGTCGCCCGGCGGCGGCCCCTCCTCGTGGGCGCGGACGAGCGCGTGGATCAGCATCGCGACGCCGCCCTTCATGTCGAGCGCGCCGCGGCCCCAGACCATCCCGTCGGCGAGGTCGCCCGCGAACGGCTCGTGCGTCCACCGCTGGCCGGCGGTCGTGACGACGTCGACGTGGCCGTAGAGGAGGAGCGGCGGCGCCTCGCCGCGGCCCGCGACGCGCGCGACGAGGTTCGGCCGGTCGTCGGCGCGCGCGAGGATCGTCGAGTCGATCCCCGCCGCGGTGAGGATCCCGCGCACGTGCTCGATGCACGCCGTCTCGTTCCCCGGCGGGTTCGTCGTGTCGAAGCGGATCAGCTCGCGCAGGAGCTCGACGACGTCGGGCGCGCTCAGAGCTCCTCCAGCGCGGCGAGCAGGCGGTCGACCTCGTCGGTCGTGTTGTAGTGGACGAACCCGGCGCGGACGGCGCCCCCCTGGTCGGCGAGGCCGAGCCGCTTCATCACCTCGATCGCGTAGTAGTCGCCGTCCCACACCGCGATGTCGCGTGCGGCAAGCGCCTCGGCGACCGCGCGCGGCGACCGGCCGTCGACGGTGAACGCGAAGGTCGGCACGCGTCCTTCCATCGTCGGGAGCCCGAGCAGCCGGCAGCGCTCCGGCAGCGCGTCGAGGAAGCGCTGGCCGAGCGCGGTCTCGTGCGACTGGATCGCGGGCCAGCCGAGCTGGTGGAGGTAGTCGACCGCGGCGATGAAGCCCGCGAGCAGCTCGTGTGCGAGCGTCCCCGTCTCGAACCGCGCGCCGAGCGGGTCGGTCGGAGCGGGACGGACCTTGTACGGCCGCCACGAATCGATCAGCTCCGCGCGGCCGAACGCGAGGCCGAGGTGCGGGCCGAAGAACTTGTACGGCGAGCAGACGAGCACGTCGACGTCGAGGTCGACGACGTCGATCGGCGCGTGCGGCGCGAAGTGCACCGCGTCGGCCCACGCGAGCGCGCCTGCCTCGTGTGCGAGCTCGGCGATGCGGCGTGCGTCCGGTCGCGTGCCCACCGCATTCGACGCGAGCGGGAACGCGACGACGCGCGTCCGGTCGGTCAGCTTCCACTCGAGATCCTGGAGATCGAGCGTCGTGTCGTCGCGTACGTCGACGAAGCCGACCTTCAGGTCGAGGTCGTGCGCGAGCTCGAGCCACGGCGCGACGTTCCCGTCGTGGTCGAGCCGCGTCACGAGGATCTCGTCGCCGGCGCGCAGCGTGCGGCCGAGCGTGCGCGTGAGCATGAAGCTCAGCGTCGTCATGTTCGCGCCGAAGATCGCCTCGTGCGGTCCGCAGCCGAGGAAGGCCGATGCGGCGGCGCGGGCGCGCGCGACGACGTCGTCGCTCGCGCGGCTCGTCGCGAACGCGCCGCCGAGGTTCGCGTTCGACTCGCGCAGGTAGCGCGCGATCGCGTCGACGACCGAGTCGGGGCACTGCGTCCCGCCCGGCGCGTCGAGGAAGGCGGTCGGTCCCTGGAGCGCGGAGAAGCGTGTGCGAACCGCGTCGACGTCGAGTGCGACGGTGCTCATGGGACGGACGCTACCGCACTACGATGGAGGGGTGAGCAGCACGCTGACGCCGCCGCGCGAGCGGGAGCGGCTCGATCGCGGCGACGGATCCGGCTTCGGGCGTCCGTGGCTCGTGATCGTCCTCAACGACAACCACAACACGTTCGAGGGCGTCGCGTTCGCGCTCTCGAGCGTGCTCCCGGGCGTGAGCTACGACCGGGGGATGGAGATGGCGAACACGATCCACAACAAGGGCCGCGCCACCGTCTGGTCGGGCGAGCGCGAGCAGGCGGAGCTGTACTGGGAGCAGCTGCGCGATGCCGGGCTGACGATGGCGCCGCTCGACGTGTCCTAGTCGTTGACGCGCCAGCGGTACGTCGGCTTCGCCGTGAGCGACGCGCCGACGAAGCAGTCGCGCTCCGCCTTCGCGAGGAGCTCGGCGAGGGCGTCCGGCCCGGGCTCGGGGTCGAGCCGCACCGCGAGCTCGACGCTCGCCTCGACGACGGCGTAGCGCCCGTCGCTCTCGCGGCGCGTGACGCGCGCCGACGCGCCGGCGCTCGCACCCGTGACCTCGACCTCCGCGCGCTTCGCGTGGTGGCGGAGGCTGTCGAGCGAGCAGCGGACGAGCCCGGCGAGGAGCAGGTGCTCCGGCGTCCATGCAGGCGCGGTGACGAGGCCCGTGCCGTTCTCGGTGTGGAGCCCGCCGTCGGCGTCGAGCTCGATCGCGTACCGGAACTCCTTCGGTGTGGAACGCACGGCGCCATCGTCGCAGACGTCCCGCGCCGTCCGGGGGCCTCCATACGCTTTTGTGCGTGCGGCGGCTCAGACCGTTGACCGAGGCCGAGTGCTACGCGCGTTGCTACGGAGCGTGGGATCCGACGGTGCGGGTCGTGCGGCTCGAGCGCCGTCCGCCGCGGTTCCCGACGGACGTGAGCGGCGAGGACATCCGCCGCGCCCTCGAGACCCGCCTCGACGGCCGCACCGGCGACGAGACCGAGGTCGAGGCGGCGTAGCCGCCCCCGCCCGCTCGTAGACTCAGCTCCGTCGCCGCCCGCCGCGAGCCTCCCGCGACGAAGCTGCGACCCTCGCGTATGGATTCGTCGCGTACCGTTCCAGAAGGGAACCTCGTGCCCCCCGTGGGGGGGAACGTGGGTCGCGCGCCGGACACGTCCGGCGCGGACACGACTCCGAGTGACGTCCCCGACGTGCTCGCGCCCGGGTTGCGCGTCGTGTTCGTCGGGATCAACCCCGGTCGCGTCTCGGCGGCGGCGCACGCGCACTTCGCGAACCCGCGCAACGACTTCTGGCGGCTGCTCCACGCCGCGCACTTCACGCCGCGCCTCTACGAGCCGCACGAGCAGTTCGAGCTCCTCGGCGAGGGGATCGGCGTCACGAACGCCGCCTACCGGACGACGCCCGGGTCCGGCGACCTCCGCCGCGCGGATTTCGCCGGCTCCGCGCGGAGGCTCGAGCGCATCGCGGACGAGCTCCGACCCGGCTGGCTCGGCTTCGTCGGCAAGGAGGCGTACCGCGGCGCCTTCAACGAGCGGCCCGAGCTCGGCCTCCAGCACCGTGCCCTCGGCGACACGAAGCTCTTCGTCCTCCCGTCGACGTCGCCCGCGAACGCCGCCGTGCCGTGGTGGGACCGCCTGCGCTGGTTCATGGAGCTCGCGGCGCGTGCATACGGGCGCCCGCCGCGCACCGGCGTCCGCGCGCTCGTGCTCGACCCGGACGACAACCTGCTGCTCGTCCGCTTCAGCGACGAGTTCGGCGACTGGTGGTCGACGCCCGGCGGCGGCGTCGACGACGGCGAGTCCGACCGCGACGCGCTGCAGCGCGAGCTCGCGGAGGAGGTCGGCCTCCGCGACTTCGAGCTCGGCCCGCAGATCTGGACGCGCGAGCACTGGCTCGTCAACCCGCGCCGCTGGGGCGGGCAGCGCGAGCGCCACTACCTCGTCCGCGTCCCGCACTTCGAGCCGATGCCCGCGTTCACCGACGAGCAGCTCGCGGACGAGGGCGTGACCGGCGCGCAGTGGTTCACGCTCGACGAGCTCGGCTCTCTCATGACCGGCCCGCGCCGCCTCGCCGAGCTCACGCGCGACCTGATCGCGAACGGCCCGCCGCCCGAGCCGCTCGACGCAGGGGTCTAGAGGAGACCTTCCTCTCGCAGCCGCGGCACGACCCGGTTGCGCACCGCGGGCGCGAGCGTCCCGCCGAGCACGTCCTCCGACTCGAACCACGCGACCGCCGCGATCTCCGCCGCGGCCTCCGGCGCGCGGTCGAGCGAGGCGAGGTACACGCTCAGCCGCAGCTCG
Organism: Gaiellaceae bacterium; assembly: GCA_035506655.1. Taxonomy (GTDB): domain Bacteria; phylum Actinomycetota; class Thermoleophilia; order Gaiellales; family Gaiellaceae; genus Palsa-739. The sequence continues at coordinate 6,283 of DATJOZ010000108.1, forward strand.
ACGCCCTCGAGCGCCGCCTCGTCGACGACCGTCTCGAAGAACTCGACGTCGACGAGCGCCGCCGACAGCTCCTCGCGTAGCTCGCGCTCGAGGCATGCGACCTCGTTCTCGCCCTCGTCCGGCTTGCCGCCCGGGAGATAGAAGACGTCCGGCGCGGCGCGCTTGCTCACGACGAGCAGCCGCCCGTCCTCGACGACCGCCGCGCCGACGACGTGCAGCGCGTCGCCCGGCGCCTCCGTCATCCGCGCCAGCGGTTCGTGATCGGCGTCCGGCGGTCGCGCCCGAACGCCTTCGGCCGGAGCCGCACGCCGGGCGGCGCCTGCCGTCGCTTGTACTCCGCGCGGTCGATCATCGCCACCGCGCGTCCGACGACGTCCGCGTCGAAGCCGTCCGCCGAGAGCTCCTCGAGCGACCGGTCCTCCTCGACGTACGCCTCGAGCACCCGGTCGAGCTGCGCGTACGGCGGCAGCGAGTCCTCGTCGCGCTGATCCGGCCGCAGCTCCGCGCTCGGCGGGCGCTCGATGATCGAGACCGGGATCAGCTCGCGGCCCGCGCGCTCGTTCAGGTACCGCGACAGCCGGAACACGTCCGTCTTGAACACGTCCTTCAGGAGCGCGAACCCGCCGGCCATGTCCCCGTAGAGCGTCGCGTAGCCGACCGACAGCTCCGACTTGTTCCCCGTCGCGACGAGCAGCCAGCCGAACTTGTTCGAGAGCGCCATCAACAACGTCCCGCGGACCCGCGCCTGGACGTTCTCCTCCGTGAGATCCGCGTCGCGGCCCGCGAACGACGACGCGAGTGCCGCGCCGAACGCCTCGACCATCGGCCCGATCGGGATCTCGCGGAAGTCGCAGCCGAGCCCCTCCGCGAGCCGCCGCGCGTCGGTGCGCGTCCCGTCCGACGAGTACCGCGACGGCATCGAGACGCAGTGCACCCGCTCGGGCGACAGCGCCTCGGCCGCGATCGCCGCGGTGAGCGCCGAGTCGATCCGGCCGGAGACGCCGAGGACGATCTCCGAGAAGCCGTTCTTCCGCACGTAGTCGCGGAGGCCGAGCACGAGCGCCTGCCGCATCTGTTCGAGCTCGTCGTCGAACGGGACGAGCGGCGGCGCGGCCGGCCCGGCCGGGGTGCGCGGCGCGCCGAGCTCCACCGTCGTCACCGGCGGCAGCGCGCCGCGGTCGGCCGCGAGCGCGCGCCGGCGCGCATCGGAGAGCCGCCGCGCGACGACGGCCGTCGGGTCGACGTCGACGACGAGCAGCGCCTCCTCGAAGCCGGGCGCGCGCGCGAGCACCGTCCCCTCGTCGTCGATCACGGCCGAGTGCCCGTCGAAGAGCAGCTCGTCCTGGCCACCGACCGTGTTGCAGAACGCGACGTACGATGACGCGTCGCGCGCGCGGATCTGGAACATCTCCTCGCGCTCGCGGTCCTTGCCGACGTGGAAGGGCGACGCCGACACGTTGACGAGCAGCTGCGCGCCGGCGAGCGTGAGGTCGGTCGCCGGCGGCCCCGGCTGCCACATGTCCTCGCAGATCGTCACGCCGACGACCGCCTCGCCGAGCCGGAACAGATAGAGCTCGTCGCCGGACGCGAAGTAGCGCATCTCGTCGAAGACGCCGTAGTTCGGGAGGAACCGCTTCTTCACGATCGCCTTCACCTCGCCGCCCTCGCAGACTGCGCACGCGTTGTAGAGGTCGCGATCGAGGTGCGGGCTGCCGACGAGCACCGTCGCGCCGCGCGCCGCGGCTGCGATCTCCGCGAGCGAGCGCTCCGCCGCACGCACGAACCCGGGCCGCAGCAGGAGGTCCTCCGGCGGGTATCCGGTCACCGCGAGCTCGGGGAAGACGACGAGGTCGGCGCCGGCCGCCGTCGCCGCCTCGAGCCGCTCGAGGATCAGCGCTCGGTTGCCGTCGAGGTCGCCGACGACGGGATTCGTCTGGACGAGGGCGAGGCGCATCGGTTTCAGCCTATCAGGCGAAAACCTCGCTAGCGGCGGAGCCGGATCGCGTTCAGGTCGTCGGCGAGGATCGCGTCGACCCGGGCGCGGAGCTCCTCCGGCGGGTCGTGCTCGGCGTGGAGGTAGCGGCCGGCGAGCGCGTCGAACTCGCCCGTCGCGAGCGCGTGCACGAGCCGGGGCGCGCACTCGGGCGGCGTCCACGGCGCGTCGTCCGGAAACCCGTTCTCCGTCATCGACGTGCGCACGAGCCCGGGGCTGATCGAGAAGACGAACACGTTGTGCGGCGCGAGGCTCGCCGCGAGCACCTCGGAGAACCGATGCACCGCCGCCTTGCTCGCGGGATACGCGGTCGCGAGCCCGAGGTTCACCATCACCGTCTGCATCCATGCCGAGCCGCTGGTGACGTTGACGATGCGGCCGCCGCCGCGGTCGACCATCCGGGGCGCGAATGCGCGGCAGCAGAGGAACACGCCGAGCACGTTGATCTCGAACGTCCGCCACCACTCGTCCGGCTCGGCGAGCGGCTCGAGCGTCCCGCTGATCGCCGCGTTGCAGACGAGCAGGTCGACGTCGCCCGCCTCGCGCGCCCACCGCTCGACGTCGTCGCGCGACGACACGTCGCCGACGAGCGCGTGCCCGCCGATCTCCGCCGCGACGGACTCGACCTGCTCGGCCGTGCGGCCGGTGACCCAGACCTCCATCCCGGCCGACGCGAGCTCGCGCGCGACGTTCGCGCCGATCCCCCGCCCGCCGCCGGTGACGAGCGCGCGGCCCTGCAGGTCATTCGATGGCATGCGAGATCTCCTCCAGCGACTCGGGGTTCTCGAGGGACGAAAGGTCTCCGGGATCCTCGCCGAGGACCCGCGCGCGAACGGCACGGCGCACGATCTTCGCGGAGCGCGTCTTCGGCAGCGACCCGACCCACACGATCCGCTCCGGCGTGAACGCCTTGCCGAGCGCGTCGGCGACGGCGCCCGCGACGCGCGCCGCATCCGGTTCCACGTCGGGGCGCGCGACGCAGAAGATCCACGCCGTCTCGCCCTTCACCTCGTGCGGCACGCCGACCGCCGCCGCCTCGGCGACGAGGCCGCTGCCGATCGCCGCCGACTCGAGCTCCGCGGGCCCGATGCGCTTGCCCGCGATGTTCAGCGTGTCGTCGCTGCGGCCGTGGAGGAACCAGTAGCCGTCCTCGTCGACCGACGCCCAGTCGCCGTGCGTCCAGACGCCGGGGAAGCGGCGCCAGTACGTGTCGAGATACCGCTCGTCGTCGCGCCAGACGCCGCGCGTCATGCCGGGCCACGGCCGCCGGCAGACGAGCTCACCGACCTCGCCGCGCACCGGCTCGCCCGCCGCGTCGACGACGTCCATGTCCATCCCGAGCGCCGGGAAGCCGAGCGCGACGGGCTTCACCGGCTCCGTGATCACGGTCGAGAGGAAGCACGCGCCGACCTCCGTCCCGCCGGAGATGTTCACGATCGGCGCGCGCCCGCGGCCGGCGCGCTCGAAGAGCCAGACGTACGGGTCCGGGTTCCACGGCTCGCCCGTCGTGCAGAACGTCTGCAGCGACGAGAGGTCCGCCTCGGGCTCGCCGTGCGGGATCAGCGCGCGGACGAGCGTGGGCGAGAGGCCGAGCATCGTCACGCGCTCCGACTCGACGAGCCGCCAGAGCCGGTCGGACGGCCAGTCGGGCGCGCCCTCCGCGAAGACGACCGTCGCGCCGAGCGCGCCGGCGCCGACGACGGTCCACGGGCCCATGATCCAGCCCATGTCCGTCGCGAAGTGGACGCGGTCGCCTGCGCGGACGTCGCTCTGGTACGCGGCCTCACGCGCGATCGAGACGAGGAACCCGCCCTGGACGTGGAGCGCGCCCTTCGGGCGGCCGGTCGTCCCTGACGTGTAGGCCAGGAGGTACGGCGCCTCGGAGTCGACCTCGAGCGGCGCCAGCGTCCCGGGCTGCCGTGTCACGACCTCCGGCCACGACGCCGTCTCGCGGCTCCACTCGACGACGTGCTCGACCGCGAACCGGCCCGCGTCGTCGAGCGTGCGGCGCATCTCGATCCGCTTCCCGCGCCGGAGCGACCAGTCGGCGCAGATCGCGACCTTCGCGCCGGAGTCCTCGAGCCGGGACGCGATCGCCGGTGCCGCGAAGCCGGAGAAGATCGGCACCTGGACGGCGCCGACGTGCGCGCACGCGTGCGCCGCGACCGCGACCGCCGGGCACATCGGCATGAAGATCGCGACGCGGTCGCCCGGCCCGACGCCGAGCTCGACGAGCGCCTCGGCGAGCCGGGTCACCTCGCGCGACGCGTCCGCCCAGGTCAGCGCCTCGCGCCGGCCGTCCTCGCTCTGCCAGACGAGCGCCTCCGCGTCGGGCCGCTCGGCCGCCCAGCGGTGGACGCACGACCGCGCGACGTTGACCCGCCCGCCTACGAACCACGTCGCCCACTCCGGCCCGCGGGAGAGGTCGACGACCGCGTCGAAGCGCCGCGAGAACTCGAGCCCGAGGTCGTCGACGACCGCCGGCCAGAACCGCTCCGGCTCCTCGACCGAGATCCGGTGCAGCTCGTGGAAGCCGTCCGCCCCGAGCCGGCGGGCGAGCCGGGTCACGTTTGCGCGCTCGACGAGCTCGGCCGAGGGCTCCCAGATGAATCCGCCGCGCACGGCCGGAGCCTACCGCCCCGCCGAAGCCCGGCTAGTGTCTGCTAACTTAGTGGGCACTAACAACGACCCGCAGGGGGACAAGACTTGAAGGCACGCATCTTCGCGCCGGAGAACCGCAAGTGGTGGACGCTCGCAGCGGTCGCCTTCGGCCTCTTCATGATCATGCTGGACAACACCGTGGTGAACGTCGCGCTGCCCTCGATCGAGCGCGATCTCCACGTCTCCGTCTCATCGCTCGAGTGGATCGTCACCGCGTACGCGCTGACGTTCGCCGCGCTCCTGATCACCGGCGGCAAGCTCGGCGACCTCATCGGTCGCCGGCGCACGTTCGTGATCGGGATCGCCATCTTCACGTTGTCGTCGCTCGCCTGCGGGCTCGCGCCGAGCGCCGGGTTCCTGATCGGCGCGCGCGCGGTCCAGGGCGTCGGCGCGGCGCTGATGAACCCGGCGTCGCTCTCGATCATCACCGCGACGTTCCCGCCGCGCGAGCGCGGCCAGGCGATCGGCATCTGGGCCGGCGTCTCCGCGATGGCGCTCGCGATCGGCCCGCTCGTCGGCGGCCTGATCGTCGACAACATCAACTGGAACTGGATCTTCTTCATCAACGTCCCGGTCGGCATCGCGGGCGTCATCGTCTCGCAGCTCGTGATCAAGGAGTCGAAGGACACCTCGCACGAGCAGAGCATCGACCTGCCGGGGCTCGTCACCTCGGGCGCCGGCCTCTTCGCGCTGACCTACGCGCTGATCGAGGGGAACAAGCACGGCTGGACGTCGCCCGAGATCCTCGGCCTGTTCGCCGC
>DATJOZ010000109.1:0-3030 GCA_035506655.1 Gaiellaceae bacterium
CCGCGCACGATGAGCCTCGGCGTCACCATCTCGGCGCCCGGAAGCGACCGCTTCAACTACGACAAGGAGAGCCTGCTCGCCCACATCAAGGTCGCGACCGGCGGCCGCGCCGCCGAGGAGGTCGTCTACGGCGACGAGACGACCGGCGCAGAGTCCGACATCCGCCAGGCGACGCAGCTCGCCCGCAACATGGTCGGCCGCTTCGGCATGAGCGACGCGATCGGCTTCGTGACCGTCCTCCCGCAGGACGGCGACGGCTCGGCGCTGATGCCCGGCGTCTCGGATGTCTCCGAGCGGACGAAGCAGCGGATCGACGACGAGATGCGGCGCATCGTCGGCGAGGCGCACGACGAGGCCGTACAGATCCTCACCGACAACCGCGAGCGGCTCGACTCGCTCGCCGAGGCGCTCTTCGAGGCCGAGACCCTCGAGGGGCCGGACGCCTACGCCGCCGCAGGGCTTGCACCGTCGCCCGGCGCGGCGCCGCCCGCCGAGCCCGCCACCCTCGTCGCGCACTAGGAGGCTCACGATGCTGCCGCTCTCCGACGGACTCCGCCCCAGACAGTTCCCGGTCGTGAACGTCGCGCTGATCGTGGCCAACTTCGCGGTCTGGATCTTCTACGAGCTGCCGCACCTGAACGCGTCGATCTACCACGCCTCGTTCTACCCGTGCACCGTCGACAACGCCTGCCACGGGCCCGAGCCGTGGGAGATCAGCTGGTTCACGGCGATGTTCACGCACGGCAGCTGGGACCACATCCTCGGCAACATGCTCTTCCTCGCGATCTTCGGCAAGAACGTCGAGGACGCGTACGGGCACTTCCGCTACCTCGTCTTCTACGTCGCCGGCGGCTTCGCCGCGATGATGACGCAGACGGCCGTCACGCTCCTGCTCGGGACGGCGTCCGCCGCGCGCGTTCCGAATCTCGGCGCGAGCGGCGCGATCGCGGCCGTGCTCGGGGCGTTCATCGTCCTCTATCCGACCGCGCGGATCCGCACCCTGGTCCTCGTCTTCTTCGTGCAGATCCCCGCCTGGGTCTTCCTCGGCGGCTGGTTCGTCTACCAGCTCGTCGAGGGGCACGCCGGCCTCACGTCGGCGTCGGCGAACGGCGGCGGCGTCGCCTTCTTCGCACACATCGGCGGCTTCGCCTTCGGCGCCCTCGTCACGCTCGCCCTCCTGAACGCGGGGCGCGTCGCGCCGCAGCGCGCGCAACGGTCGATCCTCGTTCCGGTCTGATGGCAGCGACCGAGCAACCGCCGGAGCGCGCCGCGGCGGGGAGCGACCGCGACCTGACCGTCCGCGTGGCGAAGGCGACCGCAGCCGCGCTCGCCGTCGGTGCGCTCGCGTTCGGCGTCTGGCAGGTGCGGAGCGTCCTCGTCCTCTTCCTCCTCGCGCTGACGTTCGCGGCCGCGATCCGCCCGGGCGTCGAGTGGCTTCGCGGGCACCACGTCCCGGAGGCGGTCGCGATCCTCCTTCACTTCCTCGTCGTCGGCGGAGCAATCGCGCTCCTCGTCTGGCTCGCGGTGCCGCCCGCGCTCCACCAGATCGGGCACGCGCTGCACGGGAGCGCGATCGTCAGCCCCCACACCGGCCCGGCGACGGGTGTTCGGGACCGCGTGCTCACGTGGCTCCAGCAGCACCTCCGCCGGCTCCCGAGCGGGACGGAGCTCCTCCATCCGGTCGCGACGTACAGCCAGAAGGCAGGTGAGGCGGTCGTGGCGATCTTCTTCACGCTCGCCGCGACCTGGTACTGCGTCTCGGAGCGGGACGCGATCATCAGGCTGCTCACCGCGCTCGCGCCGGAGTCGAAGCGGGACACGGCCCGTGAGATGTACGTCGCGATCGACCGCCGCCTCGGCGCCTACACGCGGCTCCGCTTCCTCATGGTGTTCGCGGTCGGGGCGGCCCTGTCGGCCGGCTTCTACGTGATCGGCCTCAACTACTGGCTGCTCGTCGGCGCGTTCGTCGGCCTGATCGAGATCGTCCCGATCATCGGCCCGCTGATCGGCTCGCTCCTCGTCCTCGCCGTCGGCCTCCCGCAGTCGCTGCACGTCGCGGGCCTCGCCCTGCTCTGGCTCGTCGTCGTGCGCGAGTTCCAGAACTACGTCGTCAATCCGCACATCGGCCGGAGCGTCGGGCTCTCGCCGCTCGTCACGCTGCTCTCGGTCGCGGTCGTGGGAGTCCTGTTCGGCGGGCTCGCGGTCATCCTCGCCGTGCCGTTCACCTCGGCAGTTGCGACACTGGTCGACGTGCTCGTGCTCGGCCACGATCCCCCGACCGAACAGCCGCGCCGCACGTTCCGGGTCCGCCGGTCCGAATGACCCGTTCCGGCCGGGATGCCGCGGACCCGCCTCGGAGGCCGGTGCTCTTCGTCAACCCGAGGTCGGGCGGCGGCAGGGCGACGCGCGCCGGTCTCGTCGAGGAGGCGCGCAGACGCGGGATCGACGCGGTCGTTTTGTCCGGCGACCGTCCGCTCGCGACACTCGTCGACGACGCCGTGCGGCGCGGCGCCGACGCGCTCGGCGTCGCCGGCGGCGACGGGTCGCTGGCCGTCGTCGCGGCGGCCGCCCTCCGGCACGAGCTTCCCTTCGTCTGCGTGCCTGCGGGCACGCGCAACCACTTCGCACGCGACCTCGGCGTCGACCGGCACCATCTGGTCGGGTCGCTCGACGCGTTCACCACGGGCGTCGAGCGGCGGATCGACGTGGCGGAGGTGAACGGCCGGCTCTTCCTCAACAACGTCTCGCTCGGGATCTACGGCGACGCGGTTCACCAGCCGGCCTACCGCGACGCCAAGGCGCGCACCCTCATCGAGACGGCGCTGGAGGTCCTCGGGCCGAGTGGCGCCGCGCCCGACCTGGAGCTCGTGGACGACCGCGGCCGCCGCCATCGCGATCCATCGGTCGTGCTCGTGTCGAACAACCCCTACGCGCTCGAGCCGCCGCACGCGGCCGGCTCGCGGCCGGCGCTCGACGGCGGACGGCTCGGGATCATCGTCCTCGACCTGCCGCGCCCCGACCGTCCCCCGG
>DATJOZ010000110.1:0-20539 GCA_035506655.1 Gaiellaceae bacterium
CCTGATCGAGTCGGAGTCGCTCGACGAGGCGATCCAGTGGGCCGAGCGGATCCCGGATGCCCGCACCGGCACCGTCGAGATCCGCCCCGTCGTCGACCACTCGGGAGACAGCTCGTAGACCCGGTCGACCGCGCCTACCGGGACGAGCGTGCCCGCTGCATCGCAATCCTCGCCCGCGTCCTCGGCGACCTCGACCTCGCCGAGGACGCGGTACAGGACGCATTCGCGACGGCCCTGGAGCGCTGGCCGCGCGACGGCGCGCCCGCGAATCCCGGCGCGTGGATCGTCGCCACCGCACGCAACCGCGCGATCGACCGGATCCGGCGCGAGCGAACGCTCGCACGCAAGACGGAGCTGCTCGGCCGGCTCGAGGAGCTGGCCCCATCCGACCCGGAGGACGAGGAGACCGTGATCCCCGACGAACGGCTCGAGCTGATCTTCGCCTGCTGCCACCCGGCGCTCGCCGCCGACTCGCAGGTCGCGCTGACGCTGAGCCTCCTCGGCGGCCTGACGACGCCGGAGATCGCCCGCGCCTTCCTCGTCCCGGAGCCGACGCTCGCCCAGCGGCTCGTACGGGCCAAGCGGAAGATCCGCGACGCGGGCATCCCGCTGCGGGTGCCGCCGGAGCACCTGCTCCCGGAGCGGCTGCGCAGCGTGCTCGCCGTCGTCTATCTCGTCTTCAACGCCGGCTACGGGCCGCCGGTGCGGCGGCAGCTCTGCGCCGAGGCGATCAGGCTGGCGGCGCTTCTCGCGATGTTCATGCCGGACGAGGCGGAGGCGCACGGGCTCCACGCGCTGCTGCTCCTCCAGGACGCGCGGCGCGACGCGCGGGTGTCGTCCGCGGGAGAGCTGGTGCTGCTGGAGCAGCAGGACCGCTCGCTCTGGGACGGCGCCGAGATCGACGCGGGACGGCGCGCGCTCGACCGCGCCATGGCACTGCGGATGACCGGCCCGTACCAGGTGCAGGCGGCGATCGCGTCGCTCCACTTCGACGATCCGCCGGACTGGCGCGAGGTCGCGCTGCTCTACGCGCGGCTCGTCGCGCTCGTCCCGTCACCCGTGATCGAGCTGAACGCGGCGGTCGCCGTCTCGATGGCGGACGGCCCGGAGGCGGCGCTGCGGATCGCCGACGCGATCGAGGGTCTCGACGACTACTACCTCTGGCACGCGGCGCGCGCCGACTTCCTCCGGCGGCTCGAGCGCGGCGAGGAGGCGGCGGCGGCGTACGAGCGCGCGGTCGAGCTCGCGCCGAGCGAGGTCGAGCGCGGGTTCCTGCGCTCGCGGCGCGCCGAGGTCGAGACTTGACAAGCGAGGCTTTGCAATGCAAAGTTCTTTGCATGGACGCGACGGACGACCCGGCCGGACGCCTCGCGGAGATCGACGACGTCCGGCGACGGACGCGCGCCGGGCTGTATCTGTCCTGGTTCCCGCTCGTCTTGTACGGCGTCGTCTCGCTCGGAGCCGCCGCGCTCGCCGCCGTCAGCACGAAATACGTCGGCGCGTACTGGTTCGTCGCCTGGATCGTGTGCTTCGTCGCCGTCGGCCGCTATGCCGCCGCGCGCGCCGATCGGATCGGTCTGGGCGGAAGCCCGAACCGGCGGTACACGCGACTCTGGATCGGCTTCTTCGTCGTGCTGTTCGTCGCGATCACCGTGGCGGTCAACATCGGCGGCGGCGCGCCGGCGATCGTGGCCACGAGCTCGGTGCTCCTCTGCGCCGTGTATCTCGTCATTGCCCGATGGGAGCGGAGCATGCTCATGGCGTTCCTCGGAATCGCGGTCGCCGTGTCCGGCGTGACGCTCGCCGCGCTCGACCCGCCGTATCTCGTCGCCCTGGCGAATCTCGCCATCGGCGTCGTGCTCATCGCCGGCGGTCTGTACGCGCGCTCCCTCGAAGAGCGTCCGTGAGCCACCCGACGACGGAGCTCGACGACGTCGTCCACCAGCGTGTCCGTCTCGGCATCCTCGCGGTGCTGGCGGAGGCGAGCCGCGCGGACTTCAACTTCCTCCGCACCACGCTGTCGCTCACCGACGGCAATCTCTCGCGGCACCTTCAGGTGCTCGAGGACGCGGGCTGCGTCGAGATCGAGAAGGTCTTCGAGGGCAAGCGGCCGCGCACGTGGGTGAAGGCCACGAAGCGGGGCCGGGCCGCATTCGCACGCGAGCTCGACGCGCTACGCGCTCTCGTGGACGCGCACGGGTAGCGGCGGCGCCGTCCGCTCGAGCGCGTCCCAGCCGAGATCCAGCTCGCGCCGCTGCTCGTCGACGGCGCCGCCGCCGCGCAGGCCGAAGAGCCGCTTCGCGAAGAGCAGGTACGCCGCGACCGCGATGTTCACGATCAGCGCGCCGACCTTGAAGACGGAGACGGACTTCGTCAGCTCGTAGATCTCGTACGGGAGCAGCAGGCACGTGGCGACGAACGTCAGGTACTCGGCCCAGCGCTTCTGGAACCAGAGGCCGACCGCCTCGACGGCCTCGAGCACCGCGTAGCCGGCCGCGACGGCGGCGACGACGTAGAGCGTGGTCGCGCTCAGCTCGAAGACGTGCGCGAGCCGGTGGAACCAGCCGCCGTGCACGGGCCCGCCGGGCTTGACCGACGTCCCCTGGATCGCGTTCACGATCCGGTAGAAGCTCGCGCGCCACCGTTCCTCGTGCGTCGCGAACAACACGACCGCGACCGAGAGCGCGCCGAACGCGAGCACGTGGATCGCCCGGTCGATCGCGATCGCGCGCAGCACGATCACGTCCCGGAGCGCCTTCCCTCGGAGCGGCAGCCGGATCTCCGCGCGCGGCGGCGTCAGCGCGCGCGGCGGGTCGACCGGCGGCGGCAGCGGCAGCCAGCTGTCGCAGCGGACGCAGCGGTACCAGCGGACGCCGTCGATCTCGCGCGCGACGATCGCGTCCTCGGGCCGGAGCTGCGCCGCGTCGAGCCCGATCAGCTGGTGGCCGCGGAAGCCGCAAACGAGCAGCTCCCAGTGGAATCGCGGCCGGAACCGCGGCGGCGGCTCCGTCCCGGGCGGGGTGTGCTCGGGCTCGGGCATCGCAGGATGCTAGAACGGAAGCGTGAGCGAGCGCACCGCACGCGGCGGCGTCCTCGTCGTCGGCGGCGGTTTCGCCGGCGCGTACGTCGCGCGGCTGCTCGGCGACCGCGGCGCGACCATCGTCAATCCCGAGAACTTCATGCTCTACACGCCGCTGCTCCCCGAGGCCGCGTCCGGGACGCTCGAGCCGCGCCACGCCGTCGTCCCGCTCCGGGTCATGTGCCCGAAGGCCGAGCTGATCCTCGGCGAGGTCACGGCGATCGACGTCGGCGCGCGGACGGCGACGGTCGAGACGGACGCGGACACGCAGATCGTCCGCTGGGACGAGCTCGTCGTCACCGTCGGCGCGATCACGAGGACGGTGCCCGTGCCGGGACTCGTCGAGCACGGTCTCGGCTTCAAGTCGATCGCCGACGCGATCTACCTCCGCAACAGGGTGCTGCACGAGCTCGAGGCCGCCGACGCGGAGCTCGACGACGCCGAACGCGCGCGCCGCCTGTCGTTCGTCTTCGTCGGCGCGGGGTATGCGGGCGTCGAGGCGCTCGCCGAGCTCGCCGACCTCGTGGCCGACGCGTCGCGTTACTACCCGGGGCTCAAGGACGTCCCGCGGCGCTGGGTGCTCGTCGACGCGGCACCGCAGATCCTTTCCGAGATCCCGTCCCGGCTCGGCGGCTACGCGTCGCGCGAGCTGACGAAGCGCGGCGTCGAGATCCACGTCGGCTCGACGCTCTCGTCGGTCACGGCGGACGAGGTCGTGCTCGGCGACGGGACGACGATCCCGACGCGGACGCTCGTGTGGACGGCCGGCGTGACGCCGAACCCGATGGTCCACCACCTCGGCTTCGCACTCGACGAGCGCGGCCGGATCGAGGTGGACGAGCTCATGCGCGTGAACGGGCACGAGCACGTGTGGTCGCTCGGCGACTGCGCGCGCGTCCCGAACGCGCAGAGCGGCGTCCCCGACCCGCCGACGTGCCAGCACGCGCTCCGCCAGGCGCGCCGGCTCGCGAAGAACCTCTCCGGCGACGCGAAGCCGTACGGCTACCGGATGCTCGGCCAGGTCGCGACGCTCGGCCGCTACAAGGGAATCGCCGAGGTCTTCGGGCTGCCGATCAGCGGCTTCCTCGGCTGGTTCGTCACGCGGTCGTACCACCTGTACCAGCTGCCGCTCGTGTCGCGGAAGCTCCGCGTCGTCGCCGACTGGACGACGTCCCTCCTCTTCCGCCGCGACATCGCCGAGCTCGGCTCGCTCGGCCACCCCGACGGTCTGAGCTAGCGGATCGCCTTCAGCGCCTTCGCGAGCCGCTGTCTCGTCGTGAGCACGCCGGCGAAGAGGTCGCCGTGCTTGCGCACCCGTTCCAGGACGACGTCCATCGTGAAGTCGCGCGGGTCGAGGCCGGGCTTCACCTCGTCCCAGCGCAGCGGCGTCGAGACCGGCGCGCCGGGCTTCGGGCGGACGGAGTAGACCGACGCGATCGTCTTCCCACCGCCGTTCTGGTTCGAGTCGATGAGGACGCCGCGGCGCTTCCGCTTCACCCACTCCGTCGTCGCGAGCCCCGCGTGTGCGCGCGCGATCGCACCGGCGACGATCTCGGCGAACTCGCGCGTGTCCTCGTAGGTGTGCCGCCGCTCGACCGGCACGAGGACGTGCATGCCGTCCGCGCCGCTCGTCTTCGCGAACGAGACGAGCCCGAGCGTGTCGAGCGCCGCCTTGATCAGCAGCGCGACCTCGACCGTCTCCGCGAAGCCGACGTCGTCCGACGGGTCGAGGTCGAAGAGGACGAAGTCCGGCCGGTCGGGCCTGTCGACGCGCGAGTACCACGCGTTCATGTCGATGCAGCCCATGTTCGCCATCCAGAGGACGGCCGCCTCCTCGTTCACGACCGGCGCGTCGATCCACCGCTTCTCGCGGCCCTCGCGCGTCGTCACCTCGACACGGAAGCGCGGGATCCACTCCGGCATGTGCGACGGCGCGTCCTTCTGGAAGAACGCCTTGCCGTACGCGCCGTCGGGGTAGCGGCGCATCGTGAACGGCCGGTCGCGAAGGTGCGGGACGAGCGTCGGCGCGATCGCCGCGTAGTACTCCAGCAGGTCGCCCTTCGTGATCCCCTCGTCGGCCCAGAAGAGCTTGTCGAGGTTCGACAGCTTCACCACGTGGCCGCCCGTCGAGGCGGCGGTCTCGAGCGGCACCTTGTCCTCCCGGAGTCGTTTGAACCGCGGCGCGCGGAGGTGTCCGTCGTGCGTCCACTCCGCGAACTCGACCTCGCACACGAGCTCGGGACGGACCCAGGTCACGTCGGCCGCGCGCACCTTCGGCATCTTCGGGACGACGGCGAACGGCGACGTCTTCCGCTGCAGCGGCCGGAGCCGCGCAAGGAGGTCGTCCTGGTCGCGGTCGCTGAAACCGGTGCCGACGTTGCCGGCCCACTGCAGCTCGCCGCCGTCGTAGCGGCCGAGGACGAGCGAGCCGAACGTCCCGCCGCGCCGTCCCCGGCCCGCCGTCCAGCCGCAGATCACGAACTCGTCGCCGGTCGTCGTCTTCAGCTTCAGCCAGTCGGCGCTGCGGCGGCCGACGGCGTAGCGGGACGACGCGCGCTTCGCGACGACCCCCTCGAGGCCCTGCTCCTTCACCGCGGTCAGGAGCGCGTCGCCGTCGTCGAACGCCGCAGACAGGCGCACCGTCCTGTTACGCGCGTCGAGCAGCTCCTCGAGCAGCGCGCGGCGCCGCGTCAGCGGCTGGTCGACGACCGGCTCGCCGTCGATCTCGAGCACGTCGAAGGCCTCGTAGACGATCGGCGTCTCGGGCCGCCCCTGCTGCATCGCCGAGAAGCTCGGCCGGCCCTGCTCGTCGAGGGCGCAGACCTCGCCGTCGACGACGCACTCGGGGCTCCGCACCGCCTTCGCGAGCTCCCGGGCCGCCGCCGGGAACCGGCCGGTGAGGTCGTTGCCGTTCCGCGAGACGAGCCGCGCCTCGCCGCCGCGGACGAGCCCGAGCGCGCGGTAGCCGTCCCACTTCACCTCGAACAGCCAGCCGTCGCCGGCCGGCAGCCGGTCGGTGTTCGTCGCGAGCATCGGCGTGTAGAGCCGCCGCGGGCCGGGCTCCGGCGCCGCGTCGTCGTGCTTGCGGAGCAGCAGCCAGTTCCGCTCGTCGCCGCCGAGCTTCGCCGGGATCAGCGTCCACGTCCCCTGGAGCCGCTCGCCGGCGAGGCGGACGGTCAGCCCGCCGTCGGGCTTCTCCTCGACGAGCTCGTAGGTCCCGCGGTCCCAGATCTCGACCGTGCCGGCGCCGTAGCTCCCCTTCGGGATCTCCCCCGCGAAGGACGCGTAGTCGAGCGGGTGGTCCTCGACGTGGACCGCGAGGACGCGCTCGCCGACCTCGAGCGGGATCCCCTTCGGGACGGCCCACGAGGCGAGGGCGCCGCCGCGCTCGAGCCGGAAGTCGTAGTGGAGCCGGCGGGCGTCGTGGCGCTGGACGACGAAGAGCGGCGCCTTGCTCCGGCGCTTCGTCGAGGAGAAGGGCTCGGGCGTCTTCGCGGGGTCGCGCTTGCGCTCGTACTCGCGGAGCTCGCCGGCCATCCCGTCAGCTTGCCCGACCGCGCCACCCCGGGGAAGGGCCCGTTTTCCAGGTTGTAAAGAAGAAGCGTGACCGGGGATAAGCCTGTGGACGGTGTGGACAGACCGCGCCCGGAACCTACCGGAATCTACTGCAGACTCATGCGAACACGCCGAGCGAGCGGAACTTCGCCCGGCGGCGGCGGCGGAGCTCGTCCCCGGAGATCCCGTCCAGATCGTCGAGCGCCTCGCGGAGCGACTCGCCGAGCAGGCGGGCCGCCTGGTCGTGGTCGACCTGGGCGCCGCCGACCGGCTCGGCGACGATCCCGTCGATCACGCCGAGCTCGAGGCAGTGGAGGGCGTCCGGCTTGAACGCGGCCGCCGCCTTCTCCGCCTGGGAGGCGTCGCGCCAGAGGATCGCGGCGCAGCCCTCGGGCGAGATCACCGAGTAGATCGCGTTCTCCTGCATCAGGACGCGGTCGGCGAGCGCGATCGCGATCGCGCCGCCGGAGCCTCCCTCGCCGATGACGCACGCGACGGTCGGGACGCCGAGCCGCGCCATCGCGACCTGCGAGTCGGCGATCGCGCCGCCCTGGCCGTGCTGCTCCGCCGCGACCCCGGGGTACGCACCCGGCGTGTCGACGAGCGAGATCAGCGGGAACCCGTGCCGGCCCGCGAGCTGCATCGCGCGGATCGCCTTGTGGTAGCCCTCGGGATACGGCATCCCGAACTGGCGGTGCGTCCGCTCCTGGATGTCGCGGCCTTTCTGCTGGCCGACGAGCACGACCGTCCTCCCGTCGAGCCGGCCGAGCCCCGTCACCATCGCGCCGTCGTCGCCGAGCCGCCGGTCCCCATGCAGCTCGAACCAGTCGTCGAGGAGCCGCTCGACGTAGTCGAGCGTGTACGGCCGGTCCTCGTGGCGCGCGAGCTGGACGGAGCGCCAGATGTCCTCGTCCGTCGCGTCGGCTCCGATCCGGTCGAGCTGCCGCTGGAGCCGCTCGAGCTCGCCCGAGAGCTTCGCGCCGCCGAGCAGCGGCATGCTCCGGAGGCGGCTCAGCCGCTCGCGGAGCCTCAGCTCGTGCTCACTCGGCGCCATTGAAGAGCCTCAGCAGCCTGCCGACGGTGGGCCGGATCTCGTCGCGCGGCAGGATCGCGTCGAGGTGGCCGAAGCGGAGGTTCTGCTCCGCGAGGCCGAAGTCGTCCGGGAGCTTCTCGCGGGTCGTCTGCTCGACGACGCGCGGGCCGGTGAACGCGATCAGCGCACCCGGCTCGGCGAGGAGGACGTCGCCGAGGCTCGCGAAGCTCGCGAGCACGCCGGCGGTCGTCGGATGCGACATCACGACGATCATCGCCTGCCCCGCGTCGTGGAGGTCCTCGACGGCGCAGACGGTCTTCGGGAGCTGCATGAGCGAGAGGATCCCCTCCTGCATGCGCGCGCCGCCGGAGCTCGTGACCGTCACGAGCGGGACGCCGCGCTCCGCCGCCGCGTCGCAGGCGCGCGAGAACTTCTCGCCGACGACGCTGCCCATCGAGCCGCCCATGAACGCGAAGTCCATGACGGCGAGCTCGCACGGCCTGCGCTCGATCGTCGCCGACCCGATCACCATCGCGTCCGAGAGCCCGGTCGAGAGCTCCGCCTCCGCGATCCGCTCCGTGTACGGCCGCAGGTCGAAGAACCCGAGCGGATCCTCGGAGTGGAGGTCGGCCGCCTCCTCCGAGAACGACCCCGCGTCCGCGAGCGAGCCGATCCGGGCCCGCGCCCGCATCGGGAAGTGGTGGCCGCACTGCTTGCAGACCCAGAGGGCCTCCTCGAGCTCGTCGTCCCGGTAGTGGGAGTGGCAGCTCGGGCAGGTATTCGGGTGCTTCGGCGGCGGGGCCGGCTGGTCGTTGGTCTCGATCGAGACGTCGATCTTTGCCACGGCGGTATTAGACCTGACCGGGGGCTCGGGGGTTGCGGCTCAGAAGCCCAACGCGGCGCAGAGCCGCTCGAGCTTCTCGACGTTGGCCGGGTCGGGCGCGAGGCCGGTGAAGCCCGCGCCGACGACGGTTCCCCGCTCCCGGAGCCCGCCGAACAGCTTCTCGACCTCGGCGAGCGTCGGCCCGCCCGGCTCCGGCATGAAGACGGTCAGCTCGCTCGGCTCGAAGACGTCGCAGTCGAGCGCGACGTAGACGGCGTCGACCCGGTCGAGGACGGCCTCCGCGGAGTCGTGGATCCCGGCCGCCGCGATGAACTCGACCTCGGGCGGGTCGAGATCCCGCGCGCCGACGAGCGCGACGGAGTCCGGCTCGACCGCGCCGCCGTCGATGAGCATCCGCAGCGGCATCCCCCACTCGTTCCCGGACGGCGACGACGCCGGCGTGTTGAGGTCGCCGTGCGCGTCGAGCCAGACGACCCCGAGCCGCTCGTGCCGCGCGGCGAGCGCCTCGACCGCGCCGATGTGGGAGCAGCAGCAGCCGCCGAGGACGAGCGGGCGCACGGGCAGGTCGGACGCGACGGCGAGCGTCTGCGCGATCAGCGAGTCCTCCTCGACCACCGCGACCTCGGGGTAGTCGAGCGGGAGCGACGCGGACTCGATCATCGCCTCGCCGCCGTCGCCCCACGCGTTCGGCACGCGTACGAGCCCGGCCGCGAACGTCCGCCCGCACGAATGGCACTCGTACTCCGGGCCGACGGCGACCGCCGTGTAGCCGTGACACGTCGGGCACTTGCCGCGGAGGATGCTCACGGGCGCGCCTTCTCGAAGACGACCATCTCCATCTCGACGTGCATCCCGACGCCGTCGTAGAGCTTCGTCGCACCGGTCGGGCTCTCGGCGTCGACGCCGAGCGTGACGCGGCTCTGCCCGCGCCGCTGGAACTCGGCGAACGAGTGGAGGAGCAGCAGCCGCGCGAGCCCGCGGCGCCGCCACGCGCGCCGGACGCCGAGCGCGGCGACGTAGCCGCCGCCGTTCCGGTTCGACTCGTTCCGCACGACGGCCGCGAGCTCGTCGCCGTCGCGGACGACGAACCAGAGCGTCGGGTCGTAGTCCGGCGCGTCGCGTTTCTCCTGCCACCACTGCTCGAACGGGAACGGATGGTGCTCCCAGTGGTCGCCGAACGCCTCGTCCATCGCGTCGTGGAACGGCCGCGCCTCGGACTCGTCGAACGTCTCGAGCGACAGGCCGTCGGGGACGGCCGGCACCTCGACCGGCCCGTCGAGCTCGATCGCCATCTCGTAGAACCGGCGCACCTCGCGGTAGCCGCGGCTCCTGAAGAGGTCGGCCGCGGCGGTGTCGGCCCCGAGGGCGAAGGTCTGCAGGCGCGCGGCCGCCGTTGCGAGCACCGCCTCCTCGCCGATGTCCAGCAGCGCCGCGCCGAGCCCACGGCCCTTCTCGCCCTGCGCGACGACGCTGACGAAGGTGCCGAGGTCGCCGTAGTCCTCGCGCTCGAGCCAGCCGACGCCGACGACGCGCCCGTCCTCCTCGAGCAGCCACGACTTGTTCTCGAGATCGGTCCCGGCCCACCACGCGAGGACGTCGTTCGCGGACAGCTGCGACGGCTGCCCGGTGAACGCCGCCTCGTCCTCGCCGCACAGCGCGGCGACGACCTCCGCGTCCTCCTTGGTCAGCGCCCGGCGCGTGATCGCCTGGGGAAGGCTCACGCCGGGAGGCTACCCGGAGACGAGCCCGTCCAGGGACGCGCCGAGGCCGGTCAGCGCGTGGAGCTCGACGTCCGGCTGCGGCTGCGGCTGCTCGCCGAGCCGGTTGATCCAGATCGTGCGCAGGCCGAGCTCACGCGCGGGCGCGATGTCGTGGAAGAGGCTCGCGCCGACGTGCACGTGCCCCGCGCGGTCGGCGCCGGTCTCCGCGAAGAAGACCTCCCAGTGGCGGAGCCCCGGCTTGTACGAGCCGATGTCGCCGGCGACGATCGCGAGCTCGAACGGGACGCCGATCGTCTCCATCGACGCCTCGATGAAGTCGCGGTCGGTGTTGGAGAGGATCGCGAGCTTCCAGCCGCGGCCGCGCGCGTCGGCGAGTGCCGCCGGCACCTCGGGGAACGCGTCCCACGACGGGAGCGAGCGGGAGAGCGCGCCGCCCTCGTCCTGCGCGAGCTCGAGCCCCTCGGTGTCGGCGATCCGCGCGAGCGTCACGTCGAGCACCTCGCGGTACGGCCGCGTCGGCTGCTCGCGCTGAACCTCGGGCTCGATCTCGTGGTAGCGGGTCAAGAGCCGCGCGGTGTTCTCGGCGCCCCAGAGCCGCTCGAGCTCGCGCCCGACGCCGCCGTTCCAGTCGATGAGCGTCCCGTAGCAGTCGAACGTCGCCCAGCGATCCACGGGCCGGACCCTACGCGAACCACTAGTGTCCCGCCGTGGCCGCGACGCACTACCGCTGGGACGAACTGCCGCGCGAGGAGCTGAACGCGCACATCGGGCGCCGGCTCGTGACGGGCGAGCGGCTGATGATCGCGCACGTCTACATCGCGAAGGGCGGCATCGTCCCGACGCACGCGCACGACAACGAGCAGCTGACGTACATCCTCGAGGGGACGCTGCGCTTCTGGCTCGGCGACGACGAATCGCAGGTCGTCGACGTCCACGCCGGCGAGGTGCTGCACATCCCGTCGAACCTCCCGCACAAGGCGGAGGCGCTCGAGGACACGCTCGACGTCGACGTCTTCGCGCCGCCGCGCGCCGACTGGCTCGACGGCAGCGACGCCTATCTCCGTCGCTGACCCTCGAGGCGACCTGATTACACGTCCGTCACGGCATCCGGCCGCCGCCGGCTCAGCCCGCCGGATGAGGCCACGATCAGCGCGGCCACTCCGTCGAACGCGAACATCGACGTGAAGATCGCCCACCACCAGTTCGGCGGCCCGCAGCCGGAGTCGGGCGTGCACGCCGAGTCGCCCCAGCTCTGCACAATCGCGACCGCGACGTTCGCGATCATCGCCAGCAGCGTAAGCACGAGCGCGGATGATTGACGACAGCACGGGCGACGAGGCGTCCGGGGCCGGCGACGACGCTCTCGATCGCGCTGTCGGCGAAGATCGTCGCGGAGGCGATCCGGGTCGGGCCGAGTGCGTGGGTGAAGATCGCGACCGTGTTCCGGCCCGGATGGATGCTCCGGTACGGCAGATAGTTGGAGAAGCGGACGTCGATCGTCCGCGAGGACGACCGGTGATGTTCGATGCCGCTGATCCCCCCGACCGTCTCCCATTCGACCGGGGCGCCTTTGCCGTTGACGGTGAACGCGATCTGAGCTGACCCGTAGCCGCCGCTTTCGGCGATCAGGTACACGCGGCCGGGTGGGCTGTCAGGAGCGATCTTGACCCGTGCGTGCAGGTCGAGGATGTAGAAGGTGCCGTTCCCGGCTTTCGCCCCTGCCGGCAGGACGAAGCTGACCGTCTTTCCCCGCTCGAGCGGCCGCTCGAGCATCTCGACGTGGACGAGTCCCCGCATGAACAGAGGACCTCGCTGGCCGTCCTGCGGGCCGCGTCTGGACACCGGGAAGTCCCCGAGAGACAGTCAGGCGGCGGGCCTGAAGGCAAGTAGCTCCGGCCCGTGGACGTCGAGCCACCGGCTCCACCGGCGGTAGTCGGGGCGCCGTCGCTCGACGAGCCGCCAGAAGCGACGTGAATGGTTCGCCTCGACGAGGTGGCAGAGCTCGTGCACGACGACGTAGTCGAGCACCTCGTACGGCGCGAGCACGAGCCGCCAGTTGAACGAGAGCGTGCCGCTCGTCGAGCAGGAGCCCCAGCGCGTCTTCTGGTCGCGCACCTGGATCCGGCCGACCTCGACGCCGAGCGGCGACGCCTCCTCCTCGACGATCATCGCGACGAGCTCGCGCACCGCGCGGCGCGCCTCGGGCTCCGACACCGCGCGCGGGTCGAGCCGGAGCCGCGGCACCTGCTTCGCGCGCTCGCGCGCGATCCACTCGTGATGCGACTCGAGCACGCGCTCGATCTCGTCCTCGGGCAGCCACGCGGGGACGGTCAGCCGCGCGGGCTCGCCCCACGGGACCGCGAGCGTCCACTTCCGGGCGCGCCGCGAGCGCACCACCTCGACGAGCTCGTGCACGCGACCGAGGCTAGCGGCCGCGGCGGAGGCTAGTCCGCGTACTTGCGGAAGACGACGCAGGCGTTGTGCCCGCCGAAGCCGAACGAGTTCGAGACGGCGACGTTCACCACCGCGTCGCGGGCCTCGTTCGGGACGTAGTCGAGGTCGCACGTCGGGTCGGGCGTCTCGTAGTTGATCGTCGGCGGCAGCCTGTCGTTCTTGACGGCGAGCGTCGTGAAGAGCGCCTCGATCGCGCCCGCGGCGCCGAGGCAGTGGCCCGTCGCGCCCTTCGTCCCCGAGACCGGCGTCGCGTACGCGTTCTCCTCGCCGAGTGCGTACTTGATCATCTGCGTCTCGGACGAGTCGCCCATCGGCGTCGACGTCGCGTGCGCGTTGATGTAGTCGATCTCGTTCGTCGCGACGCCCGCCTCGCCGAGCGCCATCTCGAACGCGCGCACCGGGCCGGTCGGATCGGGCTCGGTGATGTGCTTCGCGTCGGACGAGAGCCCGTAGCCGGCGACCTCGGCATAGATCTTCGCGCCGCGCGCCTTCGCATGCTCGAGCTCCTCGAGCACGAGGATCGCGCCGGCCTCGCCCATCACGAAGCCGTCACGCTCGCCGTCGAACGGCCGCGACGCGCGCTCGGGATCGTCGTTGCGCCGCGAGAGCGCGCGCATCGCGCCGAAGCCCGCGATCCCGACGCCGCACACCGCCGCCTCCGTCCCGCCGGCGAACATCACGTCCGCGCGGCCGAGCCGGATCGCGTCGGTGCTGTCGCCGATCGCCATGTTCGACGCGGCGCACGCCGTGCACTCGGAGAGCAGCGGCCCGCGCGTGCCGAGCTCGATCGAGACCCAGCCGGCGCCGAGGTTCGGGATGATCGCGGGGATCGAGAACGGGTTGACGCGGTCGGGACCGCGCGTGACGAGCGTGTCGTAGCACTCCTCGAACGAGCGGAGGCCCCCGATGCCGGTCGCGACCGCCGCGCCGACGCGTGCAGGCTCCTTCGACACGTCGATTCCGGAGTCGGCCTCCGCCTGGCGCGCGGCGGCGAGGATCAGATGCGTGAACCGGTCCATCCGGCGCGCCGCCTTCCGGTCGATCCACTCGGTCGCGTCGAAGTCCTTCACCTCGCACGCGATGTGGACGTTGTAGTCGGTGTGGTCGAACTGGGTGATCGGACCGCCGCCGGACTTGCCCGCGATCAGGTTCTCCCACGTCGACTCGACGTCGTTCCCGAGCGGGGTGACCGCACCCAGCCCGGTGATGACGACGCGCCTGCGCCCGTTCAGTGACCCGTGTCCGCTGCTCACATTCCCAGCCCGCCGTCGACGAGGAGCACATCGCCCGTGATGAACGAGGCCGCGTCGGAGCAGAGGAAGCGTACCGCCCCGGCCACGTCCTTCGGCTCCCCGAGCCGGGCGAGCGGCGTCGCCTGGAGCATCGCGGCCGTCGCCTCCTCCGGGAGCACCTCGGTCAGCCGCGTCGTGACGTACCCCGGCGCGACGACGTTGGCGCGGACGTTCCGGCTGCCGAGCTCGCGGGCGAGGGACTTCGTGAAGCCGATGATCCCGGCCTTCGACGCGGCGTAGTTCGTCTGGCCCCAGTTCCCGTGGACGCCGACGATCGAGGAGACGTTGACGATCGAGCCCGCGCGCTTCTTCATCATCGGCCGGCAGACGGCGCGGCAGGTGTAGAAGACCGACGAGAGGTTCGTCTCGATCACCGCGCGCCAGTCGTCGTCCGGCATGCGCGCAAGCAGCCCGTCGCGCGTGAGCCCCGCGTTGTTGACGAGGATGTCGAGGTCGCCCGCCTCCTCGACGAGGCGCGCCGCATCCTCGGGGGACGAGACGTCGGCCTGCACGGCGCGCGCGCCGATCTCGGCGGCGAGCGCCTCGGCCTCGTCGCGGCCGGCGCGGTAGCCGATCACGACGGCCGCGCCGGCCCGGGCCAGCTCCTCCGCGATCGCGGCGCCGATGCCCCGCGAGGCGCCGGTGACGAGCGCCGTCTTCCCTTCGAGCGAGGCGAAGCTCACGCTTCGGCGAGAACCTCGTGGAGCTTGTCGAGAGCCTCGAGATTGTTCACCGACACGGCCTTGACGCTCTTGTCGATCCGCTTCACGAGCCCGGACAGGACGTTGCCGGGCCCGACCTCGACGAACGTGCGGACACCCTCGCGCGCGAGCTCCGTCGCGGCCTGCGTGAACCGCACGGGCGCCGTGAGCTGGTCGACGAGGAGCGGTCCCATCCGGTGCGCCGACTCGAGCCGCGCGGTGACGGTCGACATGAACGGCGCGACGGGCTCCTTGAAGTTGACGCGGTCGATCGCCGGACGCAGCCGGTCGGCGGCGCGTGCGACGAGCGGCGAGTGGAACGCGCCCGACACCTTGAGCTTCACGGCGCGGCGTGCGCCTTCCTCCTGCGCGCGCTCGCAGCACTCGTCGACCGCGGCGTGCTCGCCGGAGACGACGATCTGGCCGGGGCAGTTGTAGTTCGCGGGCCACACGCCGAGGATCTTGCGGCAGAGCGTCTCGACGACCTCGTCCTCGAGCCCGAGGATCGCCGCCATCGAGCCGGGATGCCGCGCGGCCGCCTCGGCCATCGCGATCCCGCGCTCGCGCACGAGCTCGATCGCCTCCTCGTTCGACATCGAGCCGGCGGCGGCGAGCGCCGCGAACTCGCCGACGGAGTGGCCGACGACGAAGTCCGGCTCGATCCCGCGCGCACGCACGGCCGCGAGCACCGCGAGCGACGTCGCGACGAGCGCCGGCTGCTGCACCGCGGTGTCGACGAGCTCGTCCGCGTCGCCGTGGAAGCAGAGGTGCGCGAGGTCGAGGCCCGACGCGATGCTGCCGCGCTCGTAGACCGCCATCGCCTCCGGCACCGCGGCCGCGATGTCCGCGCCCATCCCCGCCTCGATCGAGCCCTGGCCGGGGAAGCAGAACGCGATCTTCGTCACGCCGCCTCCTTCGTCCACCGCATCAGCGCGCTGCCCCACGTGAGGCCCGCGCCCATCCCCGTCATCAGTACCAGGCTCCCCGGCCGCAGCCTGCCGTCGGCCCGCGCGTCGGCGAGCGCCAGCGGGATCGACCCCGAGGAGGTGTTGCCGTACCGGTCCACGTTCACCACGACCCTTTCAGACGGGACTCCGAGCTTCTTGGTTGCGTGGTCGATGATCCGGACATTGGCCTGGTGGGGGACGTAGACGTCGACGTCGTCGATCGACACCCCGCACTGCTCGAGGAGCGCCTCCGCCGACTGGACCAGCACGCGGGTGGCGAACTTGAAGACCTCCCGCCCGTTCATCTTGACGTATTTGTCGGGATCGTCGAAAACCCTCGACCCGCTGCCGGGCAGCCAGAGGTTCGCCCCGCCCGCCCCGTCGGCCCCGAGCTCGAACCCGAGGAAGCCCTCCTGGGGCACCGGCTCGATCACGACGGCCCCCGCCCCGTCGCCGAAAAGAACGAGGGTCGAGCGGTCGCTCCAGTCGAGGATCTTCGAAAGGACGTCGCCGCCGACCACGAGCGCCCGCTTCGAGAGGCCCGCCGCGACCATCCCGTAGGCCTGGGCGATCCCGTACATGAAGCCCGTGCAGCCGGCCGAGAGGTCGTACGCCGCCGCGTCGGCGGCGCCGAGCGCGTCGCCGAGGATCGCGCCGGTCGACGGGAACGCCATGTCCGGCGTCACCGTCGCCACGATCAGCAGGTCGATGTCCTTGCCCTCGACGCCTGCGTCGGCGAGCGCGGCGCGGGCGGCCGGCAGCGCGAGGTCGGAGAGCGCCTGCTCCCGCGTCACCATCCGCCGCTCGCGGATCCCGGTCCGCTCCATGATCCACTCGTCGGAGGTGTCGACGTGCCGGGCGAGGTCGTCGTTCGTGACGACGCGGTCCGGGACGCAGACCCCGAGGCCCGTGATCGAGACCTCGTGCCCCTTGCGCGCCGCGCCGATCATTCGTCCGCGACGAACACGGTGAGCATGGCCTCGGCCGCGACCTCGTCGCCGACCGACGCGCGGCCACGGCCCTTCGCGATCGGGCCGCGGACGCGGACGAACTCGCACTCGAGCGTGAGGATGTCGCCGGGCTCGACGATGCGCTTGAAGCGGCAGTCGTCGATCCCCGCGAAGAACGGCATCTTGCCGCGATTCGCCTCGTCGGCCAGCACGGCGACGGCGCCGGCCTGCGCGATCGCCTCGATCGTGAGCACGCCCGGCATCACCGGCCGCTGCGGGAAGTGGCCGGGGAACCACCAGTCGTCGGCGCGGATCTCGCGCCGCCCGACGACGCGCTTCCCCGGCTCGAGCTCGAGGATCTCGTCCACCAGCAGAAAGGGAGCGCGGTGCGGAATCAGCTGCTCGATCACGTCCCGCCCGAACGGGGCCGCCGGGACGCTCACGCCACGTCCCGCGCCCCGAGGTGCTCGCGCATCCGGTTCCTGCCGCGGTGGGCGTGGCACTTCGCGGTGCCGACGGGCATGTCGGTCGCCTCGGCGATCTCCTCGAACGAGTAGCCGAGCGCGTCCTTCAGGACGATCACCTGCGCCTGGTCGGCCGAGATGCCGGCGAGTGAGTCGCAGAGCTCGCGGCGGAGCTCGGACATCCGCGCGGCGCGGGCCGGGTCGCCCTCGGGGCCGGCGCGGAGGTCGTCGGCGAGCGGCTCGTGCGTGCGCGTCCGCCGCCGCTCGGCCGCGTCGCGGCACGTATTGACCACCAGTCGATGCAGCCACGTCGAGAACTGCGACTCGCCGCGGAACTGCGGCAGCCGGACGCAGAGCTTCGCGAGTGCCTCCTGCGCGGCGTCGCTCGCATCCTCGGGATCGCGGAGCAGGTGCCGCGCGAGCCGCTCGACCTTCGGCGCATGCCGGGCGCAGAGCGCCTCGAGCGCCTGCCGGTCGCCGTCCTTTGCGCGCGTGACCAAGATCGGGTCGCTGAGCCTCTCGTAGACGAGGCCCCGGTCCTGCCGGAGCGGTTGGCGAATCGGACGGGCGGATCCACGGAGCGGTTGCACGGCTCTAGTCTAGTTCGGTGTCCGACCTCGACCCCGCGCTCGTCGAGCCGCTGCTGCGCGGACGCCTCGGCCGCCCGTACCGGTTCGTCGAGAGCTGCGCGTCGACGCAGCGGCTCCTCGGCGACGGCGACCCCGAGGGCGCGGCCGTCGCGGCCGACGAGCAGACCGAGGGCCGCGGCCGGCTCGGCCGCCGGTGGGAGGCGCCGGCGGGCCGCGCGATCCTCTGCTCGGTGCTGCTGCGGCCGAGCGTGCCGATGCCGCTCTGGCCCGAGCTCTCGCTCGTCGCCGGCGAGGCGGTCGCGGCGGCGCTCCGCGCCGAGACCGGGATCGACGCGTCGCTGCGCCATCCGAACGACGTGGTCGTGGAGGGACGGAAGCTCGCGGGCCTGCTCGCGGAGGCGAGGCCGGGCCGCGTCGTCCTCGGGATCGGCGTCAACGTGAACCAGGCCTCGGACGAGCTGCCGGCGGAGACGGCGAAGCCGCCGACCTCGCTTCGCGTCGAGGTCGGCCGCGAGCTCGGGCGCGCGCCGCTCCTCGCCGCGATCCTCGCCGAGCTGGAGCGCGGCTACGACGCCTGGAACGCCCGCACTACACTTCGGTAGGCAGTGAACGGGAGATTCGTGCGGGTCTTGCTCGCGGCCGCGGTCGTCGCGGCCGGCGCGCTCCTCGTCGCCGCCGGCGGATCCGCCGGCTCGTCGTCCTCGTCGAAGCCGCGCGTCCTCGCGATCAGATTCGGGCCCGACCTCGAGGTCAACCCGGTCACGCAGGACTACCTCACGAGCAAGCTCTCGAAGGCGGCGAAGGACGGCTACGACGCGGCGGTGATCGTCCTCGACACGCCGGGCGGGCTCTCGTCCTCGATGAAGACGATCTACACCGCCGAGCTGAACGCGAAGCTGCCGGTGATCGTCTACGTCTCGCCGAACGGCGCGCGCGCCGCGTCGGCCGGCGTCTGGATCGCGCAGGCGGCCGACGTGCTCGCGATGGCGCCGACGACGAACATCGGCTCGTCGACGCCGATCGACTCGAGCGGCGCGAACCTCGGCTCAGACCTCCGTCGGAAGGTGATCAACGACGCGGCCGCGTCGCTCACCGCGCTCGCCGCGGCGCACAAGCGCAACACCGAGTGGCCGGCGAAGGCGGTGAAGGTCGCGTCGAACCTCACCGCGGAGCAGGCGCTGAAGCTGAACGTGATCGACATGATCGCGCCGACGCTGCCCGCGCTCCTCGACAAGCTCCAGGGCTACCACACGAAGGACGCGCAGCGGCCGTATGTCCTGAACCTCGCCGGGGCGCAGGTCGACAACGCGTCGCCCGGCTTCTTCACGCGGCTCCTGAACACGCTGATCGACCCGAACATCCTGAGCCTGCTCTTCCTCGCGGGGCTCGCGGGGATCGGCTTCGAGATCTTCCACCCGGGCGTCGTCCTGCCGGGAGCGCTCGGTGCGGTCGCGCTGTTGACGGCGCTCTTCGGCTTCTCGGTGCTCCCGATCTCGTGGGCGGGGGTGATGCTGATCCTGCTCGGCGTCGGGCTGCTCGTCGTGGACGCGCACGTCGTGACGCACGGCGCGCTGACGATCGCCGGCCTCACTGCGCTCTGCGTCGGGATGCTGATGCTGTTCCACAACGCGCCCGCGCCGTACCACACGTCCGTTCCGCTCGTCCTCGGGATCACGATCGCGATCGGCGCGTTCTGGGCGCTCGCGATCACGAAGGCGGTCCAGGTGAAGCGACGGCCGGCGCTCGTGACGACGGCCCGGGTCGTCGGCGCCGAAGGCGTCGTCCTGACACCGAACCAGGTGAAGGTCGACGGCGAGCTCTGGCACGCGCACCGCAGCGACGGCGGCACGCTCGTCCCCGGCTCGCACGTGCGCGTCGAGTCGGCCGACGGCCTCGAGCTCACGGTCAGCGGGAAGGAGTAGAGTCGTCCCATGACAGCGAGCCTCATCGCCCTCGCGATCGTCCTCTTCCTCGTCGTGCTCTTCCTCATCTCGGCGGTGAAGGTCGCACGTGAGTACGAGCGCGGGATCATCTTCCGGCTCGGCCGGCTGCTGCCGAACCCGAAGGGGCCGGGGCTCTTCCTGCTGATCCCGATCGTCGACCGGATGGTGCGCGTCGACCTGCGGACGATCACGCTGAACATCCCGCCGCAGGAGGTCATCACCAAGGACAACGTCCCCGTGCGCGTGAACGCCGTCGCGTACTTCCGGATCGTCGAGCCGAAGGACGCGATCGTCCAGATCGAGAACTTCATGGTCGCGACCTCGCAGATCGCGCAGACGACGCTCCGGGCGGTGCTCGGCCAGCACGTCCTCGACGAGCTGCTCTCCGAGCGCGAGAAGATCAACGCGATCCTCCAGGAGATCATCGACGGCGCGACCGGGCCGTGGGGGATCAAGATCTCGATCGTCGAGGTGAAGGACGTCGAGATCCCGGCGAGCATGCAGCGCGCGATGGCGCGCCAGGCCGAGGCCGAGCGCGAGCGGCGCGCGAAGATCATCAGCTCCGAGGGCGAGTACCAGGCGGCCGAGCGTCTGAAGGACGCCGCGGTCGTGATCGAGGAGCACCCGGTGGCGCTCCAGCTGCGCTATCTGCAGACGCTGATCGAGATCGGCGCCGCGAACAACTCGACGATCCTCTTCCCGGTCCCGATCGACCTGCTGAAGCCGTTCGTCACCGGGACCGGCGCGGCCCCGGACTAGATCGCGCCGGCGGCCTGGCGCTCCTGGAAGCGCCGCGCGGCCTCGATCGCCGCGCCGAGGTTCAGGCCCTTGTCCTTCGCCTGCTTGATCAGCATCACGGTCTCGAGCGCGTCGATGTCGTAGATCCGCTGCTTCTTGCCCTTCGTCGGGATCTGCGCCTTGTTCGTCCAGTAGTCGAGCTGCATCTTCGAGATCCCCGCGATCTGG
>DATJOZ010000111.1:0-54440 GCA_035506655.1 Gaiellaceae bacterium
GCCTCGAGCCGGTCGAGCCCCGCCGACACCGCCGCCGCGACCGTCGCCTCGAAGATCTCGTCCTCCGAGAGCCCGGCCGCGCGCAGCGCCTCGACGTCCGCGTCGGTGACGCGCCACGCATGCTCCCGCACCTTCTCGACGTACGCGCGCGCCGCCTCGGGCTGCTCGCGGTCCGGCTGCGACGCGTCGCGCAGCCGCCGGATCACGTCGTCGTAGCGCGTCATCTCGTCGTGCTGCTCCCGACGAAGCAGCCGGGCGCGTAGAGCCCGCCGCCCGGCGACGGCGGCTGCGGCGCGGAGTTGCCGAGCACCTCCTGGATCACGGAGATGTTCTCCTGGCCGCCGATGATGTACGAGCCGCCGCCGATCGACGTCGACGTTCCGCCGAGCCGGCAGTGGAGCGTCGACGACGGGTTCGCGCGGAACTTCACCCAGCCGAGCTGGAGGAAGTCCCACGTGGAGAGGTCGGTCGCGATCGGCGCGAGCAGCTTCGAGCCGCTGTAGGGGAGCCGGAAGAACGTGCCCGCGCTCGCGAGCTTCGAGAGCGTCGCCTGCATCACCTGCTGCTGATGCTCCGCCCGGCTGATGTCCGTGTCGGCCGGGTTCAGCTGGTTCTCCCGGATCCGTGAGTAGATGAGCGCCTGGTGCCCGCTCAGGTGCTGCACGCCCTTGTGGAACCGCCAGCCGGGCCACGCCTGGCAGCGCGCGGCCGTCGAGTACGGGCAGTCGAAGCGGTTCGAGAGGATGTTCTCCGGGATGTTCACGTCGATCCCGCCGACCGCGTCGATCAGCTTCTCGAAGCTCCCGAAGTCGACGATCACGACGTGGTTGACCGGCATCCCGGTCAGCGCGGCGACGGTCTTGATCGCGAGGCTCGGACCGCCGAGCTGCATCGCCGCGTTGATCTTCTGGTCGCCGTAGCCGGGGACGCTCACGCGCAGGTCGCGCGGGATCGAGAGGTAGATCAGCCGGTGGCGGGCGGGGTCGGTGCGGAGCAGCATCATCGAGTCGGAGTGCTCGTCCGAGCTGCGGCCCGCCTGGCCGTTGTCCGCGTGGTCGGTGCCGAGCAGCAGGATGTTCGTCGGCGACGACATGACGAGGCCGCCCTGCTTCGTCAGCGCCGACGCGGTCCCGGACGGCAGCCGCTTGTTCGCGTCGGAGACGCCGCTCCGGACGGACATGTACCCCGCGACCGACCAGACCGCGAACAGCACGACGAGCGTCACGAGCGCGACCACGAGCACGCGCGGCCACGTCCAGCGGCGACGCCGTCTGCGCTCGACCTGTCTCCTCGGGCCGCCGCCGTCGGTGCGGAACGACTGGCGCTCCTGCTTCGACGTGCGCTCGAGGGGAACGTGTCCCTTGCTCCGCCCGCCCTTGTAGGTGCGGTACGGCTTTTCCCCGGAGGCGGCCATCCGGCGGGTTACGGTACCGACTGGCTGTGGACGGCACGCATGCGATCGGGCTCGACCTCGGCGGGACGAAGATCCTCGCGGGCGTCGTCTCGCGGGACGGCGAGGTGCTCCGGCGCCACGAGCGCCCGACGCCGACGGACTCCCAGGAGCACCTCCTGGCCGAGGTCGACGCGGCGATCGACGTGCTCCGGGCCGACGACGGCGTCGGCGCGATCGGGCTCGGGATCCCGGGGACGATCGACCAGGCGCGCGGCAGCGTGTACGTCGCGACGAACATCCCGCTCATGGACGTCGCGCTCCGGGACCGGATGCGTGAGCGGTTCGGCGTGCCCGTCGGGATCGACAACGACGCGAACGCGGCGGCGATCGGCGAGTGGAAGGCCGGCGCGGCGCGCGGCGCGACGGACGCGCTGATGCTGACGCTCGGCACCGGCGTCGGCGGCGGCGTGATCGCGGGCGGCGCGCCCTTTCGGGGCGGCGGCGGCGCGGGCATGGAGCTCGGGCACACGGTCGTCGTCGCGGACGGGCCGCCGTGCCAGGGGAACTGCACGGGCCGCGGCCACCTCGAGGTGTTCGCGTCCGGCGCGGCGGCCTCGGCCGCGGCGCGCGAGGCGTTCGGCCCCGGCGCCGACGCGCACCGGCTCGTCCGGCTCGCGTCCGAGGGCGACGAGACCGCGAAGGAGATCCTCGCGCGGATCGGCCACTACCTCGGCGTCGCGATGGGGTCGTTCGCGAACATCTTCAACCCGCAGCTCATCGTCCTCGGCGGCGGCTTCGGCTTCGCGGCGTGGGATCACCTGATGCCGAGCGCGGAGGCCGCGCTGCGGCGCGAGGCGTTCCCGCCGGCGCGCGAGGAGGTTCGCGTCGTGCGCGCGGAGCTCGGCACGGCGGCGGGGCTCATCGGCGCGGCGTTCGTCGCGTTCGAGGCGCTCGACGCGGCATGAGCGAGTGGGAGTCCCTGCGTCCCGCGGACGCGGCGGACCTCCTCGGCGAACTCGACGCGCCGTGGTGGGTCGCGGGCGGCTGGGCGCTCGAGTCGCTCGCGCCGCGGGAGCACGGCGACCTCGACGTGATGGTGCTGCGGCGCGACCTTCCGCGTGTCGCGGAGGTGCTGCGCGGGTGGGAGCTCGACGAGAAGGCGAACTGCGTCTGGGCGCGTCCGTCCGGGTCGCCGTCGTGGCAGCTCGAGCTCGTGCTCGACGACGCGGACGGCGACACGTGGCGCTACCGCCGCGACGCGCGCGTGACGCGGCCGCTCGCGTCGCTCGGCGCGGTCGGCGGCCCACTCGCGCCGGAGGTCGTCCTCCTCTACAAGGCGAAGGACGACGGCGAGACGGCGCGGCGCGATTTCGCGGCGGTCGTTCCGCTGCTGTCGGACGGCGCGCGCGCATGGCTGCGCGACGCGGTCGCGCTCGCGCATCCGGACTCGGCTCACCTCGGAGGCTTGTAGTGCCGCTCGCCGTCTGCGCGACGCCGATCGGGAACCTCGAGGACGTGACGCTGCGCGTGCTCGCCGAGCTCCGCGACGCCGACGTCGTGCTGTGCGAGGACACGCGCCACACGCGCGGGCTGCTCGAGCGGCACGGGATCCGCGCGAAGCTCCTCTCGTACCACGAGCACAACGAGGCGGCGCGCACGGCGGAGCTCCTGCCGCGGCTCGAGGCGGGCGAGCGGATCGCGCTCGTCTCCGACGCGGGCCTGCCGGGGATCTCCGACCCGGGCGCGCGGATCGTGCGTGCGGCGCTCGACGCCGGCGTGCCGGTGACGGTGCTGCCGGGCGCGTCGGCGGTCGAGACGGCGCTCGTCGCGTCCGGGCTCGTCGCGGAGCGGTACCAGTTCGTCGGGTTCCTTCCGCGCCGGGAGAAGGCGCTCGCGGCGCTGTGGGCCGAGCTCGCGGCGTGGCCGTGGCCCGCGGTCGCGTTCGAGTCGCCGCAGCGCCTGCCGGCGGCGCTGCGGTCGCTCGCGGCGGCGGACCCGGCGCGCGAGGTCGCCGTGTGCCGCGAGCTGACGAAGCGCTTCGAGGACGTCGTGCGCGGGAGCGCGGCGGAGCTCGCGGCGCGGTTCGCGGAGCCGCCGAAGGGCGAGATCGCGCTCGTCGTCGGGCCTGCGGCGCCGTCCACGGACGCGGGGGAGGCCGACGCGCGCACCGCCGTCGCGGAGCTCGTCGCTGCCGGGACGCCGCGCAAGGTCGCCGCCGCCGTCGTCTCGCGGCTCACCGGCGTCGCACGCAACCACCTCTATCTGTAGCCAGAATTGACAACAGCCGACGCCGCTGCTACCGTGCTCCGCTCGTTTACAAATCTGGCAACGATAGGCGGTGATCGACTTGCGGCTGCTCGCTCTGCTCGTCCTGACGCTCGTCCTCTGGGTGCCCGCGGCGGGTGCCTGGACCTGGCCGGTCGATGGCCCGGTGCTCCAGGGCTTCTCGTTCGACCACGACAACCCGCTGCTCCCCGGCCAGCACCGCGGTATCGACCTGGGTGCCGACACGGGCGCGCCGGTGCACGCTCCCGCGGGCGGGACGGTGAGCTTCGCCGGCACCGTCGCCGCGAACGGCCGCTCGGTCACGATCCAGACCGCCGACGGCCTCGCGGTGACGCTGACCCACCTCGGCACGATCGCGGTCCCACGCGGCGCATCCGTGGCCGAAGGCGACGTGGTCGGAACGGTCGGGCCGAGCGGCACGCCGGAGGTCTCGGTGCCGTACGTCCACCTCGGGATCCGCACCGCCGCCGACCCGCAGGGCTACCTCGATCCGCTCGCGTTCCTGCCGGTGCTCGTGCCTGCGGCGCCGGCCACGGGGCCCGCGCCTGCGCCCGCGGCCGAGCCGGCGCCCGCGCCCGCGGCCGCGCCTGCGCCGCCCGCGGCCGACCCGCCCGCCGCCGCCGTTCCGCCGGCACTCGATCCCGCCGCGCCGACCGCGTCGGCTCCTCCGGCCGACGCGCCTGCCGCGACGCCGGAGCCCGCTCCCGCGCCGGCCGCGGGCGAACCTGCGGGTGCAGACGCTCCGGTCGCGCCGGCGCCCGCACCGGCTGCGCCCGCACCGGCTGCGCCCGGCGTCGAGACGCCGGCGATTCTCCCGGCGCCCGGAGCCGACCTCGACCCGTCCGCGCCGGCGACCGCGCCGACGGCAGACGCGCCTGCGGCCTCCGCGCCGCCGGAACTCGTCGCGCCGGTGTCGTCCGCCGATCCGACGGGGTCGATCGCACCCGGCGCCTTCGAGCCGGGCGCTCCCGCCGCGCCGGCGTTCGCCGCGCCGCTCGCCGCGGCCGAGCCCGCGGATCTCCCGGCCGACGCGGGTCGGCCGGCTGCGCCGCCGGCACGCGACCCGGGCGCACACGCTGCCCGCCCGCCGGCGCTGCCGACCACGAGCCTCCATCCGGTGCGCCGCCCGAATCCGGCGTCCGTCCCGACGCGCCGTCCCACGGCGACGCCGCAGAACGTGTCGCGTCCGTTCGCGCCGCCGCTCGGCCTCGTCGTCGGCCTCGTGCTCGCGGCCGCGCTCGCGGCGGCAGTCCGCTCCAGGCGGATTCGTATGATCCGTAGCCCGTCACCGATCCTCCCGGGAGCGTTCGCGCGTGTCGCAGCAGTCGCAGAAGATCCTCGTCGCGCCGGCCTGGCCGTACGCGAGTGGGCCGCGCCACATCGGGCACGTGGCGGGGTTCGCGGTGCCCGCGGACGTCTTCGCGCGCTACCACCGCTTGCGGGGGAACGACGTGCTGATGGTGAGCGGGACGGACGAGCACGGCACGCCGGTGATGGTCTCCGCCGACCGGAGCGGCGTCTCGCCGCGTGAGCTCGCCGACCGCAACAACGCGCTCATCCGCGAGGACATGCGGAACCTCGGCATCTCGTACGACTGCTTCACGCGCACGACCACCCGAAACCACGCCCGCGTCACGCAGGACCTGTTCCGCACGCTCTACGAGCACGGCTATCTCATCGAGCAGACGACGCTCGGCGCGTTCTCCGCCTCGACCGGCCGCACGCTGCCCGACCGCTACATCGAGGGAACCTGCCCGATCTGCGGCTACACCGAGGCCCGTGGTGACCAGTGCGACAACTGCGGCAACCAGCTCGACCCCGTCGACCTGATCGACCCGCGCTCGATCGTCGACGGCTCGACGCCGGAGTTCCGCGAGACGACGCACCTCTTCCTCGACCTGCCCGCGTTCGCGGACCGGCTCGAGGCGTGGCTCTCGGCGCAGGACGGCTGGCGTCCGAACGTGAAGAACTTCTCGCTCGGGCTCGTCCGCGAGTTGAAGCCGCGCGCGATGACGCGCGACATCGACTGGGGCGTCCCGGTACCGGTCGACGGCTACCCCGAGGAATCGAAGCGCATCTACGTCTGGTTCGACGCCGTGATCGGCTACCTGTCGGCGAGCGTCGAATGG
This sequence comes from Gaiellaceae bacterium, assembly GCA_035506655.1. Lineage (GTDB taxonomy): Bacteria > Actinomycetota > Thermoleophilia > Gaiellales > Gaiellaceae > Palsa-739. The sequence goes on from DATJOZ010000111.1 coordinate 5,809, forward strand.
GCGCACAACCGCGGCACGCCCGATGCGTGGCGCGAGTGGTGGCAGAACCCGGACGCGGGGCACTTCTACTTCATGGGGAAGGACAACATCGTCTTCCACTCGGTGATCTGGCCGGCGATGCTGCTCGGCTACGGCGAGGGCGGCGAGCTCGGCGCCGGCCGGGGCGAGCTCCATCTGCCGACGAACATCTTCGCGAGCGAGTTCCTCACGATGGAGGGGAAGAAGGCGTCGACGAGCCGGAACGTCGCGATCTGGGTCGCCGACTTCCTCAGCCGCTACGACCCGGACCCGTTGCGCTACTACCTCACCGCCGCCGGCCCCGAGACGCAGGACACCGACTTCACGTGGGACGAGTTCGTGCGCCGCAACAACGACGAGCTGCTCGCGAACTGGGGCAACCTCGTCAACCGGACGCTCGTGAACGCGCACCGCACCTTCGGCGAGGTGCCGGAGCCGGGCGCGCTCACCGACACCGACGCGGTGCTGCTCGACTCGGTCGCGGGCGCGTTCGTCGAGATCGGCGCGCTGATCGAGCAGGCGCGCTTCAAGGCCGCGATCGCCGAGACGATGCGGATCAGCTCGCTCGCGAACCAGTACGTCGCCGACCAGGCGCCGTGGGCGCTCGTCGCGACCGACCCAGAGCGCGCCGCGACCGTCCTCTACGTCGCGCTCCGCTGCGTCGACTCGCTGAAGACGCTCTTCGCGCCGTTCCTCCCGTTCACGTCGCAGATCGTCCACGAGCTCCTCGGCTACGAGGGGACGCTCGGCGGCGAGCTCGCGTTCGCGACGGTCGCCGAGGACGACGGCGCGACCCACGAGGTGCTGACGGGCGACTACGCGGCCGTCGGCTCGTGGGCGCCGAGCGAGCTGCCGCCGGGCCGGAAGCTCCAGGAGCCGCGGCCGCTCTTCCGCAAGCTCCCGCCGGAGACGGCGGAGGCGGAGCTCGCGCGCCTCGGCCTGTGATCGACACCCATACGCATCTCGACGCGCTCGACGACGATCCGGCGGCCGTCGTCGCGCGCGCCGCCGAGGCGGGCGTCTCGCGGATCCTCACCGTCGGCACGACGCCTGCCGGCTGCCGGCGCGCGCTCGAGCTCGCCGACGCGCACGACGGCGTCTTCGCGATCCTCGGCATCCACCCCCACGAGGCCGGCACGGCGACCGACGCCGACGTCGCCGAGGTGCGCGCACTCCTCGACCACCCGAAGGCGGTCGCGGTGGGGGAGACGGGTCTCGACTGGTTCCGCGACTACGCGCCGCGCGACGCGCAGCTTCGGCTCTTCGAGTCGCTCCTCGCCGTCGCGGCGGAGACGGGCAAGCCCGTCGTGATCCACACGCGCGCCGCCGACGCCGACACGCTTGCCGCGCTCGCGGGCCACGAGGGCCGCGTCGTCCTCCACTGCTTCTCGTCGCCCGCGCTCCTCGCGCCGGCGGTCGCGCGCGGCTGGTACGTCTCGTTCGCCGGCAACGCGACGTTCCCGAAGGCCGTCGACCTCCGGCTCGCGGCGACGGAGACACCCGCGGGCCGGATCCTCGCCGAGACCGATGCGCCGTACCTCGCGCCGCAGCCGGTCCGCGGGAAGCGCAACGAGCCCGCCTTCGTGATGCACACGCTCGCCGCGCTCGCAGCCGCGCGCCGCGACGACCCGGACGAGCTCGAGCGCGCGATCGACCGCAACGCGACCGAGTGCTTCGACCTGCCGGCATGAGCGTCTCCCCGAAGAAGGCGCTCGGGCAGCACTTCCTCGTCGACGAGAACATCCTCGGCGTGATCGGGCGCCTCGCCGAGCTCGCGCCCGACGACCACGTGCTCGAGATCGGCCCGGGCCTCGGCGTCCTCACGCGCTACCTCGCCGCGCGCGTCGCGCACGTCCACGCGGTCGAGCTCGACGCGTCGCTCGAGCAGCACCTCCGCGACGTCGGCGCGAACGTCACGCTGACGTTCGGGGACGCACTCCGGCTCGACCTCGTCGCGCTCGCACCGGACGCGACGAAGCTCGTCGCGAACCTCCCGTACAACATCGCGACGCCGCTGCTCGTCGAGAGCCTGGACGGCCTTCCGAACGTCGGGCTCTGGTGCGTGATGGTGCAGCGCGAGGTCGCCGACCGGCTCTTCGCGCAGCCGCGGACGAAGGCGTACGGCGCGGTGTCGGTGCTCGTGCAGCTCGCGGCCGAGCGCACCGGCTTCCATCCGGTGTCGCGCACCGTCTTCCGGCCGCCGCCGAACGTCGACTCCGCCCTCGTCGCGTTCCGCCGCACGGAGCTGCCGCCGAACTTCGCGCGCGTGAAGCAGGTCGTCGCCGCCGCGTTCGCGCACCGGCGCAAGACGCTCCCGAACTCGCTCGAGCTCGCCGGGCTCGCGCAACGCGACGCGGCCGCCGCAGCGCTCGCGCACATCGGTCGCGAGGCGACGACGCGCGCGGAAGCGCTTGCGCCGTCGGAGTTCGTGGCGCTCACCGAGGCGCTCGGGTGAAGGCGCCCGCGCCGGCGAAGATCAACCTCGGTCTCGTCGTCGGGCCGCTGCGCGACGACGGGAAGCACGAGCTCCTCACCGTGTACCAGCGGCTCGCGATCGCGGACCGCATCGAGCTCGACCGCGCCGGCGCACTGCGCATCGACGGCTTCGCGGACGACACACTCGTGCGCGACGCGCTCACCGCGCTCGCCGCGCACGCGCACGTCGAGCCGCACTGGCGCGTCGAGATCGAGAAGCGGCTCCCGGTCGGCGCCGGCCTCGGCGGCGGCAGCTCCGACGCCGCGACCGCGCTCCGCCTCGCGAACGACACGCTCGACGAGCCGCTCGCGCCCGCCGCGCTGCACGAGCTCGCCGCGAGCGTCGGCGCCGACGTCCCGTTCTTCCTCACCGACGGCCCGCAGCTCGGCTCCGGCGACGGCACGACGCTCGAGCCGCTCGACCTCCCGCAGGACTTCTGGGTCGTCGTCGTCCTCCCGCGCAACGCGCGCAAGCCGTCGACCGCGTCCGTCTACGCCGACTTCGACGCCCGCGACGGCGCCGCCGGATGGCACGAGCGCCGCGCCGCGTTCGCCGCCGCGGTCGCCGCGGTCCGCCGCCCGCGCGACCTCGCGCAGCTCCCGGCGAACGATCTCGCGTCGTCGCCGCTCGCGCGCGACCTCCGCGCCCTCGGCGCGTTCCACGCCGACGTCTCCGGCGCCGGCCCGGCGGTCTACGGGCTGTTCCACCATCGCGCCGCCGCGAGCGACGCGCGCAAGGCGCTCCGGCCGGCCGGCGAGACCTGGCTGACGGCACCTGCCTGGTACGGTTGACGCGTGCTCTCGGACTCCCCGAACGTGATCGAGCACGGCACGACGAAGACCGGCCGCTGGCTCCGCGCACGCCGGACGCGGCTTGCGATTTGGATCGCCGTCGCGGAAGGGATCCTCGTCGTTCTGCTGCACGACGTCACGCGCGTGACCGTGATCGTGGTCGCGATCGTCTGCGTGGTCGTCTACGCCCTGTGGGGCCGGAACGCCCGCTCCGACACCGCGCGCCAGGTGAGCTGGATCGCCGGAGCCTCGCAGGCGCTCGCGGTGCTGTTCGTCCTCTTCGCGTTCCTCGCGAAGACCCTGCTGCTCGTCGGAATCGTCGTCGCGGCGGTCGTCGCGGTCGGGTTCTTCCTCATCGACCGCCGCTAAGCTTGCGGTCCCATTTCCCTGGGGCGTGGCCAAGCGGTAAGGCAACGGGTTTTGGTCCCGTGATCCCAGGTTCGAATCCTGGCGCCCCAGCCATTCTCACCCCCTGACATGGCAGACGACCTCGCAGCAGTCGTGATGGCCGGCGGCCTCGGCACGCGCATGAAGAGCGCGACGCCGAAGCACCTGCACCCGGTGCTCGGCCGCCGCATGGTCGACTGGGTGATCGCCGCCGCGCAGGACGCCGGCGTCGGCCGCGTCGTCGTCGTCGCGTCGCCCGACACGGCGACGCTGTACGAGGGCCTCGAGGTCGCGGTGCAGGAGCAGCCGCTCGGCACCGGCGACGCCGTCCGCTCCGCGCGCGCCGCGCTCGCCGGCGCGAGCGGCGACGTGCTCGTGCTGAACGGCGACGTCCCCGCGCTCCGCCCCGAGACGATCCGTGCGCTGCTCGACACGCACACGAGCGCAGGCGCCGCGGGAACGGTGCTCTCGTTCGAGCCGCAGGACCCGCGCCGCTACGGCCGCATCGTCCGCGACGCGAACGGGAGCCTCGCGCGCATCGTCGAGGCGGGCGACGCGACGCCGGAGGAGCTCGAGCTCCGCGAGGTGAACTCCGGCATCTACGTCTTCGCCGCGGAGAAGCTCTGGCCCGCGCTCGACCGGCTCGAGCCGCACAACGCCCAGGGCGAGCTCTACGTCACCGACACGCTCGGCCTCCTCGTCGGCGACGGCGACCCGGTCGCCGTGCACGTCGCGCCGGATCCGTTCGAGGTCGACGGGATCAACACGCGCGTCGAGCTCGCCGCCGTCGCCGCCGCGCTCCGCGACCGGATCAACGAGGCGCACATGCTCGCCGGCGTCACGATCGTCGACCCCGTCTCCACGTGGATCGAGGCCGGCGTCGAGATCGAGCCGGACGTGACGATCCACCCGCACACCGTGATCCGGGGCGGCGTCCGGATCGCGTCCGGCGTCGAGATCGGCCCGTTCGCGTACGTCCGCCCGGGCACGAGCGTCGGCGAGGACGCGAAGATCGGCACGTTCGTCGAGGTGAAGGCGACGACGGTCGGGGCGCGGACGAAGATCCCGCACCTCTCCTACATCGGCGACGCCGAGATCGGGGACGACACGAACGTCGCCGCCGGCAACGTCACCGCCAACTTCAAGCACACCCCGGGCCGGCCCAAGGCCCGGACCCGGATCGGCAGCAACGTCAGGACCGGGGTCGACAATACGTTCGATGCTCCGGTCGACATCGGCGACGACACCTGGATTGCGGCGGGCACCGTGATCACCGATGATGTGCCCCCGGGGTCGCTCGCCGGTTTCCCGCCACGGCAGGTCACCAAGGAAGGGTGGGTCTACGAGAAACATGGAGAGCCTGACAGCTGAGCTGGCCCTGCCCGGACTCGAAGGAGCGTCCGTGACGCAGCCGGAGACGGGTCACTGGATCGAGCGCGGGCCGCAGAAGCGGCTCATGGTGTTCGCCGGCCGGTCGCACCCCGACCTCGCGCGGCAGATCGCGGAGAAGCTCGGCGTCGAGCTCGGCGACATCGAGCTCGACACGTTCGCGAACGGCGAGACGTACGGCCGCTATCTCGAGTCGATCCGCGGCGCCGACGTCTTCCTCGTGCAGACGGGCTGCCAGCCCGTCGACCGGAACCTGATGGAGCTCATGTTCATGATCCAGGCTGCGAAGCTCGCGTCCGCGAAGCGGATCACGGCCGTCATGCCGCTCTTCCCGTACGCGCGGCAGGACCGGAAGGCGCGGCCGCGCGAGCCGATCTCCGCGCGCCTCGTCGCCGACATGCTCCAGCTCGCCGGCGTCGACCGCGTGCTGACGATGGACCTCCACGCCGGCCAGATCCAGGGCTTCTTCACGATCCCCGTCGACCACATGACCGCGCTGCCGCTGTTCGCGCGCCACTTCCGCGACCTCGGGCTCACCGGCCCGGAGATCGTGTCGGTCGCGCCCGACGAGGGCCGCGCGAAGATGGCCGTCCGCTTCGCCGAGATGATCGAGGCCGAGTTCGCGATCATGCACAAGACCCGCCCCGAGCGCGACAAGGCCGAGGTGACCGAGATCACCGGCCGCGTCCGCGACAAGATCGCGATCGTCGGCGACGACGTGATCATGACCGGCGGCACGCTGATCGCGAACGTCGAGGCGCTGCGCGCGACGGGCGTGAAGGCCGTGTATGTCTTCGCCACGCACGGCGTCTTCTGCGGCGGCGCGCTCGAGAAGTTCCACGAGGCGCCGATCGACGGCATCGTCGTCACCGACAGCGTGCCGATCAACCAGCTCGAGGCGCCGGCGAACCTCACCGTGCTCCCGGTCGCGGGCCTCCTCGCCGACACGATCATGAACGTCTTCGCCGACGACTCCGTGTCGGCGATCTTCGGCGGCGAGAACCAGCTCTTCTAGAGCCGGGCGTCCGTCACCGGACGGCGGCGGTGGTCGCGCACGTACGCGTAGACCGCCGCGGCGACGACCGACGCCATGCCGCCGGTCAGGCCCCACGCGATCTCGAAGTCGGCGACGTTCCAGACGTCCGGCGACAGCGAGTACACGTGGATGAAGTCCGGGACGCCCGCGGACCAGATGAGATGCGAGACGCCGTTCGCCATCACGCCGCCGACGAGGAGGCCGGCGCCGATCCACGCGCCCCAGAGCCGCCCGACGCCGCGCCGCCGCGCGACGTCGGCGAGCGCATACGTGACGGCGATCGCGACGACGGACATCACGACCCGGCGCCGGAAGTCGCCGGCGTGGACGTCGTTGTAGACGACGAGCCCGAGCCCGCCGTGCCAGATCGCGTACGTCTTCGTGCCGAGGTCGAGCGCGAAGCCGAAGACGAGGGCGACCGCCCCCGCCACGGCGGCGAGGTCGAGCGTGGGCCGGTCCGGGCTGACCGATCTCATCGCACTCCAAATCGGCTCCCGCGCCCCAAGGCTTGAGGAATCTCACCGGAAGCCGATACTTGAGGGCATGAGGCGCCTTGTGCCGGCAGCCGTCGCCGTGCTCGCCCTCGCCGTCCCCGGCGTGGCCGCGGCCATGCCGTCGCTCGGGATCAAGGGCGACGTCGGCCGCTTCCAGCAGCTGACCGGCCAGGACTCGGCCGTCCGCCACGTGATCGTCGGCTGGGACCAGGGCGCGTCGTGGGGCTCGCAGTTCACGGCGCTCTTCCAGCAGCTCGGCGGCGTGCCGATGATCGGTCTCGGCACGCGCGGGAAGGACGGCCGCGAGGCGATCACGCCGCAGCAGATCGCGCAGGGGAAGGGTGACGCGTACCTCATCGCGCTGAACGGCGCGATCAACCAGTGGGCGCAGCCGATCTACATCCGTCCGTTCGGCGAGATGAACGGCTACTGGAACCTCTACTGCGCGTACACGAAGGGCGGCGCCGTGAAGCCCGGCCATCAGACCGCGTGGTTCCGGAAGGCGTTCGCGCGCGTGTACCTCATCGTCCACGGCGGCGCCGCCGCGGACATCAACGCGAAGCTGCGCTCGCTCGGGATGCCGCCGATCGCGAACGACCTGCCGGAGAACCCGATGCCGGACACGCGCGTCGTCTGGAACCCGCAGGGCTTCGGCGACCCGGATCTCCCCGGCAACTCCGCGCAGGCGTACTACCCGGGCGACGCGTACGTCGACGTCGTCGGCGACGACCTCTACGACATCAAGGGGAAGGCCGAGTGGGACGCGGCGAAGGCGCTGTACAAGGCGCACCCCGGCAAGCCGTTCTCGTTCCCGGAATGGGGCCTCTGGGGGATCGACGACCCGGTGTTCATCAAGACGATGGGCCAGTTCGTCCGGACGCACAAGCGGACGGAGATGCTCGCGTACTTCGAGAGCGTGCCCGGCTCGGTCTTCGACCTCGCGACGAAGCCGAAGAGCAAGGCCGCGTACCGCGCCTACATCACGTCGCTCGGCTGAGTCTCCGCTCCGCGAGGCGCGCGGCAGCCGTCTCCGGCGTGATCCCCTCCGCGGCCGACTCGGCGTAGATCGTCCGCAGCGTGTCGCCGATCCCGGCGAGATGCCGCTCGACCTCGTCCTCGTCCCAGCCGAGGCCCTCGAGCCCGAGCAGCTGGATGACGCCGCCGGCGTTGATGACGTAGTCCGGCGCGTAGAGGATCCCGGCAGCCGCGAGCCGGTCTGCGTCCTCCGGCTCGGCGAGCTGGTTGTTCGCGGAGCCCGCGACGACGCGGCAGCGGAGCGTCGGGATCGACGCGCGGTCGAGCGTGCCGCCGACCGCGCACGGCGCGTAGACGTCGCACTCGGTCGCGAGCGCCGCGTCGGGCGCGACGACCGCGCCGCCGATCCGCCCGGCGACGCGGCCCGCTGCGTCCGCGTCGACATCCGACACGAGGACGCGCGCGCCGTCCTCCGCGAGCCGGCTCGCGAGGTCGGCGCCGACGGAGCCGACGCCCTGGACGAGCACCGTCCGTCCGCCGAGCGCGGGCGAGCCGTAGACGTGCTCGACGCTCGCGCGGATCCCGTGCAGCACGCCGCGCGCCGTCCCGCGTCCGCTCGAGCCGCCGCCGCCGGTCGTCCCGAAGACGAACTCCGTCCGCTCGGCGACGACGTCGAGATCCTCCGGCGCGATGTTCATGTCGCCGGCGGTGTGGTACGTGCCGCGCAGCGACGCGACGAGGTCGCCGTAGCGGAGCAGCAGCGCGCGCCGCGCCTCGCCGCTCGGCAGCTCGGGCACCGCGAGCACCGCCTTCCCGCCCCCGCGGGGCATGTTCGCGACGGCCATCTTCCGGGTCATCGCCGCCGAGAGCCGCAGCGCGTCCGCGAGCCCGTCCGCCGGCGTGGGGTAGACCCGCAGCCGCGTCCCGCCGCCGGCCGGCCCGCGGACGGTCGAGTGGATGCAGACGAACATCCAGGCGCCGCTCTCGCGGTCGAACCGGACGACGGCCTCCTCGCCGTCCCACCCCCGGAGCAGCTCCTCGAACACCGCCCGCCAGTCTGTACCATTGCCCGCCGGTATGGCTGGAGAGCGGACAAAGCTGGTCGTGACGAAGCGGGAGAGCCTCGGCTCGCGCGAGACGCGGCGCCTGCGCCACCAGGGCATCGTCCCCGGCGTGCTCTACGGCGGCGGCGAGCCGGTCGCGATCGCGGTCGCCGAGCGCGAGCTCCGGCGCGCGCTGACCGGCGCCGGCGGGCTCCACTCGATCCTCGACGTCGAGATCGACGGCGCGGGGGAGACGCACCCGTCGATCCTGAAGGACTTCCAGGTGGACAAGGTGCGGGGCGGCGTCACGCACGTCGACCTGCACGAGGTCCGCCTCGACCGGACGATCACCGCCTCCGTCACCGTCCAGCTCGTCAACGGCGAGAACGCGCCGGGCGTGCGCGAGGGCGGCGTGCTCTCGCAGCCGCTCCGCGAGCTGAACGTCGAGGCGCTGCCGCTCGAGGTTCCCGAGCACATCGACCTCGACGTGTCGGGTCTCTCGATCGGCGGCTCGCTCCGGGTCGGCGACGTCGTCGTCCCCGACGGCGTGAAGCTCCTCGACGATCCCGAGACGGTCCTCGCGAGCGTCACCGCGCCGACCCGCGCGATCGAGGCCGAGGTCGAAGAGGCCGAGGAAGGCGCCGAGGGCGAGGCGCCCGCCGCCGAGGGTGCCCCGGCCGAGGAAGCGCCCGCCGACTCACCCGCCGACGAGGGCTAACGCATGCGGCTCTGGCCGCGGCGTCAGGGCTCGTCGCTCGACCTGCTCGTCGTCGGTCTCGGCAATCCCGGCCGCGAGTACGCGCGCAACCGCCACAACGCCGGCGCGATGGTCGTCGACGAGCTCGCGCGCCGCCACGACGGCTCGTGGCGCTCGAAGTTCTCGGGGCAGCTCGCCGAGATCCGGCTCGACGGCCACAAGCTCGCGCTCCTGAAGCCGGAGACGTACATGAACGAGTCCGGGACGTCGGTCGGCGCCGCCGCGCGCTTCTTCAAGGTCGCCCCGGACGCGGTGCTCGTCGTCCACGACGACAGCGACCTCGAGGCGGGACGGCTCCAGGTGCGGCTCGGCGGCGGGCTCGCGGGCCACAACGGCCTGCGCTCGATCGCGTCGCACCTGAAGACGCAGGAGTTCCTCCGGCTGCGCGTCGGCGTCGGCCGGCCCGGGCGGGGCGACCCTCGTCCTCTCGCCGACTGGGTGCTGTCCGACTTCGAGCCGCACGAGGACGCCGAGGCGCTGGTCGCCCGGGCCGCCGACGCCGTCGAGACGCTCGACGCGGAGGGCGTCGAGCGCGCGCAGGCGACGGTCAACCGCCGCTGAGCTCGTCACATCCGGTGTCCGACACCGAGCCGCGAGGAAGTCGCGACGCTCCTGCGAACCGTGTCTGACACCACGACAGGTCCCCGAGTGACCTGTTCGGCAATAGTTTGTGACGTGAGCTATCCGACCGCGAAGGCCCGCGCGGCCGCGCTCGAGCGGCTGCGCGCGGTGTGCCTGGCACTTCCCGAGACGAGCGAGCGTCCGAGCCACGGGGCGCCGTCGTTCTTCGTCCGCGGCAAGACGTGCTTCCTGATGCTGCTCGACGACCACCACGGCGACGGCCGGTTCGCGATCTGGTGCGCCGCCGAGCCCGGGACGCAGGAGGCGCTCGTCGCCGGCGACCCGGAGCGCTTCTTCCGGCCGCCGTACGTCGGGCACCGCGGCTGGCTCGGCGTCCTGCTCCACGGCGACGTCGACTGGGACGACGTCGCGGGCATCGCCGAGGACGCGTTCTGCGCCGTCGCGCCGAAGACGCTCCTCGACGCGCTCGAGCGATGATCGACCTCCTCCGCGAGCTCGTCGAGATCGAGTCGCCGACCGGCGACACCGGCGAGCTCCGCGAGCGGATGGCGGACGAGCTCGGCGCGCGCGGCGGCGAGGTCGAGCACGCCGGCGAGCATCTCCTCGCCTCGTTCCCCGGCGACGGCGCGCCGCTGCTCCTGCTCGGCCACCTCGACACCGTCTGGCCGCGCGGCTCGCTCGCGCGCCTGCCGTGGCGCGTCGACGACGGCCGCGCGTACGGGCCCGGCAGCTACGACATGAAGGGCGGCCTCGTCGTGCTGCTCGAGGCGATCCGCCGGCGCGAGGGGACGCGTGCGCTCCGCGTCGCGCTCACCGCGGACGAGGAGATCGGCAGCCTGTCCGCCCACGACGCGCTCCGCCGCGCCGCCGACGGCGCCGCCGCCGCCCTCGTGTGCGAGCCGCCGACCGCGGACGGCGACCTGAAGACCGCGCGGAAGGGCCTCGGCCGCTTCCGCCTCGTCGTCACCGGCCGCGCCGCGCACGCCGCCGAGGCGGAGAGCGGCGCGAGCGCCGTCGCCGAGCTCGCGCGGCTCGTCTCGCGCCTCCACGACCTGAACGACCCGGCCGCCGGCGTCACGGTGAACGTCGGCGTCATCTCCGGCGGCACGCGCGAGAACGTCGTCGCGGCGAAGGCGGACGCGCTGATCGACGTCCGCGTCCCGACGATCGCCGCGCGCGACCGGCTCGCCGCCGTCTTCGGCGACCTCGCGACGGAGACGCCCGGCACGAGCCTCGTCCTGGAGGGTGGCTGGACGCGACCTCCGCTCGAGCGCTCGGAGGGCGGCGCGCGCCTGTTCGAGCGCGCGCGGGAGCACGGCCGCGCGCTCGGCCTCGACCTCGGCGAGGCCGCGGTCGCCGGCGGGTCGGACGGGAACCTCGTCGCCGCGTACGGCGTCCCGGTGCTCGACGGGCTCGGCGCCGAGGGCGGCGGCGCCCACGCGGAGGACGAGCACGTGCTCGTCGGCTCGCTCGAGACCCGCGCCGAGCTCCTGGCGCGGATCTTGCGTGACCCCGGCCTGTAGCCGTATCGTCGCACCTGTCACGTTCCGCGAAGGGAGGCACCGCATGGCTGCGAATGCAGGCGAGCGCGTGATGGTGTCCGAGAAGCTGGCCCCGGGGATGCTCCCGCGGGTCCTCAACTCGTTCGACATGACGGTCATCTTCGTGGCGGTCGTCCTGTTCATCATCAACGCGTCGGCGATCCAGCAGGCCGGGCAGGCCGCGTTCACGTACTGGATCCTCGGGTTCCTGCTGTTCCTGATCCCCGGAGCCCTCGTCACGTCCCAGCTCGGGCAGATGTTCCCGCAGGAAGGGTCGCTCTACGTGTGGACGCAGAAGGCGCTCGGCCCGTTCTGGGGCTTCTTCGCCGGCTTCTGCGCCTGGTGGCCCGGGATCCTCGTCATGGTCGCGACGGGCGACGCGGTCGTGACGCTCTGGCAGTTCATCGACACGGGCGGCCTCGCGAAGGCGTGGCAGCAGGGCCTCGTCATCCTCGCCGTGCTCTGGTTCTCGGCGTTCATGTCGATGCTGCGCCTGCGGATGACGCAGACGTACGCGAACTGGGCCGTCGTGTTCTACGGCGCCGGCATCTTCGTGATCGGCCTCGCCGGCATCCTCTGGCTGATCGGCTCGGGCCACTCCGCGACGCCCGGTTGGGGCGACGCGGCGAACTACAAGATCAAGGGCACCGAGTGGACGTGGTTCGGCTTCGTGATCCTCGCGCTGCTCGGGATCGAGGTGCCGCTCAACATGGGCGTCGAGATCGTCCACCTCAAGTCGATCAAGAAGTACCTCTTCTGGGGCTCGATCGTCGTGATGGTCGCGTACCTCTGGGCGACGCTCGGGACGATGCTCGCGCTGCCCGCGTCGAAGAGCGTCGGCAACACGACCGACATCCTCGTCGCGGTGCAGAAGGGGTTCTGGGGGTCGCACGCCTTCGCGGTGGTCATCGCGCTCGTGCTGATCTGGTTCTTCGTCTCGAACACCGTCGTCTACAACTACTCGTTCTCGCGCCTGCTCTTCGTGTCCGGGCTCGAGCAGCGGATGCCGCCGAAGCTCGGCACCGTGAACGAGAAGACGAAAGTGCCGGTCTACGCGATCGTCACGCAGACGATCCTGTCGTCGCTGTTCGTCGTCGCGATCTTCAACCCGTGGGTGAGCGGCGACAACAACCAGAGGGCGTACTGGCTTTTCCAGGCCGCCGTCACCGTCATCTGGTGCATCTCGATGGTGCTGCTCTTCGCCGACATCTTCCTCGTGAAGCGCGCGTTCCCGGCGAAGTTCGACGAGGTGCGCGCGGCGCATCCGTACGTCCTGTACGCGTGCGGCGTGATCGGGATGCTCGCGTCGGCGTTCGGCGCGTACGTCACGTTCCGCAGCCCGTGGACGGGGCTCTTCACCGTCACGCACTGGCGGATCTGGCTCGGCGTGCTGTGCGCCGTGTCGGTGCTCGCGGCGATCGTGATCTACGGGATCAGCGAGTACCACGCGCGGCGCGGCCAGCCGGCTCCGGCGACGGCTGCGTGACGGCGAAGGACGTTCTGGCGAGGACGGACGAGGCGGGTCTCCGCCTCGTCCGCTTCCTCTGGTGCGGCAACGACGGGACGGTGCGCTCGAAGTCGTCGGGGCGCAACGGGCTCGAGGGCCGGCTCGAGAGCGGCATCGGGCTCACCGTCGCGATGCAGGCGATGAACGGGCTCGACCACCTCCAGCCGGTCGAGGGGATGGGCCCGGTCGGGGAGATCAGGCTCGTCCCGGACCTCGACACGTTCCGCGTCCTCCCGTACGCACCCGCGACCGGCGCGATGCTCACGGATCACATGAACCGCGACGGGACGCCGGCGCCGGTGTGCCAGCGCTCGTTCCTGAAGCGGATGGAGGCGAGGCTCGCGGGGCGCGGGCTCGTCATGCGCGCGTCGTTCGAGAACGAGTTCTCGCTCGCGACGAAGGTCGACGGCGCGTACGTCCCCGTCGACTCCGCGCTCTGCTTCTCGACGATCGCGGCGACGGCGTCGCAGGACTATGTCGACGACCTCGCGCGCGCGCTCGACGCACAGGCGATCCCGCTCGAGCAGTACTACGCCGAGCTCGGCCACGGCCAGCAGGAGATCTCGACGCCGCACGCGCCGGCGCTGCAGGCGGCCGACGAGCAGCTGCTCGTCCGCGAGACGATCCGCGGCGTCGCGACCGCGCGCGGGCTCGTCGCGTCGCTCGCGCCGAAGCCGTGGCCCGACAACGCCGGCAACGGCGGACACGTGCACTTCTCGCTCTGGGACGGCGACCGCAACCGCTTCTACGACGGCGCGACGGAGGACGGGCTGTCGTCGACCGCGCGCTCGTTCATCGCGGGCGTGCTCGAACATCTCCCCGGGCTCTGCGGGCTCACCGCGCCGAGCTTCAACTCGTACCACCGGCTCGTCCCGCAGTACTGGGCCGGCGCGTACACGTGCTGGGGCTACGACAACCGCGAGGCGCCGGTGCGCGTCGCGTCGCCGTTCCGCGGCTCGGAGGAGGCGTCGACGAACGCGGAGCTGAAGGCGTGCGACTCGACGTGCAACCCGTACCTCGCGCTCGGCGGGATCATCGCCGCGGGCCTCGACGGGATCGAGCGCGGGCTCGAGCCGCCGGAGCCGGTGCAGGTCGACCCGGCGACGATCCCCGACGACGTGCGCGCGCAGCGCGGCATCGTCCGGCTGCCGGCGACGCAGGAGGAGGCGCTCGACGCGCTCGCCGCCGACGACCTGCTGACCGGAGCGCTCGGCCCCGTGCTCGCCGGTGCCTACCTCGCCGTCCGCCGCTCCGAGTGGGCGGCCTACTCCGCCGGAGACGCGGCATTCGAGCAACAGGGTCATTTCGAGAAGTACTGAGCGGGATCCCGCTCGTCGACCACCACGCGCACGGGATCCTGCGCGCGCCGCCGGCATCCCTCGACGAGTTCCGCGGGCTCTTCTCCGAGGCGACCGACCCGCGCCAGTGGCCGCACATCGCGAGCGGCGTGACGTATCGCCGCGCCGTCCGCGCGATGGCGGCGCACCTCGGGTGCGAGCCGGCGGAGGACGCGGTCTACGCCGCGCGGCTCGCCGCCGACCCGGCCGAGTACGCGTCGTCGTTCCTCCGCGCGACGAACACCGAGCTCCTGATCGTCGACGACGGCTTCCCGTCCGTCGACGTCGGGACGAGCTGGGACGAGATGGGCGAGCTCGCGGGCTGCCGCGTCGTCCCGATCCTCCGGCTCGAGACGCGCGGCGAGCACGCGGCGGAGGAGACGGCGACCGCGCGCGAGCGCGGCTTCGTCGGGCTGAAGACGATCGCCGCATACCGCGGCGGGCTCGACCGGGTCTCCGAGCACGTCGTCGCCGCGCTCGAGGCGAACGAGGCGACGGGCGCCCCGCTCCCGGTGCAGGTGCACTGCGGCTTCGGCGACAGCGACCTGCATCTCTGGCGGTCGGACCCGTCGTTGCTGAAGCCGCTGCTCGAGCGGTTCGACTCGACGACGTTCGTGCTCCTGCACTGCTGGCCGTTCGTCCGGCAGGCGGGCTGGCTCGCGCACGTGTACCCGAACGTGTGCCTCGACCTCTCGCTCACGATCCCGCACGTCGCGCGTCCGGCGACGGCGCTCGCAGAGGCGCTCGAGCTCGCGCCGGTGTCGAAGCTGCTCTACGCGTCGGACGCAGCGCGGACGCCGGAGCTCTATCTGCTCGCGGCGACGTGGTGGCGCGACGCGCTCTCGGAGACTCTCCCCGAGCTGCTCGCGGAGGACGAGCTCGAGCCGGCGGCCCGGGCCATCCTCCGCGAGAACGCGCTCAGGGTCTACCGGCTCTGACCGAGGCGCGGGGCGGGCACTGCGGCGCACCCGCCCCACGGCATCTCGGCTCTGCGTGGCGTGCACGCAGACCGGCAGGGGCTACGACCAGCTGCTGCCCCACGCCTTGGACGCCCACGTCTTGGCCGCGTGCGGTGCGACACGGCCGCGAACGTCCTGGTCGGGCGTGCGCGAGCGGACGTCCTGGTCCGGCGTGGAGCGGACGTCCTGCTTCGGAGTGGAGCGGACATCCTGGTCGGGACCCGAGCTGAAGCCGGTCGACACGAACGGGTGCGGCCGCACGTTGGTGGCGGACCCGGTCGACACGAACACCGTCACCGCAAGGACGAGGACGGCGGCAAGAGCGAGTGCGGACTTCTTCATCGTCGTGCTCCTTTCGAACAGCGATCAACGGGACTCCGCCAGCGTCGAGGACCGGCCTGAAGGACGACTGAAAGCCCGCTGATGCAGGCACCGGCGGCCCGAAACTGCTACGAAAGCTCGCCGATGGAGTTCCTGATCCTGGGCCCGCTGGAGGTCGTCGACGACGGCCGGACGGTGGCCGTCACCGGGGCGAAGCCCCGCGCGCTGCTCGCGACGCTGCTGCTGCACGCGAACGAGGTCGTGTCGGACGAGCGCCTGACGGACGCGCTCTGGGGCGACGACCCGCCGGAGACGGCGAGGAACGCGCTTCAGGCCCACGTCTCGCATTTGCGGCGAGCGCTCGGCCGCGACGTCGTCACGCGTCGCGCCTCCGGCTACGTGATCGAGCTCGCCTCCGCCGAGCTCGACCTCGCCCGCTTCGAGGAGCTGCGCGCGGAGGCGGCGTCGCTGCCGCCCGGCGAGGGCGCGGACCGGTTGCGCTCCGCGCTCGCGCTGTGGCGGGGTGAGCCGGAGTTCGACCGGCTGCGGCTCGAGGAGCTCCGGCTGGCCGCGCTCGAGGACCGGATCGACGCGGATCTCGAGCTCGGGCGCCACTCGGCGGTGATCCCCGAGCTGCAAGGTCTCGTCGAGGCGGAGCCTCTGCGGGAGCGGCCGCGCGCGCAGCTCATGCTCGCGCTCTACCGCGCCGGCCGCCAGGCCGATGCGCTCGCCGAGTTCACGCGGGCGCGCGAGACGCTCGTCGAGGAGCTCGGCGTCGAGCCGGGCGCGGAGCTCGTCCGGCTTCAGCGCCTGATCCTCGAGCAGGACGCGTCGCTCGCGCCGCCGGCCGAGCACCGCGCTCCCGCGTCGCGACTGCCCGCGCCTCCGACGCCGCTCATCGGCCGGGGCCGCGAGCTCGCGGAGGCGGCGGGCCTGTTCCGGGGCGGCGTGCGCCTGATGACGCTGACGGGCCCGGGCGGGATCGGCAAGACGCGGCTCGCGCTGGAGCTCGCCCGCGCGCTCGAGCCCGAGCTGCGCGACGGGGCGACGCTCGTCCGGCTCGCGACCGTCGTCGACCCGGCGCTCGTGCCGGACGCGGTCGCGCAGGCGGCCGGAGCGACCGAGGCGAACCGCAACGCGCTGCTCGAGCTCCTGCGCCCGCGCGAGCAGCTGCTCCTCCTCGACAACTTCGAGCAGCTCCTGCCGGCCGCGCCGTTCCTCTCGGATCTGCTCGAGGCGGCGCCGGAGCTGCGGCTGCTCGTCACGAGCCGCGCGGTGCTCCGCGTCGCCGGCGAGCAGGAGTACCCGGTGCCGCCGCTCGAGGAGGCGGAGGAGCTGTTCGTCGCCCGGGCGCGCGGGGCGGACCCGTCGTTCGTCGCGGACGAGGCGGTGCCGGAGATCTGTGCCCGGCTCGAGGGGCTGCCGCTCGCGATCGAGCTCGCGGCCGCTCGGGTGAAGCTCCTGCCGACGCGTGCGATCGCCGACAGGCTCGAACGGAGCCTCGACCTGCTCACCGCGGGACGGGTCGACGCCCCGACGCGCCAGCAGACGCTGCGCGCGACGATCGACTGGAGCTACGGGCTGCTCGACGAGGACGAGCAGCGGCTCTTCGTCGACGTCTCCGTCTTCTCCGGCGGCGCGTCCCTCGACGCGATCGAGGGGGTGTGCGGCGGCTCGCTCGACACGCTCGCGTCCCTCGTCGACAAGAGCCTGCTCCGGCGCAGCGGCGACCGGTTCGCCATGCTCGAGCTGCTTCGCGAGTACGCGGCCGAGCTGGGCGTCCCCGACGATGTCCGCCGCGCCCATCTCGCGTACTTCCTCGCGCTCGTCGAGAGCTCCCGGCCCAACCGGCTCGCGGCGCCCGAGCGGCTCGACCGCCTCGAGCTCGAGCACGAGAATCTTCGCGTCGCCCTCGCCTTCGCCGTCGAGCAGCGCGACCGGGGCAGCGCCGCGCGGCTCGCAGCGGGCCTCGTCGGGTTCTGGAACATCCACGGGTATCTCATGGAGGGCCGCCGAGCGTACGAGGCCGTTCTCGCGCTCGACGGCGACGCCCCGCTCCTCGCGATCCAGCAGTGCCGGAACGGGCTCGGGATCATGCTCGCCGAGCTCGGGGAGTTCGACGCCGCCGAAGCGGCGTTCACGAAGGCGCTCGAGCTCGCTCGCGAGCTCGACGACGCGGCCCGCGTCGGAGGCGCGCTCTCGAATCTCGGGAACCTCGCGCAGTTCCGCGGCGACCTCGCCGAGGCGCGGCGTCTCCTCAACGACGCGATCGACTGCTACGCGGGAGCCGGCAGCGAGCGCAACCGCGCGATCGTGACGTCGAACCTCGGGATCGTCGAGTTCCGGGACGGCGACCTCGAGGCGGCCGACGGCGTCTTCCGCGGCGCGCTCTCCCTCGCGCGCGAGATCCACGAGCGCCGTGAGGAGGCGGCCGCGCTGCGGTGGCTCGCGCGCGTGCAGCTCGACCTCGGCGCCGTCGTGGACGCCCGTGCGCTGCTCGAGGCGAGCATCCCGCCGACGAGCGAGGTGGGCGACCGCCACGGGATCGCCGACCTGCTCGAGATCGCGGCCGCCGTCACCGCGACCGACGGCTCGCCGCGCGACGCGGCGGAGCTGCTGGGCGCTGCGGAGGACCTGCGGGCGTCGATCGCGGCCACGCGTCCTCCGGAGACGAGCGACTGGTA
Source organism: Gaiellaceae bacterium (assembly GCA_035506655.1). Taxonomy (GTDB): domain Bacteria; phylum Actinomycetota; class Thermoleophilia; order Gaiellales; family Gaiellaceae; genus Palsa-739. The sequence continues at coordinate 24,106 of DATJOZ010000111.1, forward strand.
CGCGCGCACGCGCTCGCGCATCGAAGACCTCGCGGGCGGGGAGTTCGACGCCGACGTCGAGCGCGGGCGCGCCCTCGCGCCCGACGAGGCGCTCGCGCTCGCGCGCCGTCTCTAGGGGAAGGGACGCCGATACGATGAAACGGCGCGGAACCGCCGGTTCCGCCGTTCGTCATGGACCGTCCCGTTCTCCATGCCTTCGTCTCCGAGCTCGTCGAGCTCGAGCGGCTCGGCGAGCTCGCCGAGGCGATGCCGGCGCGCGTCCGCGTCTCCGAGGCGGCGCTGCCGGTCGTCCTCGCGTCGCTCCACGAGAAGCTCGGGAGGGCGCTCGTGTGCCTTCTCCCGGAGGACGCCGACGCGCGGGACGCCGCCGAGGCGGCGGCGTGGTTTCTCGGCGAGGAGCTGGTCGGGTTCATGCCGAGCCGCGGCGTCCGCTGGGAGTCCGGGCTCGAGCCGCCGCCGCACCTCGTCGGCGAGCGGGCGCGCGCGCTCGACGTGCTCGCGCGCGGCGGGCTCGTCTGCGCGTCGGCGCTCGCGCTCGCGGAGGCGCTGCCGCCCGCGGCGGCGCGGCCCGAGCCGCTCGAGCTCCGCCCGGGGCTCGACGTCGGTGTCGAGGGGCTCGCCGAGTCGCTCGCGCTCGCGGGCTACGACCGCGTCGAGCGCGTCGACGACCGCGGCCAGTTCGCCGTCCGCGGCGGGCTCGTCGACGTCTTCCCGACGACGGGGCGCGAGCCGCTCCGCGTCGAGCTCTTCGGCGACGAGATCGAGTCGATCCGCGCGTTCTCGCCGTTCACGCAGCGCGCGCTGCACCCGGTCGCGGAGGCCGTCGTGTGCCCCGCGGTCGAGCGCCGCCTCGACCTCGTCGAGGAGTGGCACGGAGAAGAAGGAGAGATCCGCCCGGTCCCGGAGGACCTCGTGCCGCCGCTCGACCGCGCGCCCGACCTCGTCTTCCGGCCGGACGACGTGCGACGCGTCTGGGCGGAGGACGGGCTCGAGCCCGTGCCGCTCGCCGGCACGACGGAGCTCGACCCGTTCCCGCAGGGCCAGCCGCTCGCCTTCGAGGCGCAGCGGCCCGCGATCGCGGCGCGCGGGCTCGCCGAGGCGGAGAACGAGCTCGTCGCGCTCGTCCGCAGCGGCCAGCGCGTCGTCGTCGCGTTCCCGCACCGCGGCGAGGCGCTGCGCACGCAGAACCTCCTGCGGAAGATCGCCGCGCGCGTCCTCGAGCCCGGCGAGCCGCTGCCGGAGGAGCCCGAGGTGCTGTTCGCCGTCGCGCCGGCGCGGCGCGGCTTCGTCTGGCGCGAGCTCGGGCTCGCGCTGCTGCCGGACCACCAGGTCTTCCGCCGCCGCGTCCCGAAGGAGCGCCGGATCGGCGGCCGCGCGCTCCAGTCGTTCGCCGACCTCCGCACCGGCGACTACGTCGTGCACGAGGACCACGGCGTCGGGCAACTGCTCGGCTTCGAGACGAAGGAGGTCGCCGGCGTCACGCGCGACTACCTCCTGCTCGCGTTCCGCGGCGAGGACCGCCTCTACGTCCCGCACGAGCAGCTCGGGAAGGTCTCGCGCTACATCGGCGCCGACGCGAGCGCGCCCGCGCTCTCGAAGCTCGGCGGCAAGGCGTGGCAGCTGCTGAAGTCGCGCGCGCGCGAGTCGGTGCGGGAGCTCGCGACCGAGCTGATCCAGCTCTACGCGCAGCGGCAGACGCGCGAGGGGATCGCGTACGAGCTCGACCACGAATGGCTGACGCGGCTCGAGGCGTCGTTCCCGTACCGCGAGACGCCCGACCAGGAGAACGCGATCGAGGCGGTGAAGGAGGACCTCGAGACGCCGCGCCCGATGGACCGCCTCGTCTGCGGCGACGTCGGCTTCGGCAAGACCGAGGTCGCGGTGCGCGCCGCGTTCGCCGTCGCCGTCAACGGCAAGCAGGTGCTCATGCTCGCGCCGACGACGATCCTCGCCGAGCAGCACTGGAACACGTTCCGCGACCGCTTCCGCGACTTCCCCGTCCGCGTCGAGATGGTCTCGAGGTTCCGGGCTCCGAAGGAGGTCAAGCAGGTGCTCGCCGACTTCGGCGCCGGCAAGGTCGACGTGCTGATCGGGACGCATCGCGTCCTCTCGCGCGACGTGATCCCGAAGGAGCTCGGGCTCGTGATCCTCGACGAGGAGCAGCGCTTCGGCGTCGCGCAGAAGGAGCTCCTGAAGTCGCTGCGGCTCGAGGTGGACGTGCTGACGCTTTCGGCGACGCCGATCCCGCGCACGCTTCACCTCTCGCTCGCCGGCATGCGCGACATCTCGATCATCGAGACGCCGCCGGAGGGACGCCGCCCGATCCGCACGACCGTCGGCGAGTACGACGAGGAGCTCATCACGCTCGCGCTCGGGCGCGAGCACGAGCGCGGCGGCCAGGCGTTCTACCTCCACAACCGCGTCGACACGATCGAGGAGGCGGCGGAGAAGCTGCGCCAGCTTCTGCCGGATCTCCGCTTCCTCGTCGCGCACGGGCAGATGCGCGAGAAGGAGCTCGAGGACAAGATGCACGCGTTCCTGCGCGGTGACGCGGACGTGCTCGTGTCGACGACGATCATCGAGTCCGGGATCGACATCCCGCAGGCGAACACGCTGATCGTCGAGCGCGCCGACATGCTCGGGCTCGCGCAGCTCTACCAGATCCGCGGCCGCGTCGGCCGGTCCGACGAGACCGCGTTCGCGTACCTCTTCTATCCCGACGCGCACGAGCTGACGGGCGAGGCGCGCGCACGGCTCGCGACGCTCGCCGACCACACCGAGCTCGGCGCCGGCTTCGCGATCGCGATGCGCGACCTCGAGATCCGCGGCGCGGGTGAGCTGCTCGGCGCGGAGCAGTCCGGCCACGTCGCCGCCGTCGGCTTCGAGCTCTACGTCGAGCTCCTGAACGAGGCGGTCGCCGAGCTCCAGGGCCAGCACCGGATCGCCGTGCGGCCGGTGCGGATCGACGCGCGGATCGACGCGTACGTCCCGCAGCAGTACGTCTCCTCCGAGGCGCTCCGGATCGACATCCACCGCCGGCTCGCGCTCGCGGAGGACGAGGACGAGCTCCGCGAGCTCCAGGCGTCGCTCGAGGACCGGTACGGGCCGCTCCCGGAGCCGGTCGAGCACCTGTTCGCGATCCAGGAGGCGAAGATCAAGGTTGCGCGCCTCGGTGCCGATTACCTCGTGTACCGCGGCGGCAAGGCCACGGTCGGGCAACTGGTGCTCGGATCAGGAGAGCTGAAGGAGCTGCGCGAGCGAATCCACACTGCGGTCTACGCCGTGGCTAATAGGGAAGTAAGTCTTCGCGGCGAAGAGGGATTTCCGCAGGCGATCCGACTTGTCGATGCTATCTTGGACTCTCGCCGGGCAGCCTGAAGATCACCGAACAGCGCAGCCGGCCATCACATTTTCCACTCAATTAGGACGGACATGAGACTGCTACGCCTTTCGCCCGTATTCCTGCTGATCGCAGCCGTCCTCGTTGTTGCGGGGTGCGGCGGCGGCAGCTCGCAGAGCGTCCCCTCGGACGCGGTCGCCGTCGTCAACGGCACGCCGATCACGAAGGCGCAGTTCACCGCGCTGCTCGCGTCGGCCCAGGCCTCGTACAAGGCGCGCAAGACGCCGTTCCCGAAGGCCGGCACCGCGGCGTACAAGTCGCTGCAGGACCAGGCCATGACGTACCTCGTCCAGCAGTCCGAGCTCGAGCAGAAGGGCAAGGACCTCGGCGTCACCGTCTCCGACAAGGACGTGCAGGCCCGGCTGACGCAGATCAAGAAGCAGTACTTCGGCGGCAGCGAGACGAAGTACCAGGCGCAGCTGAAGGCGCAGGGGCTCACCGAGGCGGAGCTGCTGCGCGAGCTTCGCGCGCAGATCCTCTCGGAGAAGCTCTACGCGAAGGTCACCGGCAACACGAAGGTGACCGACAAGCAGGTCGCCGCGTACTACGCCGCGCACAAGTCGACGTACCAGACCGCCGAGTCGCGGACGGTGCGCCACATCCTCGTCAACAACAAGGCGCTCGCCGACCAGCTCGAGACGCAGCTGAAGAACGGCGCGAGCTTCGCCGTCCTCGCGAAGAAGTACTCGAAGGACCCGGGCTCGGCGTCGAAGGGCGGCGTCCTGACGATCTCGAAGGGCCAGACCGTCCCGCAGTTCGACAAGGCCGCGTTCTCGCTCAAGACGCACCAGATCTCGGTGCCGGTGCACACGCAGTACGGCTGGCACATCATCGAGCCGATGACCGCGATCACGGCCGCGAAGGTGACGCCGCTCTCGAGCGTGTCGGCGTCGATCAAGGCGCAGCTCCTTCAGTCGAAGAAGACCAGCGAGATGACCGCGTGGGTCAACGGCCTGAAGAAGACGTACGCGAAGAAGATCGCGTACGCGACGGGCTACGCGCCGGCGACGACGTCGACCGCGACCACGTCGACGACCGGCTAGGAACGTGCGGAGCGAGGAGGGCGAGGGCCTTGCCCGGGCCCTCCTCGAGCTCCAGCAGCTGACCGAGCGGCTGCGCCGCGACTGCCCGTGGGACCGCGAGCAGACGGCGCGCACGATCGTGCCGCACACGGTCGAGGAGGCGTACGAGGTCGCCGACGCGGCGCTCGCGGACGACGACGCGAAGCTCGTCGACGAGCTCGGCGACCTTCTCTTCCAGGTGTACTTCCTCTCGCTTCTGCTCGAGGAGCGCGACGTCGCCGACCTGGAGGACGTCGCGCGTCTCGTCCACGCGAAGCTCGTCCGGCGGCACCCGCACGTGTTCGGCGACGCCGAGGCGCGGACGGCGGAGCGCGTGCGCGAGAACTGGGAGCGGATCAAGCGGGAGGAGGAGGGACGCGAGGGCGTCTTCCACGACGTGCCGGAGAGCCTGCCGGCGCTCCTCTACGCGCGGAAAGTGCAGCGTCGCGCGGCGGCCGTGAACTTCGAGTACCCCGACGTCGACGGCGCGCTCGCCGACCTCGACGACGAGCTGCGCGAGCTCCGCGCGGAGGTTGCGCGCAGCGGCGAGCCGGCGGCGGAGACCGAGCCCGATCCGCGCCAGGCGGCCGAGCTCGGCGACCTGCTCTTCGCGGCGGTGAACGTGGCCCGCCGGCTCAACGCCGACCCGGAGCTCGAGCTGCGGCGCGCGGCGCGGCGGTTCCGGGATCGCGTAACAACTGCGGAGGCGCTGGCCGCGTCGGACGGGAAGAATTGGGCCGAGCTCCCGCTCGAGGAGCAGGACCGCTACTTCGACCGCGCCAAGGAGACCGAATGAGCCGCATCGCCGACGTCCGCGCCCGCCAGATCCTCGACTCGCGCGGCAACCCGACCGTCGAGGTCGACGTCCGTCTGAAGTCCGGCGCCTTCGGCCGTGCGGCCGTCCCGTCCGGCGCGTCGACCGGCGCGCACGAGGCCGTCGAGCTCCGCGACGGCGGCGACGCGTACGGCGGCAAGGGCGTCACGGAGGCGGTCGGGAACGTCAACGGCGAGATCTTCAAGGCGGTCCGCGGGATGAAGGGCGACGACCAGGCCGCCCTCGACGCGCGCCTCGTCGAGCTCGACGGGACGCCGAACAAGGGGCGGCTCGGCGCGAACGCGATCCTCGGCGTGTCGCTCGCGACCGCGAAGGCGGCGGCGGAGGAGGCGCACCAGCCGCTCTTCCGGTACCTCGGCGGCAAGGGCGCGCGGGTGCTGCCGGTGCCGATGCTGAACGTGATCAACGGCGGCGTCCACGCGGCGAACTCGATCGACCTCCAGGAGTTCATGGTCGTCCCCGCCGGCGCCGAGTCGTTCTCCGAGGCGCTGCAGATCGCGGCCGAGACGTACCACGCGCTCCAGAAGGTGCTGCGCTCGCAGGGCCTCGCGACCGCGGTCGGCGACGAGGGCGGCTTCGCGCCCGACCTGCCGTCGAGCGAGGCGGCGATCCAGGCGATCCTCGACGCGGCGGAGCAGGCGGGCCACCTCGACCGCATCGCGATCGCGCTCGACCCCGCCTCGACGGAGTTCTTCTCCGACGGCGCCTACACGTTCGAAGGGCGCACGGCGACGCCTGCGGAGATGGCGGACTTCTACGCCGGGCTCGTCGACAGGTTCCCGGTCGTGTCGCTCGAGGACGGCAACGCGGAGGACGACTGGGACGGCTGGAGGGTGACGACGGAGAAGCTCGGCGAGCGGATCCAGCTCGTCGGCGACGACATCTTCGTCACGAACCCGGAGCGGCTGACGCTCGGGATCGAGCGCGGCGTCGCGAACGCGATCCTCGTCAAGGTCAACCAGATCGGCACGCTGACGGAGACGATCGACGCGGTGCGGCTCGCGCAGGAGAGCGGCTACAGCGCGGTCATCTCGCACCGCTCCGGCGAGACCGAGGACGCGACGATCGCGCACCTCGCCGTCGCGCTCGGCACGGGCCAGATCAAGACCGGCGCGCCGGCGCGCTCGGACCGCGTGTCGAAGTACAACGAGCTGCTTCGGATCCAGGAACGGCTCGGGCGCAAGGCGGAGTACCCCGGCTGGGCCGCCTTCCCGCGCGCAAACCGCTGAACCGTAACCAGCGCGTCACGACCGTCCCGCTACGCTAGGCCCGTGGTCCCGGAGCGCCGAACGAAGATCGTCGCGACGCTTGGTCCGTCCTCGGACTCGATCGAGCAGCTGCGCGCGCTCGTCGACGCCGGGATGGACGCCGCGCGCCTGAACCTCTCGCACGGGCGCCACGAGGAGCACGCCGCGCGCGTCGCGCGCCTGCGCCAGGTCGAGGAGGAGGCCGGCCGCCCGATCGCGGTGATCGGCGACCTCCAGGGGCCGAAGCTCCGGATCGGCGGCCTCGAGGAGCCGATCGTCGTGCGGACGGGCGAGCACGTCACCGTCTGCGCGGAGGACATCGCCGCAGACGGCGAGCTGCCCGTCGCGCCGGCGGTGATCGGCGACGTGCTCGAGCCGGGACACGACCTGCTCATCGACGACGGGCTCGTCCGCCTCCGCGTCGACGAGGTCGACGGCGGCCGCGCGCGCTGCGCCGTCGTCGTCGGCGGGCGCATCGGCTCGCACAAGGGCGTGAACCTGCCCGGCGTCCCGATCCCGATCCCGTCGCTGACGCAGAAGGACACGATCGACCTCGAGTTCGCGCTCGGCCTCGGCGTCGACTTCGTCGCGCTGTCGTTCGTCCGCTCCGCCGCCGACATCCGCGACCTCCGCGCGCTGATCGACGCGGCGAGCTCGCACGCACACATCATCGCGAAGATCGAGAAGTCCGAAGCGGTCGACGTCCTCGACGACGTGCTCGCCGAGACCGACGCGGTGATGGTCGCGCGCGGCGACCTCGGCGTCGAGATCGGCGCGGCACTCGTCCCGCTGCTGCAGAAGCGGATCATCCACCGCTGCCTCGAGGTCGGGAAACCGGTGATCACGGCGACGCAGATGCTCGAGTCGATGGTGCACTCCGCCGAGCCGACGCGCGCCGAGGCGAGCGACGTCGCGAACGCGGTGCTCGACGGCACGTCCGCCGTGATGCTCTCCGGCGAGACGGCGGTCGGCGAGTACGCGGTCGAGGCGGTCGCGTACATGGACCGGATCGCGCGCGCGATCGAGCCGAGCATGGACTACCGGCACGAGCTTCCCGAGGCGAACGAGAACCCGACGATCGGCGGCGCGATGTCGAACGCCGCGTGCGACCTCGCAGAGGCGCTGCGCGCGAAGGCGATCCTCGTTCCGACGTCGAGCGGCAAGACGCCGTCCGCGGTCGCGCGCCTCCGTCCGCGGCGGCCGATCGTCGCGCTCACGCACACGAACTGGGCGATGCGCCAGCTCGCGCTCGAGTGGGGCGTCACGCCGCTGATGATCACGGAGACGAGCGACGTCGAGGATCTCTGGAGCCGCTCGATCGTCGCCGCGCGCGAAGCCGGCTTCGTCGAGCCCGGTGACCGCGTCGTCATCACCGCCGGCACCGCGGTGAACATCCCCGGCTCGACGAACGTCATAAAGGTGGACATCGCCTGACGTCGAAATCGGCCTCGTGCCACGGAAGCGAGGTCGTCGTCCTGCGCGCTCGGTGCTCCTCCGCCGGTGGCTCGCCGTGGGCGCGCTCGTCCTCGTGGCGCTCCTCTACTACCGGCCGCTGCGCGCGTACGTCGACGCGCACGGGCAGCTGAGCCGGCACGAGCAGGTCGTCCGCCGGCTCGAGGCGGAGCGCTCGACGCTCGAGCGGCGGCTCGCGTCGTCGAACACGCCGGCGACCCTCGCGCGCGAGGCGCGCGCGATCGGCTACGTGAAGCCCGGCGAGAAGCTGTTCATCGTGAAGGGGATCGAGCAGTGGCGGCAGCGCGAGCGGGCCACGATGATGGGCCCCGGTGCACGCTGACCCGGACGCCGCCGCCGACAGAGCGATCGTCGCCGCCCAGCTCGGGCGCGAGCCGCGCGCCTTTCGCCGCGTCGCCGTCCGCTGCCCGTTCGGGCGGCCGGCGGTGACAGAGCAGAGCCCGTACGACCGGGAGGGCGAGCCGTTCCCGACGACCTACTACGTCACGTGCCGCCACCTCGTCGCCGCGATCTCGCGGCTCGAGGCGGCGGGCGGCGTCGAGCGCTGGAGCGCGGCGGCGGACGACCCGGATCTCGCCGCGAGCCTCGCCCGCGCCGACGAGGAGCAGCGCCGCCTCCGGCGCGTGCTCGCGGCCGGCGAGACGGGCCGCGACGGCGGCGCGTCGCTCGACCTCGGCGTCGGCGGCGCAGGCCCGCGCCGCGGCAGCCTCAAGTGCCTCCACGCGCACGCCGCGTTCGCCCTCGCGCGGCCGGGCTACGAGCTCGGCGACCGGATTCTCGCGGAGGTCGATCCGCTCTGGCCCGCCCGCTGCTGCAGCGCCTGAGTAGCATCGGACGATGGCGTCCGAGTCGCTCACCCTCGTCGCACAGGAGTGGGACGAGGCGTACCGGCGGCTCGAGTCCGAGCGGGACGACCCGCGCCGCTACCGCCGCCTCGTCGAACAGGTGGAGCTCGTCGTGGACGAGCTCCGGAAGCGGATCGGACAGACGTACACGCTCGCGGAGCTCGCGGCGGCCTACTCCGACGCCGACCGCTGGGCGCGCGAGGCCGTCGAGGAGCGCGCGCCGTCGCCGGGCTGGCCGCGCGACCTCGCCCTCGTCCTCGCGGCCGCCTTCCACGCGTACCGGCGCGGCGCGTCCGACTACCAGCAGTGACGGTCGCCCGGGAACGACGGCCCCGACGGCGGCGCGGCAGGCGGCTGCTCTGGGGACTTCTCGCCCTGGTGCTCCTCGCGCTCGCCTTCGCGATCGGGGTGGCCGTGGGCGAGGCGCTTCACGACAATCCGAAACCCGGGATCACCGTCACAACGGTGGAGACCGTTCACCCGTAATCCACCGGATCGTTGACCTTTGGTACAAAACAGCGACTCTTGAACAGATTCCCTCCGATTGGTCCCGACGACGGCGAGTGGCTGACGTTGGGCCAGGCCGCGAAGTTCCTCGGCGTCGCGCAGAGCACGATCCGGAAGTGGTCGGACGGCGGGCAGGTGCCGACGTTCTACACACCGGGCGGCCACCGGCGCTATCGCCGCGCGGACCTGCAGCAGTTCCTCGACCGTTCCGGCACCGCACGCCGTCCGCGCGAGGGCCCCGTCGTCCTGCTCGTCGACGACGACGAGCACGTGCGCGAGCTCGTGCGCGTCAACCTCGAGAACGAGGGCTACCGCGTGCGCGCGTGCGGCAGCGCGGTCGAGGGGATGGCCGCGCTCGCCGAGGAGCGCGCCGACCTCGTGCTGCTCGACGTGCTCATGCCGCAGGTCGACGGCTGGGAGATGCTGCGCCGCATGCAGGAGGAGTTCGGCAGCGGCGCGATCCCCGTCGTCATGTTCAGCGGCTCCGCCGACGACGTCGCGCGCAAGGAGGCGACGACGCGCGGCGCGAGCGGGTTCGTCGGGAAGCCGTTCGACGTCGCGCAGCTCGTCGAGCAGACGAAGTCGATCGTCCCGGTCTAGTTCGCCTGCTCCTCGGCCGCGCGCATCAGGCCCGCGGCGATGAGGGCGAGCGCGGAGACGAGGCTGATGAAGAGCCCGATCCCGCGGCCCGCGGTCGCGAAGTACGTGTCCGGGATCGAGATCAGCCGGATCAGCACGAAGATCGTCGCGAGCGAGCCGAGCGCGATGAGCACGAGGCTCTCGGGCACCGTCGCCGGCAGCTCGATCCCGGCCTCGCGGAGCGCCTCGAGGATGAGCGCCGCGAGCCCGATGAAGAAGATGAGCTTCCCGAGCGTGCCGGTGTGCCAGCCGATCACCGAGAGCGTCAGCCCGTCGACCTGCGTCCCGGAGTACCAGCCGGTGAACGCGGAGACGGAGAGCACGAGGCCGGAGACCCACGCGAGCCGCTCGCCCCAGACGCCGGGCATCGCGGCGCGCGGCGACGGCCGGCGTGCGGGCGTCTCAGGCTCCGGCCTCAACGGCGGCATCGGCTCGGGCGACTGCACAGGCGCAGTATCTACAACCCGAAGACGTGCTGGATCTCGTGCCAGCTGCCCATCACGAACGCGATCGCGATCGCGACGAGCACCGCCATCACGATGTAGAAGCGGAACCGCGCGAGCTTCGTCTCCTGGCGCTGCCGGACCTTCGCGTTGCGGCGCGCGCGGTGGTGCCGGTACCGCAGCTCGAACATCGAGGACTCGAGCGGCGGCGACTCCCCCTGGTCGCGGTCGGCGGGGGATCGCTGGCTGACGGGCTGGGCCACGCGGGAATTCTAGGAAACCCGGGGCAAAAGGCGATACTTCGGCCCCGTGACCCGCCCGGCGGCCTGAGATGGAGCTCCTCCGCGGCGAGCGCGACCTCGTCCGGGTCGGGCATCGGGGCGCGGCCGCCCTCGCGCCGGAGAACAGCCTCGAGGCGGTCGAGGCCGCGGCGGCGGCCGGCGTCGACGCGGTCGAGCTGGACGTCCTCCCGGGGCTCGTCCTCGGCCACGACCTCCCGGCCGCGCCGGGCGCGGCGACGCTCGACGAGGCGCTCGCCCTCGTCGCCCGGCTCGGGCTCGCCGTCCAGCTCGACGTGAAGGTGCCCGGGCTCGCGGAGGGGATCGCGGGCGCGCTCCGCCGTCACGGCCTCGTCGAGCGGAGCTTCGCGAGCTCGTTCTCGTCCGAGATCCTCGCCGGGCTCGCGCGGGCCGAGCCGGCGCTGCCGCTCGCGTTCACGTATCCGGAGGACCGGCTCGGCGTCTCGGGCAGCCGCGCGCTGCGGCCGGTCGTCCGCCCGGCCCTCGCGGCGATGCGCGCGCTGCTGCCCCGGCGGCTCCCGGCGCGGCTGCACGCGACCGGCGCGCGCGCCGCGACGCTGAACTGGCAGGTGGTGAGCGCCGACGTGGTTGCCGCGTGTCACGCGATCGGCGCGGCGGTCTACGTCTGGACGGTGAACGACCGCGAGCGCGCCAGGCGTCTGCTCGAGGCGGGCGCCGACGGTATCATCACCGACGATCCCCGGATCCTTGCCCCTTTCTGAGTCGTGAGTCGCCCCGGTCTCGTCCTCCTGTCCCTGCTCGCGGCGGCGCTCGCCGGCGCCGGCGCGTCCGCGGTCCTCGCCGACAACCCGCCGTCGACGACGACCGGGACGACGGCCACGACGTCGACGGACACGACGGCGACCTCGACCGACCAGGCGACCGTCATCCCGGAGGGCATCGTCCTCGGCGGCGTCGCCGTCGGCGGGCTGACGACCGACGCCGCGGCCGCCGCGCTGCAGGCCGACTACGGGCGGCCGCTCGTGCTGCGGATCGGGCACACGAGGCTCACGGTCGACCCCGCGCGGTTCGGGATGCGGCTGCCGGTCGAGTCGGCGACGCAGCGCGCGCTCACCGTCTCGCCGAACACGATCCTCGCGCTGCGCGCCGGGCTCGACAAGTCGAGCGTCAAGGCGTACGTCGCCGCGCTCGCGAAGCGCTACGACCGCGTCGTGCGGAACCCCGAGCTGAAGCTGCGGAACCTGAAGCCGTACGTCACGAAGCCGCGCCTCGGGCGCACGCTGCAGCAGCGCGCGATCGTCGCCGCGATCCAGTCCGAGGTGATCCACGGGACGCGCGAGCCGATCGTCCTCGCGTCGAAGACGACGAAGCCGAAGGCGGCGCCGGGGACGTACGGCCCCGCGATCGTGATCCAGCGCTCGTCGAACCTCCTGACGCTCTACAGGAACACGAAGCTCGTCCGCCGCTTCCACGTCGCGACCGGCCAGGCGATCTATCCGACGCCGCTCGGCGACTTCCACATCGTCGTGATGTGGAAGAACCCGTGGTGGTACCCGCCGAACGACCCGTGGGCCGCCGGCGAGAAGCCGACGCCGCCCGGGCCGGGCAACCCGCTCGGCACGCGCTGGATGGGGCTCGACTCGCCCGGCGTCGGCATCCACGGCACGCCGGAGTCCGGCTCGATCGGCTACTCGCTCTCGCACGGCTGCATCCGCATGCTGATCCCGCAGGCGGAGTGGCTGTTCGACCACGTCACGGTCGGGACCCCCGTCTTCATCGTCTCTTCGTGACGCGCGGGCTGAAGCTGACGGGCCAGGCGATCGCGCTCGCGGCCGTCGCCGGTCTCCTCGCGCTGCTCGTGTGGCGGCTCACGCACGAGTCGCATGCGCCGAAGGTCGGCGCGCGGGCCCCGGCGTTCACGCTCAAGCGGCTCGACGGGAACGGGACGCTCGATCTGGCGTCGCTGCGCGGCAAGCCGGTCGTCGTGAACTTCTGGGCGTCGTGGTGCGGCCCGTGCAAGGCGGAGGCGCCGACGCTCGAGGCCGCCTACAAGCGATACCGCGCGCAGGGCGTCGTGTTCCTCGGCATCGACTACAACGACGTCGCCGGCGACGCGCGCAACTTTCTCCGGCATCACGGCGTGACGTATCCGACGGTGCAGGACGGCTCGGGGATGGTCGGCGACCGGTACGGGCTGACCGGCGTGCCGGAGACGTACTTCATCGACCGGCGGGGGCGGCTCGTCGACCACATCGCGGGGGCGATCTCGAAGTCGGACGTCGGACAGCTCGACCAGGGCGTCGAGGCGGCGCTCAACTCGTGATCCTGCGGGCGGCCGCCGCGATCGTCGCGGCGCTCGCGGTCGCGGCGCCGGCGGCATCGGCGTGCACGCCGAAGACGTCGCTCGCGTACCTCGAGGGGCAGGTGATGTGCCCCACGTGCCACACGACGCTCGACCAGTCGGACGCGCCGGCGGCACGGCGGATCGAGGCGCAGATCTCGACGCGTGTCGCGCAGTGCTGGACCGCGGATCGGATCAAGACGGAGCTCGTCGCGAACTTCGGGGCGGGGATCCTCGCGGCGCCGCCGCACAAGGGGTTCGATCTCGTGGCGTGGTGGCTCCCGATCGCCGGTGTCCTCGCCGGCGCGGCGGTGCTCGCGTTCGGCGTCTGGCGCTGGAGCCGGCGGGACGGCGAGCCGCCGCCGCCCGCGAACGGGGACGGGCTCGACCCGGAGAGCGCGCGGCGGTTGGACGAAGCGCTCGCACGGTTCGAATAGATGGGCGCGCGTCTGCTGGTCGCGTTCGCGGCCGGGTTCGTCTCCGTCGTCACGCCGTGCGTGCTGCCGCTCGTGCCCGGGTACCTGTCGGCGATCTCGAGCGTCGAGGCGAACCGGCTCGGCGAGCGCGGCGCGGCGCGGCGCGTCGTCGTCGCGAGCGTCCCGTTCATCCTCGGGTTCACCGTCGTCTTCGTCGTGCTCGGCGCGGGCGCGGCCGCGATCGGCGGCGTGTTCTCGGCGCGCGCGCAGACGGAGATCGCGGGCTTCGTCCTCGTCGTCGTCGGGCTCGCGTTCATCGGGCTCCTGCCGGTGCCACAGAGCGTGTTCGCGCCGGAGCTGTTGACGGGCGCGCGCGCCCGCGGGTCGGCCGCGCTGCTCGGCGGCGCGTTCGCGGTGTGCGCGGCGCCGTGCATCGGGACCGTGCTCGCCGCGGTGCTCGTTCTGGCGAGCGACACCGGGACGGTGCTGAAGGGCGCCGTCCTGCTCGCGGCGTACGCGCTCGGGCTCGGCGCGGCGTTCCTCGTCGCGGGTGTCGCGTTCGCGCGCGCGATGGGCGCGTTCCGCTGGCTGCGCGACCGCTACCGCATCATCCAGGTCGCCGGCGGCGTGACGCTCGTCCTCCTCGGGCTGCTCCTGTTCTTCCACCGCGACTGGTGGCTCCACGTCGCGCTGAACCGGACGCTCGACGACCTCGGGCTGACGAAGCCCTAGATCTGCACCGGCTCGAGCTCGAGCGAGCCGGCCGCCCGCGCGCGCTCGACCTGCGCGAGCACGCCCGAGACGTCGACGCCGCGGTGCGCCGGCGCGAACGGCCCGAGCCGCCGCGCCGCCTTCCCGAGCTGCCGCGCAGTGCCGACCGCGTTCCCGCGCCCGGCCTGGTACCACGCGACCGTGACGTGGACGAGCCCCTGGAAGAAGTCGCGCTCGGCCGGCTCCGCCGCGCGCCACGCGAGCTCGAGCTCCTCGTGCGCCTCGAAGTACCGGCCGGCCCGCATCAGCTCGAGCCCGGCGGCGAAGTGGTCGTCGGTCGCGCCCAAGGTGCCTGGCACCTTACGCCCCGGAAGTGCCAGGCACTTCGCGGCCCCCAAGTGCCGGGCACCCGGGGGAGAGGGGTTCCGCAGCGCCGCCGCGGGCGCTATTTTCCGACCGTGGCCACGATCCTGCTCTGTGGGGTCGATCTCTTCTTCAGGGGAAAGCTCGAGGCACTGCTCCCCGGGCACCGCCTGACCACGGTCGACCACACCGAGAGCCCCGACCTCGTCATCGCCGACATCTCTCGTGTCGATCCGGACGAGGTCGCGGACGCGTACGCGGACGTCCCGATCCTCGGCTACACGAACCACACGGACACGGCCGGGCTGCGCGCGGCGAACGCCGCGGGATTCGATCAGGTGGTGGTGAAGTCGGCGCTCGTCGAGCGTGCACGTGAGCTCGTCGACCAGCTGGCGCCGTCGATAGAGTAGGCGCCAATGACCTACATCATCGCGGAACCCTGTATCGACATCAAAGACAAGTCCTGCGTGGATGTCTGCCCGGTGGACTGCATCCACGAGGCCGCACGCATCCTCGTCATCGACCCGGAGGAGTGCATCGACTGCGGCGCCTGCGAGCCCGAGTGCCCGGTCGAGGCGATCTTCCCCGAGGACGCGCTGCCGGAGAAGTGGAACGCGTTCGTCGAGATCAACTACGCCTACCCGAAGGGGATGGGGGTCGTCGACGAGCTGACCGAGAAGTACGCGGTCGAGAACGACGTCCACAACGAGCCGATCGCGTAGCGCCGCCGTGAACGACGGCCACCTCGTGTTCGTCTGGAAGCCGAGCGGCTACGAGCTGCGCGAGGGCGAGGGCGAGCCGCCGGCCGTCGGGACGCAGGTGGAGCAGGACGGCGAGACGCTGCGTGTGACGAAGGTCGCGCCGTCGCCGCTGCCCGGCGACCGCCGGCTCTGCGTCTACCTCGCGCGCGCCTAGCGCTACTCGGACACGGCGTACGTCGGCAGCTGGAGGCGCATCGTCGTGCCGTCCTCGCCGTGGTCGACGGAGATCGCGGCGCCGAGTGTCCGCGCCCGCTCCTCGAGCACCTCGATCGAGCGGCGGCGGCGCTCGCTCGGCGCGTCGTCGTGGATCGTCACCTCGAGCGAGCTCTTCTCGACCGGCGCGACCGTGACGGAGAAGAGCGTCGGCGGGCCGCGGCGGATCGCGCCCTCGAACGCCTCGCGCACGATCTCGTAGAGCGCGGCCTTCGACCGCTCGCCGAGCATCTCCGCCGGCGCGACGTCGACCTCGACGCGGACGCCGTGCTCGAGGCCGCGGTCCTCGGCGAGCGCGTTCACCGCGGTCGCGAGGCCGTGGTCGCGGAGCACGACCGGCTCGAGGTTGAACGACAGGTCGCGGAGCTCGCCGATCGTCGTCCTCGTCCGGCCGAGCGCGCGGTCGAGCACGTCGCGCGCCTGGTCCGACGCGCCGCGCTCGATCAGGTCGAGCGCCGCGTCGAGCATCAGGGCGACGCCGGAGAGCGACTGCACGGGGCCGTCGTGGAGGAACAACGCGATCCGCCGGCGCTCGTCCTGCTCGGCGCCGAGGATCTGCTCGGTCAGCTCGCGGTGCAGCCCGGAGTCGTCCGCCACGCGCTAGTCGATGATCGAGTCGCGCAGCGCGATCGCGACGGCGTGGGTGCGGGTGTCGGCCTCGAGCTTCGCGAGGATGTGCCGAACGTGGCTCTTCACCGTCTCCTGGCTGATGAAGAGCTTCGTCGCGACGTCCGCGTTCGACATGCCGTCGGCGAGAAGCTGGAGGATCTCCCGCTCCCGCGCGGTGAGCATGTCGTCCTTGTCCTTCGTGAAGAACTCCGGCATGAGCGCCGGGTCGACATAGCCCTCGCCGCCGGCGACCTTCTCGATCGCGCGGAGCAGCGTCTGATGGGGGGCTTCCTTCAGGATGTAGCCCTTCGCGCCCGACTCGAGGCCGCGGCTCAGGAGGCTGCGCTCGCTGTACGCGGTGAAGATGAGCACCGAGGTCTCGGGCACCTTCTCCGTCATCAGCTTCGTCGCCTCGAGCCCGTCCATGCCGGGCATGCGGACGTCCATGATCACGACGTCCGGCCGCCGTCGCTCGGCGAGCGCGACGGCGCTCTCGCCGTCGCCCGCCTCGCCGATCACGCGGATGTGCGGCGCGCGGGAGAGCGAGAGGCGGAGCCCCTCGCGGACGACCTCGTGGTCGTCGACGATCAGACAGGTGATCTCGGAGGCAGCGGCCACGACGCGGACGGATTCTATGCGGCGGGTCGGATCAGACGACGATCCGGAGCTGCTCGGGCTCCGGGGGCGGCTCCAGGCGGACGCGCCGCCGGTCTCGCACGCCGTGGCTCCGGGCCAGCGCCCGCACCTCCTCGCGCACCGGCTTCGTCTGCTCCGCGGGCAGGTACGCGCGCCCGGCGTAGAGGCGCTCGTACTCCGGCAGCTGCTCCGGGAAGTCGCGCGCGATCGCCTCGAGGAAGTGCTCGCGCGTGCCGGGCTTCAGGTGGAGGAGGTTCGCCCAGATCCCCGTCGCGCCGGCGGCGCGCGCCGCACGGACGACCTCGGCGAGCAGCTCGCGCCGGTCGCTGAGGCCGGGGAGGATCGGCGCCATGCCGACGCTCGCCGCGATCCCCGCGTCGACGAGCTGCGCGAGCGCGCGGAGCCGCTGGTGCGGCGGCGCGGTGCCGGGCTCCGTGCGGCGCCAGATCTCCGTGTCGAGTGTCGGCACGGAGAACGTGACCGAGACGTCGGCCCGCCGGGCCGCGTCGGCGAGCACGTCGGCGTCGCGGACGACGAGCGGGCCGCGCGTGATGATCGAGAACGGGTTCGCGAACTCGCCGAGCGCCTCGATGCACGCGCGCGTCAGCCGGTAGCGGCCCTCGGCCGGCTGGTACGGGTCGGTCGCCGCGCCGATCGCGACGGGCTCGCGCTCCCACGACGCGCGCGAGAGCTCGCGCCGCAGCACCGCCGCGACGTTCGTCTTCACGCGGATGCTCGAGCCGTACGCGTCGCCGGACGGACGGTCGGCGCGCAGCTCGAACGCGCGGACGTAACAGAACGTGCAGCGGTGCGCGCAGCCCATGTACGGGTTGAGCGACCAGCCGAACGGCATGCCCTGCACGCGGTTGAGGGCGGAGCGGCAGGGCTCTTCCCGGTACTCGGCGCGCATCCCCGAGGCCGAGTCTATCGAACGTATGTTCGCTGCGCTAGGAGAGCGAGATGCGCGACGGCGCCCCGTACGTGCGGCTTCCGTGTCCGGACACGATGTCGTGGACCTGTGTGAGGGCGCCGGGGCCGATCTGCGTCGACCCCGCCGTCGCGCTCCCCGCGTCGACCGCGAGTACCGCGATCGCCGCCGCGACGAACGCCCTCGAGAATCCGCGCACCGTGCCCCTCTGCCGCAGTTCGGGGCGCCGCCGCCCCCGTCCCGCGCAATCAAGCGGGGACCGGTCGCCGCCTCATCCCCTGAAGGAGGGAACGCCGGTCGGACTGCGTTCGATTCCCTCGGTCGAGGGAACGCCGCCCGTAGGATCGGGAGCGATGGCGGCAACGCGCACCTACGACTTCGGGACGCCGGTCGAGCTCGAGCCCGGGATCCTCCGCGTGACGCTGCCGCTGCCGTCCGGGCCCAAGCACGTCCACACGTACCTCGTGCGGGACGAGGACGGCTGGATGCTCGTCGACACCGGGCTCGGCCTGCCCGACCCGCCGTGGCGCGCGATCGCCGCGACGCTCGACGCCCCGGTCGTGCGGATCTTCGTCACGCACATGCACCCCGACCACGTCGGCGGGGCGGAGGAGGCGTCGCGCGTCCTCGGCGCGCCGGTCTACCAGGGCCGGCTCGACTACGCGCAGTGCGAGCGGGTGTGGGGGGCGGACGACTGGCCGGAGCGCATCGCCGGCTGGTTCCTCCGGAACGGCGTGCCGAAGCCGGTCGCGGACGAGCTGATCGAGTCGGGACACGTGTTCGCCGACTTCGTCCGCTTCGCGTGGAACCCGACGCTCGTCGACCCGGGCGACGAGATCGCCGGCTGGCGCGTCGTCGCGACGCCCGGCCACGCGGACGGGCACCTCTGCCTGCTCCGCGACGGCATCCTCATCGCGGGCGACCACGTCCTCACGCCGATCACGCCCGCGATCGGCCTCTACCCGGACAGCCGGCCCGACCCGCTCGGCGACTACCTCGAGTCGCTCGCCGCCGTCGAGGGGCTCGAGCCGCGGATCGCGTACCCGGGCCACCGCGAGCCGATCGGCGACCCGCACGCCCGCGCCGAGGAGATCGCCGAGCACCACGACGAGCGGCTCGACCGGACGGAGTCCGCGCTCGGCGCCGAGGGGCGCTCCGGCTACGACGTCTCGCACGACCTCTTCGGCCGCGAGCTGGCGCCGATCCAGCGCCGCTTCGCCGTCGCGGAGGCGCTCTCGCACCTCGAACGGCTCGTCGTCCTCGGCCGCGCCGGCCGCGCCGACGACGGCCGCGTCGTTACCTATACTGGCTCGTAGCTGGTGGACGAGATCCCGCCTGGTACCGGCGCCCCGGGGTGTGGGGCGTGACCCTCTTCTACGAACTGGTGGGCGTCGGGGTCCTGATCCTCCTCAACGCCTTCTTCGTCTCGGCCGAGTACGGCCTCGTCACGGCGCGGCGCACGCGCATCGTCGAGCTGCACCACCAGGGGAACAAGCGCGCCCGCGACGTGCTCCGGATCACGGGTGATCCGCCGCGGTTCATCGCGGGGATGCAGCTCGGCGTCACGCTCACCTCGCTGGGCATCGGTGCGCTCGGCGAGTCCGCCCTGACGCACGCGTTCGACCCGTGGGTCGCGACGATCGTGGCCGTGATCCTCGCGTACCTCATCCTGAGCTTCTTCCACGTCGTGCTCGGCGAGCTCGTGCCGAAGGGCGCCGCGCTGACGCACGCCGAGTCGACGGCGCTCTGGGTCTCCGCGCCGGTTCGCGCGTTCCTCACGGTCTTCGGCCCCTTCATCTGGGTGCTGCGCACGTGCTCGGACGGCGTGCTGCGGCTCTTCGGCGTCGACCCGGCGGCCGCGGAGCGCGACGTCCACTCCGAGGCGGAGCTCCGCATGCTCGTCTCGCGCTCGACGCAGGAGGGCGAGATCGAGGAGGAAGAGCAGGAGATGATCGACAACGTCTTCATCTTCGGCGACAAGGACGCGGCCGACGTGATGGTGCCGCGCCCGGACGTCGTCGCGCTGTCCGTCACGCTCCCCGCGCAGGACGCGCTCGAGGCGGTGCTCGACTCGCCGTACACGCGCTACCCGGTGTACCGCGACACGCTCGACGACATCGTCGGCGTGCTCCACGTCCGCGATCTCTTCTCCGCCGTCGTCGGCGAGGAGCGCGGCCTCGGGACGATCCGGCTCGCCGAGCTGCTGCGGCCCGCGTACGTCGTGCCGGAGACGAAGGACCTCGCGTCGCTCCTCCAGGACTTCCGGCGGACGGCGAACCACTTCGCGATCGTCGTCGACGAGTACGGCGCGATGGTCGGCGTCTGCACGCTCGAGGACCTGCTCGAGGAGATCGTCGGCGAGATCGAGGACGAGTTCGACGTCGCGGAGGAGCCGGTCGAGCAGGTCGACGACGACACGTATCGCATCGACGGCATGTTCGGGATCGAGGAGTTCAACGAGCGCTTCGGCACCGACCTGCCCGACGAGGACTTCCACACGCTCGGCGGCTTCGTCTTCGGCCAGCTCGGCCGCGCGCCGGAGCCCGGCGACGACGTCGCGTACAACGGCCTGCGCTTCGACGTGCTCGAGGTCGAGGGGAACCGGATCGAGCGCGTCGCCGTCACGTTCGTCCAGCGCCCGCGCGCACGGCAGGCCGTGGAGGACTACTTCGTCGACGAGGACGGCGGCGACTAGTCGAGCGCGAGCGGCTCGATCGCGCCGTCCGCGATCGTCCACGCGTTCAGCGCGTCCTCGCGCACGGAGTAGATCAGGTACGGCTTGCCCTGCCAGAGCCCGATGTTCTCGACGTCGGTGCGCGACGGGCGCGGCGGCGACGACGGGTGCGAGTGGAATACGGCGAGCTCGTAGCCGTCGTCCTCGAGGAACCACGCCTCCGGCTCGACGTCGAGCTCGAAGCGGTACGGCGACGCGGCGGCGTTCCTGCCCGGCACGAAGCGCTCGGCGACGCCGTCCTTGAAGACGACGAGGCCGCACGCCTCGTTCGGCAGCTCCGTGCGCGCGTGCTCCGCGAGCTCCGCGCGCAGCGAGGCGGGGACTACCACCAGAGCGTGCGCTCCATCGACTTCGCGACGTCGTTCGCGCCCCAGAAGTCGGCGGAGAGGTACTTCCAGCCCGCGTCGGCGAGCACGGTGACGACGACGCCCTCGTCGAGCTCGCCGGCGAGCTTCTGCGCGACGTGGACGGCGGCGCCCGCGGACACGCCCGCGAAGATGCCCTCCTTGTCGAGCAGCGCGTTCACGGCGGCGACCGACTCCTCGTTCGAGACGAGCACCTTCCGGTCGAGCTTCGAGAGGTCGAGGATCGGCGGCACGTAGCCGTCGTCGAGCGAGCGGAGGCCCATCACCGGGTCGCCGGGAAGCGGCTCGGCCGCGGCGACGACGAGGTCGGGGAAGGTCTCGCGCAGCCGCTCGCCGGTGCCCATCAGCGTGCCGCCGGTGCCGAGGCCCGCGACGAGGACGTCGACGTGCTCGAGCGCCTCCGCGATCTCGGCGCCGGTGCCCTCGTAGTGGGCGCGCGGGTTCGCCGGGTTCGCGTACTGGAACGGCATGAAGTACCGCGGGTCGCGCTCGGCGAGCTCGAGCGCGAGGCGCACGGCGCCGTTCGAGCCCTGGTCGGCCGGCGAGTCGACGATCGTCGCGCCGTAGAGCCGGAGGATCCGCCGCCGCTCCTCCGTCGCGTTCGCCGGCAGGACGCACGTGAGCGGATAGCCCTTGAGTTTCGCGATCAGCGCGAGCGAGATCCCCGTGTTGCCGCTCGTCGGCTCGAGCAGCTCGCGGCCGGGCTCGAGCTCGCCCGACGCCTCGGCCGTCTCGATCATCAGCTTCGCGACGCGGTCCTTGATCGAGCCGGTCGGGTTCTGCCCCTCGAGCTTCGCGTAGATCCGGACCGACGCCTTCGGCGTCATCCGCCGCAGCTCGACGAGCGGCGTGTTGCCGACGAGGTCGAGCAGGCTCGGCGCGACCGCGGTGCCCTCGCCGCCGGCCATCGCCGGCAGGAGGATCACCGTCGCGCCGTCGGCGACCGGCGTCTCCATCCCGTCGAGCGTGCGGACGTCCTCGCCCTCGACGTAGACGTTCACGAACGGCGCGATGTCGCCGTCCTCGACGAGCTGCTCGCGCAGGCCGGGGAAGCGGTCCATCAGGTCTGCGAGGACCTCGCGGACGGTGCCGCCCTCGGCGGACACCTGGCGCTCGCCGCCGACCTCGGCGCGGAGCGTGGGCGGGATGCGAATCGTGGAGCTCATGCGTGCGTCGGCCTTCCGGCGCAGAACTCCACGTAGTCGATGTACTCGGAGATCGTCGGGTTGTCGCCGCAGACCGGGCAGTTCGGGTCGCGGCGGAGCGTGACCTCGTTGAACTCCGTCGCGAGCGCGTCGAAGAGCAGGAGCCGGCCGACGAGCGGGTCGCCGGCGCCGAGGCAGAGCTTCAACGCCTCGCTCGCCTGCAGCGAGCCGACGATCCCCGGCAGCACCCCGAGGACGCCGCCCTCGGCGCAGCTCGGCGCGAGCTCCGGCGGCGGCGGCTGCGGGAAGAGGCAGCGGTAGCAGGGACCATCGTGCGGCTTGAAGACGGTGACCTGTCCCTCGAAGCGGTAGATCGAGCCGTGGACGAGCGGGATGTCGTGCCACACGGCCGCGTCGTTCACGAGGTAGCGCGTCGGGAAGTTGTCGGCGCCGTCGACGATCACGTCCCAGCCGTCGGCGAGGATCCGCTCGACGTTCTCCGAGGTGAGGCGCTCGAGGTACGGGACGACCTCGACGTCGGGGTTCAGCGCCTGGATCGTCCGCTTCGCCGACTCCGCCTTCCACTCGCCGAGCGTCTCGGTCGAGTGCGCGATCTGGCGCTGGAGGTTCGACGCGTCGACGCGGTCGTCGTCGACGATGCCGAGCCGGCCGACGCCCGCGGCGGCGAGGTAGAGCGACGCGGGGGAGCCGAGCCCGCCCGCGCCGATCAGCAGCACGCGCGACTCGAGCAGCCTCAGCTGGCCTTCCTCGCCGACCTCGGGGATCAGCAGGTGGCGGCTGTAGCGCGCGCGCTTTCCCTCGTCGAGCGAGCGCGGCAGCTGCACGGGGAAGCCGTTCCGCTTCCAGCCGGTGAAGCCGTCGGAGAGCGACGCCACGTGCTCGTAGCCGAGCTCCTCGAGCGTCTTCGCCGAGAAGGCGGAGCGGTTGCCGGCGGCGCAGTAGAGGAGGACGGGGCGCGACTTGTCGGGCGCGGCTGCCTCGATCCTCGACTCGAAGTTGCCCCGTGCGACGTGGACGGCGCCGGGGATGTGGCCCTCGTCCCACTCGTCGTTCTCGCGGATGTCGACGAGGACCGGCGGCGTGGGGCCGTCGAGGAGCGCGCGGGCGTCCGCGCTGTCGACCTCGTCGATCTCGCTCCTCACCTGCCGGAGCAGCTCCCGGTAACTCGCCATGACTATCCAGAATATAGCGATGCACCTCGAGTCAAGGCCAATGCGGGTCCGCTGCGGGTAGATTCGGATCCGTGATCGCCGTCGCCGAGGGGGGTCGGCCCGCACGGACGCGCGTCGTCGGCGTCGTGGCGCTCGTCGCCGCGGCCGCCGTCGCCGTGACGGTCGGGGTCACGCTCCTCCAGACCCGGGACGAGACGACGACCGCGCCCGGCGCGGTGACGAAGCCGCGCGCCGGGTCGCCGCCGCTCTGGCTCGACTTCGGCGTCCGGACCGATCCGCAGGCGCGCTCGCTCGCCGCGGCGCAGAGCCTCTACAACCACGGGAGCCACGCCGCCGCCGCGAAGGTCTTCGCGCGCTACGGCTCGCTCGACGCGCAGATCGGCGCCGCGTTCGCACGCTGGCCCGACGGCACGCTCGACACGATGAAGCACCTCGTCGCCGCGCATCCCGGGAGCTCGCTCGCGCTGCTCCACCTCGGCTGGGCGCTCTACTGGAGCGGACGCACGGCGGACGCGGTCTCGGCGTGGCAGCGCGCCGCGACGCTCGAGCCCGACTCGCCGGCCGCGGTCGACGCGCAGACGGCGCTCCACCCGACGATGGCGCCTGGGCTGCCGTACATCCTCACCGCGATCTCGCCGCCGCCCGCGGTGCAGAAGCTCCCGGCCGCGCAGGAGCTCGCGGCGCTCGCGCGCGCGGCCGCGCGCCCGGACGCGAACGCGAAGCTCCTCTACGGCGTCTCGCTCTGGAACCTGAAGCGGCCCGTCTCCGCGGAGCGCGAGCTGCAGGCCGCCGCGGCGCTCGCGCCGCACGACGCCGCGATCCGGACGGCGGCCGCCGTCGGCGCGTTCACGAAGAGCGACCCGGTGCGCGCGTTCTCGCGGCTCGGCCCGCTCACGGGCGTCTTCCCGAACGCGCCGGTCGTCCGGCTCCACCTCGGGCTGCTGCTGATCTGGACCGGCCAGGTGAAGAAAGGGGAGCGCCAGCTCCGGCTCGCGATCGCCGAGTCGCCGGATTCGTCGTTCGGTGAACAGGCAAAAGCGCTGCTCGTTCGTCTAACGACCAGTGGGACCAAGTGATGGAGAAAGATGAGCCGAACGGCCCATGGCGGCACGTCCGGTGCGCATGGCACAGTGCGGCATCTTCGGACGTCGCCTACAGTGCCGTTGGGGCTAGGGGGGCCGCGTGAGCGCAGGGGTTGAAGGACGGGCTGTCCGGGAGGTCGCGGACATCCTCGAGACGGACGAAGCACGAAACCTGATCGAGGCGGCGCAGGCCGCCGGGACGGTGAGCGCCGACGAGGTTGCGCTCGCCCTCGACGAGCTCGATCTCGATCCGACGCAGATCGACGACGTCTATCGCGCGCTCGAGGAGCTGCAGGTCGACGTCGTCGGCGTCAGCGAGCCCGAGGAGAAGGAGGTCGTCCCCGAGGCGCGCGAGATCTCGACCGACGCGCTGCAGCTCTTCCTCAAGGACATCGGCAAGGTCGATCTCCTGACGGCTGCGCAGGAGGTCGAGCTCGCGAAGCGCATCGAGCGCGGCGACCACGGCGCGAAGCAGGAGATGGTCGAGGCCAACCTGCGCCTCGTCGTCTCGATCGCGAAGCGCTACCGCAACCAGGGGCTCCCGTTCCTCGACCTGATCCAGGAGGGGACGATCGGCCTCGTGCGCGCGGCGGAGAAGTTCGACTACCGCAAGGGTTTCAAGTTCTCGACGTACGCGACGTGGTGGATCCGCCAGGCGGTCGCGCGCGCGCTCGCGGACAAGGCGCGCACGATCCGGATGCCGGTGCACGTCGTCGAGAAGCTGAACAAGATCGTGCGGTCGGAGCGCAAGCTGCGCGCCGAGCTCTGCCGTGAGCCGACGCCGGCCGAGGTCGCGCGCGATCTCGACCTGCCGATCGACGAGGTCGAGCAGATCATGCGGAGCGCGCAGACGCCCGTGTCGCTCGAGAAGCCGGTCGGCGACGAGGAGGAGTCCGAGTTCGGGCACTTCCTCACGGACGAGAACGTCCCGCTGCCGGACGAGGCGGCCGAGGTCGCGATGCGGAAGGAGACGCTGCGCAAGATCCTCTCGACGCTCTCGCATCGCGAGCGCCGCGTGCTCGAGCTCCGCTACGGGCTCGACGGGGAGCACCCGCGCACGCTCGACGAGGTCGGGCGCACGTTCAACGTGACGCGCGAGCGCATCCGCCAGATCGAGAACCAGAGCCTGAAGAAGCTGCGCGCGCTCGCCGACGCGCACAGCCTCAAAGACGTCGCGTAGCGCGAGGCAGTGTCTCTTTGGGACACGGCCGGTGCCTGGCACCGGACGCGTCTCCCACGGACATCGACCTCTCGGGACGACACTGCAGTTTGCCGTCTGCCCATGCGGCTCGAGGGCGAACCACTGTCCTCGTGAACCACGTCCGGTGCCTGGCACCGGACGTGGCCGTTCGGGTCACGCGGCGAACGCGAGCAGCGACGCCCTGATCCCGGCCGCGTCGAGGCCCTGCGCGGCGCGGTGCTCGTCCGGGGTGCCGTAGCGGCGGAGCTCCGGGTTCTCGACACCGAGGGCGAAGAGGCGGTGCGGCCGGTCGACGAGCGCGCGGGCGACCTCGGCCGCCGACGTTCCCGCGAGGTACGGCTCGACGAGGACGACGTCCGTCCCGCCGAGCGCGGTACGGAGTCCGGCGCGGTCGAACGGGCGCACCGTCGAGAGGTACGCCACCGTCGCGTCGAGGTCCGCGGTCGCGGCGAGCGTCGCGTCGAGCGTCGGGCCGACCGCGACGACGAGCGGGGCGGCATCGGAGCCGCGGCGCAGCACCTTCAGCCGCCCGCCGTCGTGCGCCTCGGCGTTCGAGCCGAGCTCGAGGCGGACGTAGACGCGGCCGTCCGACGCGAGCGCGCGCCGGAACGCGGGCTCCACCTCGTCGGCGTGGCCGGGAACCTCGATCGTCCACCCGGGAAGCGCGCCGACGATCGCGACGTCCTCCGGTGCCTGGTGCGTCCGCCCGGACGCCGACGCGTCGAACGAGCCGCCGATCGACACGAGCACGGCGCCGACGTCGTTGTGGCCGAGGTCGAGCTTCAGCATCTCGTACGGACGCTCGACGAGGAACGGCGCGTACGTGTGCACGACAGGCCGCATCCCCTCGAGCGCGAGCCCGGCCGCGACGCCGACCATGAGCTGCTCGCGGATGCCGACGTTGTAGAAGCGCGGGTGCGACGACGGCATCTCCGCGACGCCGATCTCCGCGAACACCATCGCGACGCGCGGGTCGTCGTCGAGCGCCTCCGCCGCGAGGCGGTAGAAGGACTGCCGCATCGAGCTCATCGCAGCACCTCCGCGACGACGAGGTGCGGATGCGCGCCGCCGGCCGCGCGGAACGCGGTCTCGAGCGCGTCGTGGTCGCGCCCGTCGGCGCGCACCGCCGTCCAGCCCTCGAGCTCGAACCGCCTCTCGATCCCGCCCGGCCAGCCGTACGTCGCGGAGCGGTTGTCGACCGCGACGACGTTGAGCGTCTCGAGCCCGATCCGTCCCGCCCACTGCACCGCCTCCCAGTTCGAGCCCTCGTCGAGTTCCGCGTCGCCGACGAGAGAGAACACGCGTCGCCCCGCCAACGCCGCGCCGGTCGCCATCGCGAGGCCGTGCCCGAGCGAGCCGCTCGACAGCTCGACGCCGGGCGCGAGCGCGCGGTCGGGGTGGTACCCGAGCCGCGAGTCCCACGAGCCGAACCGGTCGAGCTCGTCGACGTCGAGCAGCCCCTTCGCCGCGAGCACCGCGTAGTACGCGGTCGGCCCGTGGCCCTTCGAGAGGAAGAAGCGGTCGTCGTCGCCGAGGATCCGGTCGTAGAGCACCCAGAGCACGTCGAGCGTCGAGGCCGAGCTCCGGTCGTGCTTCTCGTCGCCGGTCAGCCGCGTCATCAGTGCCGGCAGGTCGTCATATGTGTACGTCGCCGTCGTTGCCATGCGCGCACGATAGGACTTCAACTAATGTTCAAGTCAAGTGCCCGTGAGCATGACCATCGGCGAGGTCGCCGAGCGCGCCGGGATCTCGACCTCCGCGCTCCGGTTCTACGAGCGGCAGGGGCTGATCGAGGCCGAGCGGACGGACGGGAACCAGCGCCGCTACCACGGGACCGTCCTCCGCAAGGTCGCGCTGATCCGCGCCGGGAGCGCCGCCGGGATCCCGCTCGAGCGGATCCGCGAGGCGCTCGACACCCTCCCGAGCGGCCGCCCGCCGACGAAGCGCGACTGGGAGCGGCTCTCCCGCAGCTGGGCGCGCGAGCTCGACGACCGGATCGAGACGCTCCAGGCGATCCGCGGCCGGCTCGGCACCTGCATCGGATGCGGCTGCCTCTCGCTGAAGACGTGCGGCCTGCTCAACCCCGACGACGAGGCGGGTCGTCTCGGCGGCGGGGCGCACTACTTGCGTAGAGTCTCGCCCCGTGGACGAGGCCTGGCGTAGCGAGCTCGCGGAGTTCATCGCGATCCCGAGCGTGAGCGCGGACCCCGCGCATCGCGAGGACGTGAAGCGCGCGGGCGAGTGGGTCTGCGACGTCATCCGGCGGATCGGCGGCACCGCGGAGCTGACGCCGTTCGGCGAGAAGGAGCTCGCGCTCGGCGAGATCCGCGCGTCGAGCGGCGCCGACGTCGCGCCGACCGTCCTCTGCTACGGCCACTTCGACGTGCAGCCGCCGGCGCCGCTCGAGCTCTGGAACACCGACCCGTTCGAGCTGACGATCCGCGACGAGTGGGCGTACGGGCGCGGCATCACCGACGACAAGGGCCAGGTCTGGATCCTGCTGAAGGCCGCGCAGCGGCTCGCCGAGGCGGGCGCGCTGCCCGTGAACCTCCGGTTCGCGTGCGACGGGGAGGAGGAGATCGGCGGCCACACGATCGTCGACTACCTCGCCGTCGACGACCGCGGCGCCGACGCGGCGATCATCTTCGACGGTGGCATGCTCGAGCTGGACAAGCCGGCGTTCGATCTCGCGACGCGTGGGCTCGTCGGGTTCGACGTCACCGTCGACACCGGCGACCGCGACCTCCACTCCGGGATGTACGGCGGCGCGGCGATGAACGCGATCCACGTCCTCATGCGCTGTCTCTCGGCGGTGCTCGCCGGGCCCGACGGCCGCCTGCCCGAGCCGCTGCGCGCCGGGATCGTGCCGCCGACCGCCGACGAGCTCGCGCAGTGGGCGACGCTCCGGCCCGGCGCCGACGAGATCGGGCTGCAGGGCGCGACGCCGCTCGACGCGAAGGCGGCGGAGGAGTTCTACGTCCGGACGTGGGCCGAGTCGTCGGCCGACGTGAACGGGATCCTCGGCGGCAAGCCGGGCCTCCGGAACACGACGCTCTCGGTGCACGCCGCCGGCGAGTTCACCGTCCGGCTCGCGCCGGGTCAGGACGTCGAGACGATCGGCGCGGCGGCGGAGCAGCTCGTGCGCGACGCGGCGCCGCCGGGTGCGAAGGTCGGCGTGAAGTGGGCGGGCGCGCCGCCCGGCCGCGTCGACCCGGACGCGCCTGCGATCCGCCTCGGGCTCGACGCGTTCGAGAAGGCGATCGGGGTGCGCCCGCTCCTCGTGCGCTCCGGCGGGACGCTGCCGATCATGCCCGCGCTCGAGCAGAAGGGCATTCCGACGATCCTCACCGGCTTCGGGCTGCCCGAGTCCGACGTGCACTCGCCGAACGAGAAGTTCCTCGTCCGCTACTTCGACGCGGGCATCGACGCGGCCGCCGAGCTCTACACCGCGTTCGGCGACCTCCCCACCTAGCGTCCGGCGACGTAGGCACGATGGGCCTGCCGCCAGTGGAACAGAGCGAAGACCAGTTGCGCGCCGCGTGGGCGGCGCTTGCCGACCGCGACCGCCGCGGCGACGAGCTCCTGCGCCGGAGGCTCGACGAGGTGGAGGAGCGCCTCGCGCGGCTCGACCAGAGCGAACGCGAGCTCGCGGAGCGCGCGAACGACCTCGACCGGCGAGAGCGCGAAGTGTCGGAGCTCCGGCGAACGCTCACGGACCGCACCGACGAGATCGACCGGCGCGAGCGCGAGCTCACGGAGCGCGAGCGGCACGCCGAGGCCGTCCTCCGCCGCGAGAACGCAATCGTCGACCGCGAGCTCGAGCTGACGGAGCTCGGCGCGCAGCTCCAGGAACGGATGGACCTCGTCGTCCTCACGGAGTCGACGCTCGCCGCGCGCGAGGATGCCGTCGCCGGCACGGAGCGGTGGTCGCGCGAGCTCGACCGGCGGAGCGACGAGCTCGACGCGCGCGAGGCGCGCGCCGCGCACACGGACGAGCGGCTCTCGGCGCGGCTCGCGGAGGTCGAGCGGCGCGAGGCGGAGTCCGCGCGCCGCGCCGCCGCGCTCGCGGACGAGTCGGCGCGGCTCGAGCCGCGGCTCGCCGAGGTCGAGCGCCGCGAGGCGCAGCTCGAGCTTCGCGAAGCGGAGGGCGCGGAACGCGAGCGCCACCTGTTGAACGTCGGCGCGTCCCTCGGGAAGCGCGCGGGCCGGCTCGCCACGTCCGAGGCCCGGCTCACGCACCGCGAGCGCGCGGCGCGCGAGCTCGAGGAGCGCGCGGCCGCCGTGGAGCGCCGCGCCGCCGCCGCCGAGCGGCGCGCCGGGGAGCTCGCGACGCTCTCCGCCGACCTCGAGGAGCGCAGCAGCTGGGTCGTCGCCGCGGAGGGCGCGCTCGGCGACCGCGAACGGAGCGTCGCCGATGCGGAGACGCGGCTCCGCTCCGCGGAGGAGCGCCTCGCGCGCCGGACGCAAGAGGTGACGGATCGCGAGGACGCCGCGGCGCAGCGCGAGCAGCGCCTCCTCGCGGAGGAGGAAGAGATCGTCCGCCGGAAGACCGGCGAGCCGCCGCCCAGCTAGCGCGAGCTACGCGGTCCCGTGCGGGTGCGCGTGCTCGCAGTCGAGCCACGTGTGCCCGTACGCGCTCATCGCGCTGATGACGGGCAGGAGCGCCTCGCCCTTCGCGGTGAGCTCGTACTCGACGCGCGGCGGCGATTCCGCATAGCTGTGCCGCTCGACGATTCCGTCGGCCTCGAGCGCCCGCAGCCGCTCGGCGAGCGTGCGCGGGCTGATGCCGCTGCACGAGTGCTCGAGCTGCGAGAAGCGCCGCGGCCCCTCGGAGAGGTCGTGCACCAGCAGTGCGGTCCACTTCGCGCCGATGATCTCGGCGCACGCCGCCACTCCGCACGTGGCCGACTCGTGGACGGGATTCATC
>DATJOZ010000112.1:0-4632 GCA_035506655.1 Gaiellaceae bacterium
TTCAGACGTGTGAGCGTGCCCTTTCCCGCGCTGCATCGGGCGTAACTGTCGAAGTCGTCGCTGATCTCCGACACGAGGCCCACGACGGGGCCGACGACGGGTATCCACGAGATCACCGTCTCCGTGAGGAGGTAGTACCGCGCCTCGCTCGTGTCGGCCACGAAGAGCGTTGCTGCTCCGGTCCCGAGGTTCAACGTGAGCACGTCGCCGGGCATCACGCTCAACGCGTCGGGGTACTCGCGGCGCGTCACCGCCGCCGCGAGCGAGGTGCTGATCGCGTACCGCGTCGGGTTGCTCAAGGCGCCCGTCGTCCCGAAGCGCAGCGGGACCTTCAGGGTGTTGCGGATGTAGACGCGGCTCGCGTCGATGCAGACGTCGACGACGTAGTTCGACGGCACCGCTCCTCGGGCCGTGTCCATCCCGCAGAGGTGCGGCTGCGGCCCGGCCGCACCGCTCGCCGCGACGACGCCGGCGAGGACGACGACCAGCGCCAGGATCACGCAACCACGCCGCTGCCACGCATGGTGTCGCCGCATGGCAACAACCATCGCAGGTTCTTGTGCGGATGTCTACAATCGGCCGCCGCGGGACCGCGCCCGCTCGGCCGAGACCTCGTGCGCCTCAGCCTCGAGCGCGTCCGGCAGCGGCTCGAGCTCCGGCGGGTCGCCGCCGTCGCGGTGGGCGAGCGCCTGGGCGAGGAGCCAGTCGGCGAGCCACGGGTTGCGCGGGAGGAGCGGGCCGTGGAGGTACGTGCCGATCGCGCGGCCGAGGCGGCAGCCTTCGAAGCCGCTCTCGCCGTCGTTCCCGAAGCCGGAGACGACGCGGCCGAGCGGCTCCGCGCCCGGGTCGAGCAGCGTCCGCCCGGCGTGGTTCTCGAAGCCGGCGAGCGTGCGGCGGTCACCCGGCTCGAGCTCGCACTCGAGAAGGACGTCGCCGATCATCCGCCGGTCGCCCGCGACCGTCTCGAGCGGCAGGAGCCCGACGCCGGGCATCTCGTCGCCCCGGTGCCCGCGGTAGCCGCGGCCGAGGAGCTGGTAGCCGCCGCACACGGCGAGCAGCGCGGCGCCGCCGCCGGCGACCGCCTCGCGCAGCGGCCCGGCCTTCGCCGCGAGGTCGCCTGCGACGAGGAGCTGCTCGCGGTCCTGGCCGCCGCCGACGTAGTAGAGGTCGTGCGCGCCGGGCACGATCGCGTCGCCGAGCCCGAGCGCGGTCACCTCGACCGTATGCCCGCGCCACGCCGCGCGCCGCGCGAGCACCGCGATGTTGCCGCGGTCGGCGTAGATGTTGAGGTAGTCGGGATAGAGGTGCCCGACGCGGATGCTGCTCATGCGGCGCGCTCCCAGTACGGCCGCACGAGGCCGCGGTCGGCGACGATCCGCTGCAGCTCGAGCATCGCCGTGTAGGTCGGGAGCACGACGAGCTCGCCGCCGTCCGGCGTCAGCTCGAGCCCGCGGTCGAGCGCGCGCGCGAGCTCCGGCTCGATCTCGATCGCCTGTTCCGGCATGCCTGCGTACTTGAAGCGCAGCGCGAGCTCCGCCGCGCGCGCGCCCGTCGCGACGAGCCGCTCCAGCGGCCCGAGCAGCTGCTCGAAGTCGACGTCCCAGATCCAGGAGACGTCGCGCCCGTCGGCGATCGCGTCGTTCAGCGCGATCACCGCGAGCCGCGGCGCGCCGCCGTCGACGAGCGTCCGCACCGCCTCGTTCGCGCCGGCCGGGTTCTTCACGAGCAGCAGCAGGATCCGCTTGTCCCCGGCCGGGATCCGCTCGAACCGGCCGAACGCCGCGCTGAACCGCCCGAGTCCGGACGCGATGTCGTCGAGCTGCGCGCCGAGCGCGCGCGCGAGCGCCGCCGCCGCGACCGCGTTGTAGACGTTGTAGAGCCCCGGCAGCGCGAGCTCGACGCGGCGCGTCCCTTCGGGCGTGGCCAGGTCGAACTCCGCGCGCTCGAGACCGTGCAGCTCGATCCCGCGGGCGGCGACGTCGAGCGGCGGCCGCGCGTGCCCGCAGTTCGGGCAGCGGTAGTCGCCGAGATGCCCGACGTACGCCGCGGCGTAGTCGTACGGGTGGCCGCAGCGGACGCAGTACTTCGAGTCCGCCGCATGCTGGAGGGACGGCCGCGCGAGCCGCGGGTCGTCGAGCCCGAAGACCGTCGAGCGCGCGTGCGCCTCCGCGAGGTGGCCGACGACCGGGTCGTCCCCGTTCACCACGAGCGCCGCCTCCTCCGGCAGGCCGCCGACGGCGTCCCGCCACCGCGCGGCGACGAGCTCGAGCTCGCCGTACCGGTCGAGCTGGTCCCGGAAGAGGTTCCCGAGGCAGACGACCCGCGGCCGCACCCGCCGGACGACCTCCGGGAGCGCCGCCTCGTCGACCTCGAAGAGCCCGAGCTCGGCGCCGTCCGCCGCGAGGAGCGTCGACGCGACGCCCGAGACGAGGTTCGCCCCGGAGCCGTTGTGCGCGAGCCGGTGCGCGGGACGGAGGATCTCCGCCGCCATCGCGGCCGTCGTCGTCTTCCCGTTCGTCGCGGACAGCACCGCCGCGCCCGCCGGGAGCCGGGCCGAGAGCCGGTCGATCGCGCCGGGGTCGAGCCTCGAAATCAGCTTCCCGGGGACGGTCGTGCCGCCGCCCGCGCCGACGAGCCGCGAGAGCCCCGCGACGGCCCGCGCGGCGGCGATCTCGGCTCCGAGCGGCACGGAAACCCGCATGGCTCCGAGACTACGCCACGTTCGAGGGATGCCGACGGGGTGAGGCCACGTTCCCCCGAACGAGGGCTGTTCTCTCCCCGTCCGGGGGACGCCTCGCAATGCGCAGCCTCGTACGTTGGACAGCACTGCGGACTCGCACTCTGACGGTGCGAGACAGTGAGGAGGAAGAGGGCACATGCGGTTTACGCGGGCGAAACAGAACAGCGGTCGCTTGAACGCACTTTGGGGCCGGGGCTCGCGGAGCGAGTCGCGGCTGAACGCGCTCTGGGGTCGCGGCGGCCGGCATGCCGGCGCCGTGTTGGCGACCCTCGTCGTGACGTGCACGGTCGCGGCGACGGCGAACGCGGGCACGGGCGTCCATCGCACGTGGGGCTTCGACGTCCCCGGGATGGGCAAGGTCAACGCCTACGTCCCGGACTCGCTCGCGAGCGCGATCCAGCAGAACCCGAAGCAGCGCTTCGACGTCATCGTCGAGGGCGTCACGACGCCTCAGGTCAAGGGGCAGACGAAGGTCTCCCCGTTCGGCCTCAAGAACAATCTGCTCGGCGCGAAGCAGGGCAAGAACGCGATCGGCGGCAGCCAGATCCGGCGCACGTTCCGGGCCATCAACGGCCTGCACGCGATGCTGAACGGCTACCAGATCGGGTTCCTCGCCAAGACGCAGTACGTCGCGGCGATCGTGCCGAACGAGCCGGTCAAGGTGAGCTCCGTCGACCTGCCGTACTCGAACACCCAGAAGTGGCCGTGGGCGATCGGTGCAGCGGTCGACTGGAACAGCCAGGCGTCCGAGCTCACGCAGCCGACGATCGCGATCGTCGACTCCGGCATCGACGCGTCGCGCAGCGACTTCGGCGGCCGGGTGCTCGGCCAGGTGAACCTGGCGAGCCTCACGCCGAACTCGCCCGGTGACGGCTACGGGCACGGCACGTTCGTGGCCGGCGTCGCCGCGGGCGAGGCAGGCGGCTTCGCGGGCGTCGCGCCGAAGGCGAACCTGTTCTCGCTCGACGTGATGGACGACGAGGGCGAGTCCACGGTCGCGGACATCGTCGCGGCGTGCGACTGGATCCTCCAGAACAAGGCGCAGTACAACATCCGCGTCGCGAACTTCTCGCTCCACGCGACGAACCCGGCCAGCCTCTTCTTCGACCCGCTCGACCAGGCGGTCGAGAAGCTGTGGCTGAACGGCGTCGTCGTCGTGACGGCGGCCGGCAACTACGCGGACGGCGGCGCCGAGAGCGGCGTGCCGTACGCGCCCGGCAACGACCCGTTCGTGATCACGGTCGGCGCGGCCGACATCAACAACACCGTCCCGACGGCCGACGACACCGCCGCGCCGTGGTCGGCGTGGGGCTACACGCCGGACGGGTTCATGAAGCCCGAGCTGTCGGCGCCCGGCCGGTACGTGATCGGCCCGGTCCCGGCCGGCGCAGGCCTCGCCGCCGAGCGGCCGGACGCGGTCACGTCCGACCCGAACTACATGCAGCTCAGCGGGACGTCGTTCTCGTCGCCGATGGTCGCGGGCGCGGCCGCGATGCTGCTCGCGCAGCATCCCGACTGGACGCCGGACCAGGTGAAGGGCGCCCTCATGGTCTCCGCGAGCGCCACGCCCGCGGCGACCCCCGGCTCCCTCGGCGTCGGCGAGCTCGACGTCGCACTCGCCCGGCAGGTCGACAATCCGCCGAACCCGAACGCCGGGCTCGACCAGTACCTGACGACCGGCAGCGACGGGACCGTCACGTTCGACAGCTCCGCCTGGCAGTCCGCCGCGTCGACGAACAGCGCGTGGAACGACGCTGCCTGGGGCAGCGCCGCGTGGGGCTCGGCGGCCTGGGGCAGCGCGGCCTGGGGCACCGCCGCCTGGGGCAGCAACGCCTGGACCGACGCGGCCTGGGGCAGCGCGGCCTGGGGCAGCGCGGCCTGGGGCAGCGCGG
>DATJOZ010000113.1:0-8226 GCA_035506655.1 Gaiellaceae bacterium
GCTACTCGGGCCACGGCGTCGGGCCGTCGTGGCTCGGCGGCCGGATCCTCGCGTCGCTCGCGCTCGGCTCCGACGACGAGTGGACGCGGCTGCCGCTCGCGACGCGCCGCGTCCCGCGCCTCCCGCCGGAGCCGCTCCGCCACCTCGGCGGCGGCGCCGTCCGCAGCGCGATCATGGCGTGCGAGGCCGCGGAGGAGGCCGGCCGCCGCCCGCCGCTCGCCGCGCGCGCGGGCGCCGCCCTGCCGCGCCTCCTCGGGATGGAGCTCGGCACCCGGTAGCCGCACTACGCTCTTCCCGTGCGCGTAACGCTCTGCGACGTCGGGCCGCGGGACGGGCTCCAGAACGAGCCGGAGACGCTCGCGCCGGCCGTGCGCGCGGAGCTCGTGAACCGGCTCGCGGCGACCGGGCTGCCGCGGATCGAGGCCGTGAGCTTCGTGCGCGACGACCGCGTTCCCCAGATGGCCGGGGCCGAGGAGGTCGTCGCGGCGGTCGAGCGGCGCGACGGCGTCGAGCTCTCCGGGCTCGTGCTGAACGAGCGCGGGTGGGAGCGGTTCCGCGCCTGCGGGCTCGATCGCGTCAACGCCGGCTTCGCGGCGACCGAGTCGTTCAGCCGCGCGAACGCGAACGCGTCGGTCGAGGAGGCGGTCGCCGCGACGGAGGCGATCGTCGACGCGGCAGACGTCCCCGCGACGGTGACGATCTCCGTCGCGTTCGGCTGCCCGTTCGAGGGCGCGGTCGACCCGGGCGTCGTCGCGGAGCTCGCGTCGCGGTTCGCGGGCCGCGCGGAAGTCGTCCTCGCGGACACGATCGGCGTCGCGACGCCGTCGCGCGTGCGTGCGCTCGTCGAGCGCACGGGCGCGGACGGCTTCCACGGGCACAACACGCGCAACACCGGCTACGCGAACGCGCTCGCCGCGGTCGAGGCGGGCGCGCGGCTCCTCGACGCGTCGGTCGGCGGCCTCGGCGGCTGCCCGTACGCGCCGCGCGCGACCGGCAACGTCGCGACGGAGGACCTCGCGTACCTCCTCGCCGGCGAGGGGATCGAGACCGGCGTCGACGTCGACGCACTCGTCGCTGTCTCCGAGTGGCTCGAGGGCGTGCTCGGGCGGCGGCTCGAGGGCTACGTCTACCGCGCGGGCTCGTGGCCGTGAGGCTCCCGCGCGAGCTCATCGTCGTGTGGGTGCTCTTCGCGCTCGCGCTCGACGCGGTCTTCGCGACCTACGCGCGGCTCCCGCCGCAGCTCCTCTACAACGTCAGCGGGACCGGGTTCCGCGCCGGCCTCTCGCGCGTCGTCGTCGACCTGAACTTCCCGGGCGCGCTGATCGCGCTCGCGGTGCTGGCCGTCGTCGCGGGCAGGCTCCGCGGTCGGATGCGGCTCGTCGCGATCCCCGCCGCACTGCTCTGCGTCGTCTTCGCGGTGCCGGGCGTCGTCCGGCAGTCGGATCTCGACGCGCGCTGGATCAACGCGATCGCGGCGGCCGGCGTCGCCGTCGTCTTCGTCCTCTCGCTGGTGGCCGACGGGCCCGAGTCCCCGCGCCGTGCGCGCGGCGACCGCCTGCGGATCGTGCTCGCGGCGGTTCTCACGATCCTCGCCGCGCCGTGGATCGCGGCGGAGCTCGGGTTCTACCTCGACGGCGTGCCCGTCCTCGGGTGGATGTTCCAGACCGGCAAGCTCGTGAGCTTCCACGACCCACCGCACCCGGCCGTCCACCACGGCGTCCATCACGGGCTCCAGGGGCTGCTCTTCGTCGTGACGGCGCTGCTGCTCTCGCGCCTCCCGTCGCCGCAGGCGGCGCGCGCGTTCCTCGCCGTGCTGCTCGCGTACGGCGTCGCGAACATGGCGAACGACGGCTGGCTCGAGCAGGTCGTCGAGCGCGGCTGGAGCTCGCACCCGATCCCGAGCGTGCTCGGCTTCGGCCTGAACTGGCTCTGGCTCGCGGTGCTGCTCGCCGGCGCCGCGGTGTGGGCGCTCTGGTTCCGTCAGTCGCCGGGCGCGGGCGGTGGCGACGGATAGCGGAGCCGCTCGCCGTCGACGGTGAGCGGTGGCGCGACCGTCGTGCCGGCACCGAGCTCCTGGAGGATCCCGAGCGCCTGCGTCTGTGCGTGGGCCACGACCTCCGCGACGTCGCGCACGGGCGAGACGGGGACGCCGGCGTCCGTCAGCGCCGCCTCCCACTCGGCGCTCGTCCGCGTCCGAAGCACCTCGGCGAGCCACGCGGAGAGCGCGGCGCGGTTGCGCACCCGGTCGGGGTTCGTCCGGAAGCGCTCGTCGTCGGGGAGGCCGAGCGCGCCGCGCAGCCGCGCCCACAGCGCGTCGCTTCCGGCGCTGATCATCAGCCCGCCGTCGCTCGTCGGGAAGACCTCGTACGGCGCGATCGGCAGGAACGCGGAGCCGTGCCGCCCCGGCACCTCGCCGCCCGCGACGTAGCCGGCGATGTGCGACGACATCGCGTACAGCGCGGTCTCGTAGAGCGACGTGTCGACGGCGCGGCCCTTCCCGTCGCGCGTTCGCTCGAGCAGCGCGGCGAGGATCCCGATCGCGGCCCACTGGCCCGTCGCGAAGTCGATGAGCGAGACGCCGACGCGGACCGGCGGCCGGTCGGCCTCGCCGGTGACGCTCATGATCCCTGCCGCCGCCTGCATGAGCGGGTCGTAGCCCGGCCGGTCGGCGAGCGGCCCGACGCGGCCGTACGCGCCGATCGTGCAGTGGACCAGCCGCGCGTTGCGCGCGAGGAGCGCGGCCGCGTCGAGCCCGAGCTCCTCCGCGAGCCCGGGCCGCAGCGAGACGACGAACACGTCCGCCTCGTCGACGAGCGCGAGCAGTTCGTCGGTCTCGCGCCGGAGGTCGAGCACGCGCGAGCGCTTCCCCGCGTTCGCGGCGAAGAAGAGCGCGCCGTCGTCGCCGACGAACGGCGGCCCCCAGTGGCGCGCGTGGTCGCCCCCCGGCGGCTCGATCTTCACGACGTCCGCGCCGAGCGCCGCGAGCAGCTGCGTGCACGTCGGCCCCGCGAGCGACGCCGTCACGTCGACGACGCGGATCCCGTCGAGCGGCGCGAAGCTCATCGCGGATGCACCCAGACCCGCGCCGGCGAGTGCGGCGTCTCGACGAGCTCCGTGGGCGTCGCGCCGAGCTTCTCGGCGACACGCTCCGAGCGGGCGTTGTCCGGGGCGATGAGCGAGATGAGCCGCTCGATGCCGCGCTCCGCGTACGCCCACTCGCGCGCCGCGCGCGCCGCCTCCGTTGCGTAGCCGTGCCCCCAGAACCGCTGCGCGAGCGCCCAGCCGAGCTCCGGCTGCGCGTGCTCGGCGGCGAGCTCGTACGACGAGGGCTCCCATGTCCGCGGGTCCCAGACGAGCAGCCCGACACGCCCGATCACGCGGCCGTCCAGAAGCACGCAGAACACGCCGACGTCGTCGCGCTCCCAGCGCGCGATCCAGCGCTCGACATGCTCGACGGCCATGTAGCGGTCGCCCGCCTCGCCGCCGATCCAGCGCATCACGGCGTCGTCCTCGATCAGCTCGAGGACGTCGTCGACGTCGTCGAGGCGCGGCCCGCGCAGGACGAGGCGCTCAGTCCGGAGCTGCATCGCCGATCGGGACCATCAGCGTCCGCTCGAAGTCGATCACGACCTCGTCGCGCTGGTTCAGGCCGCGCGTCCGCACGGTGACGATCCCCTGTCCGGGCCGCGACTGCGACGCGCGCTTCTCGAGCACCTCCGTCTCCGCGCGGATCGTGTCGCCTGCGAACACTGGCGCCGGCAGCCGCACCTCGCGCCAGCCGAGGTTCACCGCCCGCTCCGAGACGTCCGTCACCGAGAGCCCGGTGACGAGAGCGAGCGTGAACGTCGAGTCGACGAGAGGCCGCTTCCACTCGGTCCGCGCCGCGTACTCCGCGTCGAAGTGGATCGGGTTCGTGTTCAGCGTCAGCAGCGTGAACCAGACGTTGTCCGCCTCGAGGATCGTGCGCCCGAAGCGGCTGCGGTAGACCGCGCCGACCTCGAGTTGCTCGTAGGATCGAGCCATGGCCCCGATCATCGCATCGCGCCCGTGGCGCGGCCACGACGACCTGCGCCCGATGCAGGAGCTCGCGATCGGACAGCGCCGGCGGCTCGGCCCACGCGCGGGGTGGCACGTCGGAGACATCGCGTGGGGCTTCCGCCGGCACGAGGGGCGCGAGGCCGAGTGGACGATCCGCATCTGGGAGGAGGACGGCGAGGTTGTCGCCTGGTCGTGGCTGAAGGGCCCGACGGGGATGCTCGACCACGACGTGCGGTCGGACCGGCTCGAGCTGCTCGACGAGATCCTCGACGAGCCGAACGCGAGGACGGCGTGCGCGTTCGAGGACGACGAGGAGGTGCGCGCGGCGCTCGCGCGCCACGGCTTCGTCACGCCGGCCGACCCGATGCACTTCTACGTCCGCGACCTCCCGGGCGCGCCCGACCCGCGGCCCGTCCCCGACGGCTTCCGCTGCCGCACCGTCGAGCCGGCCGACGTCCCGGCGCGCGTCGCGGTCCACCGCGACGTCTGGGCGCCGTCGCGCCTCACCGAGTCGAGCTTCGCGAGCGTCCGCGCGACGTGGCCGTATCGCGCGTCGCTCGACTGCGTCGTCGAGGCGCCCGACGGCCGCTTCGCCGCGTACTGCCACATCTGGCCGGACGACGAGAACCGCGTCGGCGAGCTCGAGCCGGTCGGCACACGCGAGGAGTTCCGCCGCCTCGGCCTCGGCGCCGCCGTCTGCACGTTCGCGCTGCGCCGCCTCCACGAGGAGGGCGGCCGCGAGGCGATCGTCTACTGTCAGAACGACCGGGCGTGTGCGCTCTACGAGTCGGTCGGCTTCAGGCGCCACGCGACGCTCGTGGGCTACGCGCGGTGAACCGGCTCGGACGCGAGACGAGCCCGTACCTCCTCCAGCACGCGGGCAATCCCGTCGACTGGTACCCGTGGGGTGACGAGGCGTTCGCGCGCGCCCGGGCCGAGGACAAGCCGGTGCTGCTCTCGATCGGCTACTCCGCGTGCCACTGGTGCCATGTGATGGAGCGCGAGTCGTTCGAGGACGAGGCGACGGCGCACGACATGAACGAGCATTTCGTCAGCGTCAAGGTCGACCGCGAGGAGCGGCCGGACGTCGACGCGGTGTACATGGACGCCGTCGTCGCGCTCTCGGGCCACGGCGGCTGGCCGATGACGGTGTTCCTCACGCCGGACGGCGAGCCGTTCTTCGGCGGGACGTACTTCCCGCCGGAGCCGCGGCACGGGATGCCTGCGTTCCGGCAGGTTCTCGGCGCCGTCGCGGAGGCGTACCGCGACCGCCGCGAGGACGTCGGGCGGCAGGCGCAGGTGCTCGTCGACGCGCTGCGGCAGGGCGCGTTGCGCGAGCCGTCGCGGGAGCCGCTGACCGCGGAGCTGCTCGACGGCGCGGTCGAGACGCTGCGCGGGCAATACGACGCGCAGTGGGGCGGCTTCGGCGTCGCGCCGAAGTTCCCGCCCGCGTCGGTCGTCGAGCTCCTGTTGCGCCGCGGCGAGTTCGAGCTCGCGCTCGGCACGCTCGACGGGATGGCGGCAGGCGGGATGCACGACCTCGTCGGAGGCGGCTTCCACCGCTACTCCGTCGACCGGCAGTGGCTCGTGCCGCACTTCGAGAAGATGCTGTACGACAACGCGCTGCTCGTCCCTGCGTACCTCCACGCGTGGGTGCTGACCGGGACGACCGTGTACCGCGACGTCGTCGAGCGGACCGTCGAGTACGTGCTGCGCGAGCTCTCGCTCGAGGGCGGCGGGTTCGCGTCGGCGCAGGACGCCGACACCGACGGCGTGGAGGGGCTGACGTTCACGTGGACGCCGTCGGAGCTCGCGGCCGTGATCGGGCCCGGGCGCGACGCGCTGCTCCAGCCGTTCGAGGACGGCCGGTCGATCCTCCGCGGCGGGCTGACCGACAACGAACGCGCCGTGCTGCTCGCCGCGCGCGACCTGCGTCCGAAGCCGCTCCGCGACGACAAGGCGGTCGCGGCGTGGAACGGGCTCATGCTCGCGGCGCTCGCGGAGGCGGGGCGGAGGCTCGACCGCGCCGACTGGGTCGACGCGGGCCGCGCGCTCGCGGAGTTCCTGCTCGGACCGCTCTCGGACGCCGGGCGGCTCCATCGCACCTGGCGCGACGGCGTCGCGAAGGGCACCGGCTACCTCGAGGACTACGCCGACGTCGCGCACGGGCTCTACGAGCTCCACGTCGCGACGGGGGAGCTGCGCTGGCTCGAGGAGTCGCGACGGCTCGCGCTCCTCGCCGTCGAGCTGTTCGCGGACGACGAGCGCGGCGGCTTCTTCCTCACGCCGCGCGGCGGCGAGGAGCTCGTGGCGCGCCAGAAGGACATCGAGGACCACCCGACGCCGTCCGGGAGCTCGATGCTCGCGTTCGTGCTCCTGCGGCTCGCCCGGATCTGGGGCGACGACGAGCTGGAGCGGCGCGCCGTCGACGCGCTCCGGCTCGTCCGCGACGCGCTGCCGCGCGCCCCGACGGGATTCGGCTGGGCGCTCTGCGCGCTCGACCTCCACCTCTCGCCGCCGCGCGAGCTCGCGATCGTCGGCGGTCCGGCGAGCGACGTCGCCCGCGCCGCGCTCCGCGCCTTCGACCCGAACGCCGTCGTCGCGTTCGGCCCGGGCGACGGTATCCCGCTGCTCGAGGGCAAGACGCTCGTGGGCGGCACACCGGCCGTCTACGTCTGCGAGCGCTTCGCCTGCCGGGCCCCGCTCACGGATCCGGCCGCGTTTGCCGATGTTTGAGGGATGCGCCTGCGTCCGCTCGCCGTTTCCCTCGTGCTCGCGGGTGTGCTCGCTGCGGGTGCGCAGGCCCAGATCCGCCCGGTTTCGCCGGCCGACGCGGCGCTCCTGAAGCGCCCTCCGACGTACGAGGAGAAGATCGCGGAGAACGTCGCGGCACGGCTCACGCATCTCCATCCGAAGGCGCGCTGCGGCTCGCTCGGCGTCATGGCCAGCTATGGGGTCGTCGGCATCACGCCGTTCATCGGCCCGCCTCTTCGGCCCGCCGGATATTTCCTGATGCTTCCGGAGATGTGCGCGAACCTTGCGGCGTTCCATGCGTCGCCCGAGAGCTACGACCCGATGTCGTGCCACGACTCGAACTGTGAGAACACGATCGCGGGAGTCGCGATGGCGCTTGCGACGGTCTCGCACGAGTCGTACCACCTGCTCGGGTACATCAACGAGGCCCGCGTCGAGTGTTACGGGATGCAGTCGATCTGGTTCGTCGCGTCGAGCCTCGGCGCATCGGTCGCCGAGAGCCAGCGCATCGCCGCGTTCTACTGGAAGAACATCTACGCGGAGCGCGAGACGGAGACACCGGCGTACTGGTCGCCGCAGTGCCGCGACGGCGGCAAGTACGACCTCCGCCCGAGCACGCACAGCTGGCCGAGCTGAGATGCGACGCAGAATGCGACCCGCCGGCGTCCTCGTCGCGGTTGTGTTGGCCGCCGTCGGCGCGGGCTCCGCTCGGGCGACGGCGCGTCCGCTGACGGCGCACGACAAGACCCTCCTCGCCCGCCCCGCGACCTACGAGGAGAAGATCGCCGAGGCCGTCGCCGGCCGCCTGACGCGGCACACCGTCTCCGTTCGCTGCGGCGACATCGGGGAGCCGTCGTACGTCCTCGGCGTGACGCCGTTCGCCGGCAGCCACGCGCTCGACTACTTCCTCATGCGGCCGGACGAGTGCACATACCTCGCGTGGTTCCACGAGGCCCCGGCGCGCTGGGACCCGCGCACCTGCGCGGGCGGCGACTGCCAGTACGTCTCGGACATCGCGATGGCGCTCGCGGTCGTCGCGCACGAGTCGTACCACATCCTCGGCTACGTGAACGAGGCGCGCGTCGAGTGCTACGGGATGCAGTCGATCTGGTACGTCGCGAACAAGCTCGGCGCGTCGGTCGCGGAGTCGGAGGCGCTCGGCTCGTACTACGCGACGAAGATGTACCCGCTGCGCGAGAAGAGCACGCCGCAGTACTGGTCGGCGCAGTGCCGCGACGGAGGGAAGTACGACCTCCGCCCGGGCTCGCACGCCTGGCCGAGCTGACCTAGACGACGAACGTCTCGGGGCGCGGCGTCCCCGACGCGAAGCGGTCGACGGCGAACGCGGAGAGGTCGAGCGTCGGTGCACGGCCGGCGACGATCTCGGCGAGATGCTCGCCGACGGCGGGCGCCTGCTGGAAGCCGTGCCCGGAG
>DATJOZ010000114.1:0-25611 GCA_035506655.1 Gaiellaceae bacterium
CCGCTGCCCGACCCGCTCGACGTGAAGTACGCGTAGCCGGCGACCGACAGCGCAGCCGCGACGACGCCAACAACTCCGAGGGCGATCCACGTCCTCGGCCTGAGCCTGAACCGTCTCATCTTCTTACCTCCCCCGGAACGCCGGGACGTCGAAGAAGCCGCAGCAGCGTTCGCGTGCCGTGGCCGGACTACGGGCGGCTCCTCGAGGGGACCGCCCGCGTGTACGTCGACGCGCGGCGTTCCGCCACGCGTGCCCTGGTTCGGCTGTGCATCGGAGTCCGCAGAGCCATGGACAGGAGTCTTCGAGCGACGGGTCCGGCCGTCGCTGGCGGAAGGTCCAGTCTCGACCTAGCCCTCGGGCTAGTGCGCGCTCGACGAAGGTCGGTGCAGGCTGTTGCCGTTGCGGAGGAGCTCGACGGCCGCGCGCCGGTCCGGGACGTCGAGCTTGCGGAGGAGCATGCTGACGTGACGGCGGACGGTGACCTGAGAGATGTGGAGCTCGGCGGCCATCTGCTTGGTCGTGTAGTCCTGGCCGAGCAGCTCGAGCACGTGCCACTCGCGCGGCGTCAGCCCGACGTCGCCGAGCGTCCGCTCGAGCGTGTCGCGGCGGCGGTCGCGCACGCGCAGCTCCTCGATCAGCGCGCCGACGAGCCGCCGCGGCACCGCGGCCTCGCCGGCGACGAGGCCCTCGACGACGCTCGGCAGGCGCGCCGGGTCGATCGACTCGTTGATGTATCCGATCGCGCCGGCGCGAAGCGCCTCGAACAGCTCGGTCTCCTCCTCGACCGGCGTGAGCACGACGAGGAGCGTCTGCGGGCGCAGCGCGCGGATCGCGCCGGCCGCCTCGATCCCGTTGCCCTTCATCCGGGCGTCGACGAAGCAGATGTCGAACGCCTCACGGGACGCGAGGTCGATCGCCGCCTGCGTCCCGTCGGCCTCGGTGCAGCTGACGCCTGGCTCGAGCGCGTCGCGGATCTTCTCCCGCGTGGCGGCCCGTTCGCTCGCGATGAGGACGCGGACGCTCACGGGCGATTGCGACCATGATTAGCGGCGTGAAGGTCCTGATCGCCGACGACCACCGGCTCATCGTAGAAGGAGTGCGGCGCGCGCT
This sequence comes from Gaiellaceae bacterium, assembly GCA_035506655.1. GTDB lineage: Bacteria > Actinomycetota > Thermoleophilia > Gaiellales > Gaiellaceae > Palsa-739. Next base: position 1,111 of record DATJOZ010000114.1, read on the forward strand.
CGAGGAGGACGGCGGGTTCGAGATCGTCGGCGAGGCGGCGAGCGGGAGCCAGGTGCTGCCGCTCGTCTCGCAGACGCGGCCCGACGTCGTCGTCCTCGACCTCCACATGCCGCAGGTCGACGGGCTCATCTGCCTCGACCAGATCAGGCAGCGCCACCCGGAGGTGAAGGTCGTGATCCTCTCCGTGTCGACCGACGAGCACCTGATCGAGTCGGTGCTGAAGCGCGGCGCGAGCGCGTACATCGTGAAGAGCGTCAACCCGATCGACCTGCCGGCCGCGCTGCGCCAGGCCGTCGAGCGGACCGTCTACCACCCGATCGGGCTCTCCGAGGACACGGAGACGGCCGCGCACGCAGCGGGTCTCACCGACCGCGAGACGGCGATCCTGCGGGCGGTCGTGCGCGGGCTCTCGAACGAGGCGATCGCGAAGGAGCTCTGGGTCGCCGAGCAGACCGTGAAGTTCCACCTCACGAACATCTACCGCAAGCTCGGCGTGTCGAACCGCACCGAGGCGGCGCGGCTCGCGTACAAGCAGGGGCTCGTCGAGAGCCCGATGTACGACGAGAGCTGAGCGCGCTCAGCGCTCCCGGCGCGGCAGCGAGACGACGAGCCGCGTCCCCGTCTCGCCGCTGTGGATCGCGAGCGTGCCGCCGAGCAGGCGGATGCGCTCCGAGGCGCCGAGCAGGCCGAGCCGGCCGCGCCGCACCGCCTCGTCGAGCCTCGGCTCGACGTCGAAGCCGCGGCCGTCGTCGGCGACCTCGAGCCGCGTCGACGACGGGCCGCACTCGAGCACGACCGACGCGGTCGACGCGGAGCTGTGCTCGCGGACGTTGCTCAGTCCCTCCTGGACGATCCGGAGCAGCGCGATCTTCTGCGAGTCCGTGAGCGCGTCGAGGTCGCCGCGCACGGTCAGCCGCACGCCGATGCCGCTCTTGCGCCCGAACGCATCGACCTCCCGGCGCACGACGTCCGCGAGCGGGCCGCGCACGACGTCCGCCGTCTCGAGCGAGTGCGCGACGTCGCGGAGACTGTCGTTGAGCTCGGTCAGCCGCTCGAGCAGCACGTCGAAGTCGTGGGTCTGCGAGCGATCGGCGTGCGACCGCGCCCGGTGGAGGTCCGCCGCCATCACCGCGATCTCCTGCAGCGGCCCGTCGTGGAGATCGAACGCGAGCCGCGTCAGACGCCGCTCGTGCGCGGCGACGAGTGTCGCTTCCGCCTCTTCGCCGTGCTCGAGCAGCGCCTCGCGCTCGAGCACGAGACCGAGCGCGCGGCAGACGACCTCGAGGAACGGCTCCGCCTCGGCGCGCTCGCCGGGGCCGAGACGCGCGACGACGGCGGCGACGGGCGTGTCGGCGCGCAGCACCGGGGCGGCGACGACGTCCGTGTCGCCGCCGCCCACCTCGCCGTCGCGAACGTCGAGGAGCCGCTCCGCCGCCGCGCGAGTCGCGGCATCGCCGGCTCCGTGCGGGAACCTGCACTCGACGCCCGCGAGCGCGACGGTCCACAGCGACACGGCGCTCAGCCGCGCGAGCGATGCGAGCGTCCCGAGCTCGAGCTCGATCGCACGCTCCGCCGGCAGCCGGATCAGCTGCGGCGACATTGCGATCCGGGTCAGGAGCGCGAGGGACACCGCGGCCGGCGGAAGCGCGCGCTCGTCGGCGATCGCCGACGCGAGCGCCGCCGGGCCTTCGGGGTCGGCGCCCCGCGTCGCGAGATTCGCCGCGGCCGCGTCGGCGAGCGCAAGGAGCGTCACCTCGTAGTCGAGGTCACCGACGGGCCGCATGGTCGAAGTGTTCTTCGGAGTCCGAACCACGGCAATCCGCCGCGGGACCCATTCGCCGTTCATGCCGTTGAACGGCTGTCGTTCAGCCCCGCCGCCCGAACGGGGTACCCCGGCCCGGGGATGGGCGCCGCTGCCTTTCGGCACTATGCTCCGCCCGAACGGCCTCCCCGACGTTCAGGAGCGATTGCCCTGCGGCCTTCGACCGGCATCTCCGTCATCGTCGCCGACGCGGACCAGTTCGTCCGCGCCGGGACCCGCGTGCTGCTCGAGGAGTCGGGCTTCGAGGTCGTCGCCGAGGCCGCGGACGCGTCGACGGCGATCGCCGAGGCGATCGCGCGCCGGCCGGCCGTGTGCCTCCTCGACCAGGACCTTCCCGGAGGCGCGGTCGTCGCGACGCGGGAGGTCGCTTCGCTCCTCCCGGACACGGCGGTCGTGATCGTCGCCGGCTCGGTCGATCGCGACGCCGTGCTCGACGCGCTCCGCGCCGGGGCACAGGGGTACCTCTTGAAGAGCGGCGACGGCTCGGCGCTGCCGCAGGCGCTCCGGAGCGCGGCGGCCGGCGAGGCCGTGATGTCGCGGCTGCTCGTCTCGACGGTGCTCGGCGCGCTCGGCGAGAACGGCGAGTCGCACGCGACGCTCGCCGACGGCCGCGACGTGCAGCTGACCGCCCGCGAGCAGGACGTCGCGCGGCTCCTCCCGGCCGGCATGGAGACCGCCGAGATGGCCGCGACGCTCGGCATCGCGCCGCCGACCGTCCGCCGCCACGTCTCGACGCTGCTCCACAAGCTCGGCGCACGCGACCGCGACGTCGCCGTCGAGCTGCTCGCGACGGGCAGAGAGCCCCGTCGCCGGGGCTCTCTCGGAACTCGGGTGCGCCGCGAGGGCGCCTAGGCCGGTGCCGCGCGGCCGTCGTCCGACGTGACGGCGAGCCCGTAGACGACGAGCGCTCCGAGCAGGATCATCCCGGCTCCGTACCACGGCGCGTAGCTGAGGATGAGGAAGCTGTTGACGATCACGAGGATGCCCCAGATGTAGCCGACGATGCGGCCGAAGCCGCCGTTGCCCATCAGCGAGTATCCGGCGTAGAGCGCGAGGGCGGCGATGATGAGATCCCACAGGCCCCAAGCCCAGACCTGACCGCCGAAGAGCCCGTACGACAGGTTGTTGATCTTGTGGCTCTTCGAGAAGTAGCTGATCGCCGTGATGATCCGGATGAAGCCGACCGCGAACATCACGATCGCCGCAAATTGCACCCAGCCTGAGCGGCTGTTCGATGCCATCGTGCCTCCCGATTCGGTCCGCGACGGGCATGACGCGCCCGTCCTTGCCGTGTGGTGTACCGGGCGGACCGGACGGAGCCGCTACAGGCCGCGGTATGCGATCGCCGCGCGCTCGCCGCTCTCGCTCGAGCGGACGAGCGCGTCGCAGATCTCCGCGGCGCGGTAGCCGTCCTCGAGCGTCGCGCCGTACGGCTCGACCGGCGAGTCGTCCGCGATCGCGCGCAGCAGATGGTGGATCTCGTGCACGAACGTGTCGCCCCAGCCGACGATGTGGCCCGGCGGCCACCAGAAGTCCCAGAACGGATGGTCGGTCTCGGAGACGAGGACGGTCTTGAAGCCGCGTGCGCGGTCGCCGTCGGCCCGGAAGACCTGGAGCTCGTTCATCCGCTCCATGTCGAACGCGAGCGACCCGCGCGAGCCGTTGATCTCCCACTGGAACGCGTTGCGGCGCCCGAGCGCGAGCCGCGTCGACTCGAGCGTCCCGACGGCGCCGTTCTCGAACTCGACCGCCGCCTCGACCGCGTCGTCGACCTTGCGCCCGGGGATCAGCGTGCGCACGAGCGCCGACACGCTCGCCGGCTCGCCGACGAGGAACCGCGCGAGGTCGACGACGTGCGCGGCGAGGTCGCCGAGCGCGCCGGAGCCCGCCTCGTCGGGATGGAAGCGCCACGTGTCGAGCGTCGGGTCGTCGCCCCAGTCCTGGAGGTAGCGCGCGCGGAAGTGGCGGAGCTCGCCGAGCTCGCCCGCCTCGATCAGCTCGCGCGCGAGCCGCACCGCGGGCACGAAGCGGTAGTTGAAGCCGCACATGTGCTTCACGCCGGTCGCCGCGACGCGTGACCAGATGTCGAAGCTCTCGTCCGCGGTCCGGCCGAGCGGCTTCTCGCAGAGGACGTGCTTCCCGGCCTCGGCGGCGGCGATCGTCGGCTCGCCGTGGAGCGCGTTCGGGCCGCCGTTGTCGAAGAGGCCGATGCTCTCGTCGACGACGATGTCGCGCCAGTCCGTCGTCCAGCGCTCGTAGCCGTAGCGGCGCGCGGCCTCGGCGACCGCCTGCTCGTTCCGGCCCGCGATCGCCACGAGCCTCGGCACGAGCGGCGGCGGCCACGTCATGTGCTCGATCGTCAGGAACGCGTGCGAGTGCGCCTTGCCCATGAAGGCGTACCCGAGCATCCCGACGCCGATCTCCGTTGTCGTCTCGTCGGCCATGCGCCGCGGGGATACTACGCATGTGGACGCGGTGAAGTGGGGGATCATCTCGACGGCCGACATCAACCGGAAGGTGATCCCGGGCGCGCACGCGTCGCCGAAGGTCGACCTCGTCGGCGTCGCGAGCCGCGACCGCGCGCGCGCCGAGGCGTATGCGCGCGAGTGGGAGATCCCCCGCGCCTACGGCTCGTACGAGGAGCTGCTCGAGGACCCGGAGATCGAGGCCGTCTACATCTCGCTGCCGAACACGATGCACAGCGAGTGGTCGATCCGCTCGATCGAGGCGGGGAAGCACGTGCTCTGCGAGAAGCCGTTCTCGCGCCATCCGGAGGAGGTCGCCGCGGCGTTCGACGTCGCGGAGCGGGCCGGGCGCTTCCTCTCCGAGGCGTTCATGTACCGGCACAACCCGCAGACGAAGCGGCTGAAGCAGCTCGTCGACGACGGCGCGATCGGCGAGCTCCGGCTCGTGCGCACGGCGTTCAGCTACGGGCTGTACGACGCGGACAACATCCGCCTGCGGACGGACGTCGAGGGCGGCGCGCTCATGGACGTCGGCTGCTACTGCGTCAGCGGCGCGCGGCTCCTCGGCGGCGAGCCGGAGAGCGTCCACGGCCAGGCGTGGTTCGGCGAGACGGGGACGGACTGGGTCTTCACGGGCGAGCTCCGCTTCCCGGGGAACGTGCTCGCGCACTTCGACTGCGGCACCGCGATGACGAACCGCGACGAGCTCGAGGTCGCCGGGAGCGAGGGCTCGCTCTTCGTCGACGACCCGTGGCACTGCAACGTGCCGGTGATCGAGCTGCGCCGCGACGACGGCGTCGAGCGGATCGAGCTCGAGCGCGAGGACTCGTACCGGCTCGAGCTCGAGAACGTGAGCGACGCGATCCGCGGCGAGGGCGAGCTGCTGCTCGGCCGCGACGACGCGATGGGCCAGGTGCGCGCGATCGAGGCGCTGCACCGGTCCGCGACGACGAACGAGCCCGTTCGGTGGTGACGGCGGCCGAGCGCGAGTCCGCCCGCGAGCGGACGGTCGCCGCGCTCGCCGACGCCGGCATCGTCCTCACCGCGGCCGAGCGCGACGCGATCGAGATCGCCGACTTCGGCCTCGGCCGGCTCGAGGACTACGGGCTCGAGGTCGTCGTCTACGTCAACACGCCGCGCGTCTGCGCGAAGGAGCTCGTGCTCTTCCCGCGGCAGCTCTGTCCCGAGCACCGGCATCCGCCGTTCGACGGCACGCCGGGCAAGGAGGAGACGTTCCGCTGCCGCGCCGGCACCGTCTACCTCACCACGGAGGGCGACCCGACGCCGGAGCCCGCCGCGCGCCCGCCCGCCGACGGCGTCTTCACCGTCCGGCACGAGATCGTCCTCCGCCCGGGCGAGCAGCACACGATCCCGCCCGACACGCTCCACTGGTTCCAGGCCGGCGACGAGGGCGCCGTCGTCTCGGAGTTCTCGACCGAGAGCCGGGACGACCTCGACGTCTTCACCGACCCGCGCGTCGTCCGCTAGCGGCTCGAGAGGCCCGCAGCCTCGAGCGCGGCGCGGGCGAGCGCCTCGTCGTCGGCGCCGGGCAGCCCGCTGACGCCGACCGCGCCCACGCGCGTCTCGCCGTCGAACGCGGCGACGCCGCCGAGGAAGAACGTGAAGAACGGGTCGAAGCTCGCCCGCTCGACCGGGTCGTCGGCGACCTTCTCCGCGAGTGCCCGGGTCGACACGGCGTCGCTCCGCGCGGCGGTGTAGGCCTTCCGCTGCGCGTTCAGCCGCGTGTCGGGCGCCGCGCCGTCCATCGTCGCCGCCGCGACGACCTCGCCGTGGCCGTCGGCGACGAAGACCGACACGGGGCCGGGAGCCTCCGCGACGACGTGCGAGACGACGGCGAGTGCCTGTTCGAGACGCATTCGGGCCATTCTCGCGCAATCGGATTCGGCTCGGAACCGTCTACGATTCCGTGGCGATGACGGCTCAGGCCGAATCTGGACGGGGCGGCCGCGCGCTCGTCATCCGGGGCCGGTCCTACCCGGTTCTCCTGCCGAAGCTGAGCGACCCGCGGCTGCAGCTGGCCGCGACGATCACCTCGCTCCAGGTGCTCGGCCAGGTCGCCTTCGACTTCAAGCTCTCGATCGCGCAGATCCTCGTGTCGCTCGGCACCTGCGCGATCCTCGAGGTCGGGATCGCGTTCTTCCGGCAGCACGTCGTGATGTGGCCGGCGAGCGCGCTCCTCACCGGCAACGGCGTCGCCTTCGTCCTCCGCGTGCCGGGGACGGAGCACGGCGACTGGTGGAGCATGAACGGCTGGTGGATCTTCGCCGGGACGGCCGCGGTCTCGCTCCTCTCGAAGTACCTGATCCAGTGGCGGGGGCGGCACATCTTCAACCCGTCGAACTTCGGGCTGGTTCTGTGCTTCTTGATTCTGGGCAAGGACAAGGCCGACCCGCTCGAGTTCTGGTGGGGGCCGATGTCGCCGTGGATGGCGGCCGCGCTCCTGATCATCGTCGGCGGCGGGATCCTGATCCTGCGGCGCGTGCGGCTGCTCGCGGTCGCCGTCGCCTTCTGGATCGCGTTCGGGCTCGGGATCGGGCTCCTGTCGCTCCGTGGTCACGCGATGACGGCGTCGTGGCACCTCGGGCCGATCACCGGGCTCAGCTTCTGGCTCGTGCTGATCACCTCGCCGGAGGTCCTCGTCTTCACGTTCTTCATGATCACCGACCCGCGGACCGTGCCTCTCGGGCGCGCCGCCCGGCTGATCTACGCGGTGTCGCTCGGGCTGCTCGCAACGCTCCTCATCGCGCCGCAGACGACCGAGTTCGGCGCGAAGGTCGCGCTGCTCGGCTCGCTGACGCTGCTCTGCGCGGCGCGGCCGCTGCTCGAGTGGCTCGTCCCGGAGGGCGCAGTCTCCCGGCGGCGGATCGGGCTCGCGGGAGCCGGCGGCGCGGGGCTCGCCGGCGCGGTCGCGTTCGCCGGGCTGCTCGTCCTCGCCGGGCTGCCGGCGCGGCCGTCCGCGGCGTCCGCGGCGCAGCTCTCCGACGCCGGAGCAATGCCGCGCGTGACGGTGCTCCACTCCGACGGCGTCTCGACGCAGCTCGACGAGCGCACCGCGTCCGTGATCGCCGGCGATCTCGTCGCCGATCTCCGCACGCGCGCCGACGCGCTGCGGCTCCGCGACGCGGCGCACGCGTCGACGGGCATCGCAGGGTCGATGCTCGCCGACGTGCGGGAGCAGATCGCCTCGGCGCAGGGGCACGCCATCGTCGTCCCGAGCTACAGCCTCCAGCACGTCACGCTCCGGCTCCGGCCCGGCACCGACCAGGGGCCGCCGACGATCGTCGCCCAGGCCGGCGGGCTCGTGCAGCAGACGACGTACAGCGGCGCCGCGGTCGTCCGGCGCGAGAGCCCGTCGCCGTTCGCCGCGACCTTCGAGCTCGGCCAGGGCGGCTCCGGCTGGGTGATCGTCGGCGCCCAGGGCGCGGGTGCGGGCGCGTCGTCCGGCTCGAGCTCCGTCCTCACGGTGAAGGTCGGCGGCCTCCGCCTGCGCGACGTCGCGAAGCAGGTCGGCCTCGACTTCCGCCAGGGCTCGTTCCGCTACGGGATGTCGAACGACGTCGGCGCGATGATGGGCGGCGGGCTCTGCTGGCTCGACGTCAACGGCGACGGCTGGCAGGACCTCTTCGTCGTCAACTCGTACTCCGACGACAACGTCGACGCGTGGGCCGCGCACGGCGGGCTGCCGACGAGCCAGCTCTTCGAGAACGAGCACGGGCACTTCGTCAACGTGACGCGGCGCGCGCACGCGGGGCTCGCGGTGAAGGGGAACGGGTGCGTCGCGGCCGACCTCAACGGCGACGGCCGGCCCGATCTCGTCGTCACGACGACCGACGGGATCAAGCTCCTCTGGAACAACGGCAACGGCACGTTCACCGAGGGCGCGCGGGCGGCGGGGATGACGGCGTCGGGCTGGTACACGGGCGTCGCGGTCGCGGACGTGAACGGCGACGGCCGGCCGGACGTGTTCGTCGCCGGCTACACCGACCTCAACGACCCGGTCGAGGGCTCGACCGCCGGGTTCCCGACGCGCGACGCCGGCGTCCGCGACCTGCTCTACCTGAACGAGGGCGGCGGCCGCTTCCGCGAGGTCGGCGTGGCTGCCGGGCTCGAGTCGGCCGTCTTCTCGCACGGGCTCGGCGCGGAGTTCATCGACTACAACGGCGACGGCCGGCCCGATCTCTACGTCGCGAACGACGAGGACCCGAACCAGCTCTACGAGAACGTCCCGTGGCCCGGCGGCGCGAAGGCCGATCCGGCGGGGCTCGGCTTCCGGTTCGAGGAGCGCGGCGCCGCGGAGGGCGTCGCCGACCCGTACGCCGGGATGGGGATCGCGGACACGGGCTCGAGCCTCTTCGTCTCGAACTCGCGCCGCGAGCCGTCGGCGGCGTACGCGAAGACGGGCGGCTTGGGCCCGCCCGCCTTCCGGAGCGTGCGCTCGGCCTTCGTCCCGGCGCTCGGCACCGACTTCGCCGGGTGGGGCGCGTCCTGGGTCGACCTCGCGAACAGCGGGACGCCGTCGCTCGCGCTCGCGGCGGGCGCGATCCCCGTCACGCAGCTCTCGGCGGACGCGGAGCCGGTGCGGATCCTCGCCGCGGAGCCGGGCGCGACCGGCTACGGCACCGCGGTCGGCCTCTTCACGAGCGGCGGCGTGAAGGTCAACGGACGCGGGCTCGCGGCGGCGGACGTCGACAACAACGGCCGCATGGAGATCGCGATCAACACGATCGGCGGCAACCTGGTGCTGCTCCGGCCGACGGGGAAGATCGGGCACTGGCTCGACGTGAAGCTCGACGCGTTCTCGCCGGGCGCGACGGTCACCGCCGTTCTCCCGTCCGGGAAGACGCTCGTCCGCACGGTTCAGGCGGGCAGCAGCTACCTCTCGTCCGAGGATCCGCGCGTGCACTTCGGGCTCGGCGGCGCGACGAGCGTGCGGAGCATCACGGTCCGCTACCCGGGCGGCGCGGTGACGCGGCTCGCGAACGTCCGCGGCGACCGCGTCGTCTCCGTCGCGCGGCCCGTGGCGCGCACGACCGCCGCCGTCGCCGCGCAGACGTCGTACGCTCTTCCGCGCTGCACGCCGTCCGTGCCGGCGGGGTCGGTCGCGCACGTCTGGGACCAGGCCGCCATCTCGGTGCTTCGCATCGGGCTCGAGTCGGAGCCGGTGCAGGCGCGCGACCTCTTCCATCTCTCCGCCGCGATGTGGGATGCGTGGGCGGCGTACGACCCCGCTGCCGCCGGCTATGTCGTCAACGAGAAGGCGCGCGCGGCGAACGTCCCCGCCGCGCGCAACGCCGCGATCAGCTACGCCGCGTACCGGCTCCTCCTCTGGCGCGCGTCGTACGGCTCGAATCTCGACTCGACGTTCGCCAACCTCACCTCGACGATGACGGCGCTCTGCTACTCGACGGCGTACACGACGACGAAGGGCGACTCGCCGGCCGCGCTCGGCAACCGCATCGCCGCGGCGTTCGTCGCGTACGGGCAGCGCGACGGCTCGCTCGAGCGCCAGCACTACGTCGACCCGAGCTACGTCGCGCAGAACGCGCCGCTCGTCGTGAGCCAGCCGGGCTCGGCGATCCACGACCCGACGCTCTGGCAGCCGCTCGCGCTCGGCCAGACGGCGGTGCAGGGCCTCGCGCCGATTCCGGCGAAGGTGCAGAGCTTCGACGGCGCGCAGTGGGGGCACGTGCGTCCGTTCGCGAGCCGCACGCCGAAGGCCGGCGCGCCGCCGCTCGGTGACGCGACGACGAAGACGTACAAGCGCGCCGCCGTCGCGGTCATCCGCGCGGTCAGCACCGTTCCCCCGGCTCCGATCTTCGCTCCGTCGCCGATCGAGTGGAACCTCGTCGCGAACGGGGTGGCGCATTCGTCGCTCGAGCACGACGTGAAGCTCTACTTCGCGCTGAACGCCGCGCTCCACGACGCCGCGATCGCAGCGTGGGGCGCGAAGCGCGCCTACCAGGCGCCGCGGCCGATCTCGATGATCCGCTACGCGGCGTTCCAGGGCCAGTCGAGCGACCCGAAGCAGCCGTCGTACAACGCCGAGGGGCTGCCGCTCGTCCCCGGCCTCGTCGAGCTGATCACGTCGAAGACGAAGGGCCCGCTCGCCGCCGATCTCGGCCAGGTCGCCGTCAAGACGCGGACCGGCTGGGTGCTCGGGACGCGGTGGACGCCGCTGCGCCAGACGCCCGCGTCACCGGGCTGGGTCTCGGGCGACAGCGCCTTCGCGTACGCCGCCGTCGCCGTGCTCGGTCACGTGACCGGCGCCGCCTCGTTCGTGGCCGCGGCACAGAACGCGAGCGCCTCCGGGCTCGAGGCCGGCATCGACATCCCGGCGGACGACGAGGCGGGGGCGAGGCTCGGCACCGCGGCCGGCAAGAGCGCGTGGTCGCTCGCGCAGCGCTACTTCAGCGGCGCCGCAGGGCGCTAGCGGCCGCTGCGGACCTGCAGCCTGCGCGCGATCGTGTCGATCGTGACCGCGAGGAGCAGGATGACGCCCGTGACGATGTAGATCGTGCCGGTCGCGTAGCCGGCCGTGTTGAGCCCGTTCGAGACGGTTGCGATCAGGAGCGCGCCGAGGAACGCGCCGCGCACCTCGCCGCGGCCGCCGAAGAGGCTGACGCCGCCGATGACCGCCGCGGCGATCGAGTTCAGGAGCAGCGTGCCGCCGCCGAAGTTGAGGTCGACCGAGTTCACGTTCGCAGCGAGGATGATGCCGCCGCAGGCCGCCATCGCGGCCGAGATCATGAACACGATGATGCGGATCCGCGGGACGCTGATACCGGCGCGGCGCGCGGCCTCGGCGTTGCCGCCGACCGCGTAGACGTGGCGGCCGAACGTCGTCCGCTTCGCGAGGAAGGTCAGCACGATCAGGAAGATGACGACGATCACGCCGGCGAGCGGCAGCCCGAGTGGGTTGCCCTGCACGTACGAGTGGTTGCAGATCGCGACGACGCCGAAGCTCGCGGCCGCGACGCCGAGCAGCTTGGCGATCGTCAGGCCGACGTTCTTGTTCACGATCTTCGCCCGTCGGTGGGAGACCCAGGTCGCGACCACGGATAACAGGTAGAGCCCTGTGACCAGGGCGGCGATCAGCCACCCGGCGGTGTGCGAGAAGAAGTAGCTCGCCGTGTAGTTGATCCAGCGGTCCTGGATGATGATCGACCCCGGTTGCTCGAGTCGTTGCAGGATCACCCCCTGCCACACGAGGTATCCCGCGAGCGTCACGACGAACGACGGCACCCCGACGTACGCGACGATCGACCCCTGTCCGAGGCCGATCGCGGCGCACACGATCACGGCCGCGAGCATGGCGAGCAGCCCGTTGATCTGGTGCCCGCTGCCCGGCAGCTGGAGCTCGGCGACGGTCAGCGCGCCGATGCCGGCGACGTAGCTGATCGAGAGGTCGATCTCGCCGAGCAGGAGGACGAAGACGACGCCGTAGGCGAGCATCGCCGTCCCGGCCATCTGGATGATGATGTTGACGAAGTTCGTCGCGGTGAAGAAGTTCGTCGCCTTGAAGCTGAAGAAGACGACGATGAAGATCAGGCCGATCACGATCGGCAGCACGCCGAGGTTGCCCGACTTCAGGTTGTCGAGCGTCTTGCGCCAGACGCCGGCCAGGCCGGTCGGCTCCGGCTTCGTGGTCGCGGCGACGTCGGCAGTGCTCACGAGGCCGGCTCCGTCGTCGCCCTACCGGTGATCCCGGAGACCTTCGTCGGCTGGCCGGCGGTGATCGCCTCGACGACCTCCTGCGGCGTCGTCTTCTCGCGCTCGAAGAGCCCGACGTTCCGGCCGAGCCGAAGCACCGTGATCCGCGTCGCGGTCTCGAAGACGTCGTGGAGGTTGTGGGAGATGATCACGACGCCGAGCCCCTGCTCGCCGAGGCGGCGCACGAGCTCGAGCACCTGCTCGGTCTGCGCGACGCCGAGGGCGGCGGTCGGCTCGTCGAGGATCACGAGCTTCGAGTTCCACATCACGGCGCGCGCGACCGCGACCGACTGGCGCTGGCCGCCGGAGAGCGTCGCGACCGTCTGACGCACGGAGTTGATCGTCGTCACGCGCAGCGAGCTGAGGGTCTCGGCCGTGTGCTGCTCCATCGTCGGCTCGTTGAGGACCTCGAGGCGGTTCGCCTCGCGGCCGAGGTACATGTTCTGCACGACGTCGAGGTTGTCGCAGAGGGCGAGGTCCTGGTACACGACCTCGATCCCGAGCTTCGACGCGTCCTTCGGGCCGTGGATGTGCACCTCGCGGCCCTCGAAGACGATCGCGCCGTCGTCGGGGGCGTGCGTGCCGGCGATGCACTTCACGAGCGTCGACTTCCCGGCGCCGTTGTCGCCGACGAGCGCCATCACCTCGCCCGGGCGAACCTCGAAGTCGACGTCCGTCAGCGCCTGCACCGACCCGAACGACTTCGAGATGCCGTTCAGCTGGAGGAGGGGGGTGGGCGTCGCGGCCACGTGGCGCGTTTCCTACCACATAAACGGCGGAGGCGCCCGATCGGGCGCCTCCGCACGGACTCGCTGGGCGAGCTTCGGCCTACTTGCAGTACTGCGCGTACTGGCCGATGCACACGTCGCTCTTCTTCAGGAACTTGTCCGTGAAGAGGCGCGTGTAGTTCGCCTTCGTGATCCAGACGACCGGAAGCGCGAGGGTCGGCTCCTTCTTCGAGCCGTTCGCGCGGGTCGTGTTGGACTTCGGCGTCTTTCCGTTCAGCAGCGCGACGGCGGCCGCGGCTGCGGCGTTCGCCTCGTCCGGCACGTACTTGTAGACCGTGCCCGTCTGCCAGCCCGCCAGGATGTACTGGACGCCCTGCGGCGTCGCGTCCTGCCCGCTGAGCGGGATCGGCTTGAGATGCCGGGCCTTCTCGTCGGCGATCACGGCGCCGGCGATGTTGTCGTTCGCCGCGATGGCCGCCTGGATGTTGTTGTTCGTCTTGACGAGCATCTGGGCGTAGATCGGGCCGGCGTTCGTGGCGAGCCAGTCCGGCACGAACTGCTGCGGGCCCTTCGTCAGCTTCTTCGACGCGAAGAGCGGGTTGAGGATGTCGTCGTTACCGCTCTTGAACCAGAACGCGTTCTGGTCGGTCGGGCCGCCCCAGAGCTCGGCGACGACCGAGCTCGGCTTGTAGGTCCCGTTCGCCTTCATGCCGGCGATGATCCCGGTCGCCTGCGCCCGCCCGACGGCGTTGCCGTCGAACGTGACGTAGACGGACGCGGTGCCGCCCGTGACCTGGCGGTCGTAGTCGATGGCCTTGCCGCCCTTCGACGTGAAGAGCTTCTCGATCGAGGAAGCCGAGCCGTTGTCGAGCGCGGTCTCGACGACCACCTTCGCGCCGGCAGCGAGGCAGGCCTGCGCCTGCGCCTTCTGCTTCTGCGGGTCGTTGAGCGCGTTGTTGATCATGTACGTCACGCCTGCGGCCTTGAGTGCCTTGGCGAAGTCGGGAGCGTCGAACTGCACCCAGCGGACGGACGACTTCGTGTCCGGCAGCAGAACGCAGACCTGTGCGCTCGCCTTCTTGGAACTGACGCCTGCGCTCGCCCCTGCGGCGATCAGCGCGGTGGCGCCGAGCACGATGACGGCGGCGATCACCGTCGACTTGCGAAAGACCTTCCTCACGCCCACTCCTTTGGTTGTACGGCCTACCGACATAGGTTCGACGCCTGCCGCGTAAATAGGTTGGACGGTCGTCGAGCGGGTTGACCCGACGCAAAACCTTCCATGAACGGGAAGCCGGGTCAAGTTCCTCAATGTTGTGGATCCGTTCACTCGCGCGCCTGACCCAGTAGGGTCAGTCCCATGAAGACCTCACTCGGGATCTGGGCCTTCGGGTCGATGGCGACGCGCTTCGTCCCCGGCGGCTACCAGCCACAGCACGCGAACGAGACCACGACGGAGAAAGTCTCCCGCGCGGTCGCCGGCCTCGGCGACCTGATGGACGACTACGAGTTCCACTACCCCCAGGAGCTGTCGCCGGCGAACCTCGACGAGGTCCGCGGCGCACTCGACGGGCACGGCATCTACTGCATCGCGACCGGGCTCCACTTGGATCCGAGATTCGGGAAGGGCGGGCTCTCGTCGCCGGACGACTCCGTGCGCGACGAGGCCGTGAGGCGCACGCTCGAGGCGGCCGACTTCGCCGGCGAGGTGGGCGCGAACTTCATCATCTGGCCCGGGATCGAGGGCTACAACTACCCGTTCCAGACGCCGTACGCGGAGAGCTGGTCGCGGTTCATCGACGGCGTCGGCCAGGCGGCGGAGCGCTGCCGCGACCACGGGATCCAGCTCTTCCTCGAGCACAAGAACTCCGAGCCGGCGATGAAGATCTTCATGCGCAACATCGGGATGACGCTGCACGTCATCCACTCGCTGCGCGGCCAGGGCATCGACAACGTCAAGGTCAACATGGACTGGCAGCACCTGCTGATGAACGGCGAGAACCTCGCGGAGTACGCGGGCATGCTCGCCGCCCAGGGGCTGCTCGGCCACCAGCACGCGAACTCGGGCTGGGGCACCTTCGACGACGACAACATGGTCGGGACGACGGCCTTCATGGAGACGCTCGAGCTCGCGGTCGAGCTCCGCCGCGCCGGGTACGGCGAGAACGGCGAGCGGCTCGGCTTCGACCTCTACCCGTACACCGAGGACGCGGTCGCGGCCGTGAAGCGGAGCGTCCTCCAGTGGCGGTTCATCGACGGGGTCGCGGGGCGGATCGACGAGGCGAAGCTCCGCGCCGCCCAGCAGGAGAAGGACGCCGTGGCCGCGTACGAGCTCGTGTACGCCGCGCTCGGGGCGTGACCGAGGCCCTCGTCGGCCTCGACGTCGGGACGTCCGGCGTCAAGGCGGTCGCCGTCTCCGGGGCCGGCGAGGTCGTCGCGCGCGCCGAGCGCGCCTACCCGCTCTCGACGCCGCGGCCCGGCTGGAGCGAGCAGGACCCCGAGGACTGGTGGGCGGCGTCGCAGGCGGCGCTCGCCGAGCTCGGGGTCCGGCCGGCGGCGGTCGGGCTCTCCGGCCAGATGCACGGGCTCGTCGCGCTCGACGGCGCCGACCGCGTGCTCCGCCCGGCGATCCTCTGGAACGACCAGCGGACCGGCGCCGAGTGCGCCGAGATCGAGGAGCGCGTCGGGCTCGAGCGGCTGATCGAGCTGACCGGGAACCGCGCGCTGACCGGTTTCACCGCGCCGAAGCTCCTCTGGCTCCGCCGCCACGAGCCGGAGGTCTTCGCCCGGATCGAGCGGATCCTCCTGCCGAAGGACTACGTGCGCCTGCGGCTGACCGGCGAGCACGCGATCGACGTCGCCGACGCGTCGGGGACGCTCCTCTTCGACGTCCGCCGCCGGGCGTGGAGCGACGAGGTGCTCGACCTGCTCGAGCTGCCGGCGTCGTGGCTCCCGCCGGCGTACGAGTCGACGGAGATCGCCGGCGCGGGCGACCAGGCGGCGGGCGCGATCGGGATGGGGATCGTCCGGCCCGGCCCGCTGTCCGTCGTGCTCGGGACGTCCGGCGTCGTCTTCGCGGCCCTGCCCGAGTACCGGCCCGAGCCGGAGGCGCGGCTCCACGTCTTCTGCCACGCGGTGCCTGGCACCTGGCACGCGATGGGCGTCATGCTCTCCGCCGCCGGCTCGCTCCAGTGGCTCCACGACAACGTCGTCGGCGGCGGCTACGACGAGCTGAACGCCGAGGCCGCGGAGTGGGAGCCGGGCGCCGAGGGCCTGCTCTTCCAGCCGTACCTCGCCGGCGAGCGGACGCCGCACGCTGACCCGCACGCCCGGGGCGCGTTCGTCGGGCTCTCGCTCCGCCACGACCGCGGCGCGGTCACGCGCGCCGTGCTCGAGGGCGTCGCGTTCGGGCTCCGCGACTCGCTCGAGCTGCTGTGCGAGCTCGGCGTCGACGCGGAGGTCGGGCGGATCTCCGGCGGGGGCGCGCGGAGCGCGCTCTGGCTCGAGATCGTCGCCTCGGTGCTCGGCGTCCCGCTCGAGCGCACGGCCGCGTCCGAGGAGGGCGCCGCGTTCGGCGCCGCGCTCCTCGCGGGCGTCGCGTCCGGCGCGTTCGCCGACGCGGCGGAGGCGGCGGCCGCCTGCGTCCACGTCACCGGCCGGATCGAGCCCCGCGCCGACTGGGTCGCGCGGTACGACGAGCTGTACGGCCGCTACCGCGAGCTCTATCCGGCGCTGCGCCCGCTCGAGGCGACCTAGGTCCGGAGCACGACCTCGAGCGCGGTCCCGCGCCCCGGGATGGAGCGGAGCGAGAACCCGCCCTGGATCGACTCGGCCCGCGCCCGCATGTTCTTCAGGCCCTGGCCGGCGGCGGTCTCCTCGCCGTCGAAGCCCTCGCCGTCGTCGTGGATCGTGACGAACCGCTCGCCGAACGACCGCTGTCCGATCACGACCTCGGCGCGGGTCGCCCGCGCGTGCTTGCGGACGTTCCCGAGCCCTTCCTGGACGATGCGGAAGATCTCGATCTGCTCGTCCGGCGCGAGCCGGACCGAGCGGTCGATGTCGAGCTCGACGTCGAGCGCGCCGTCCGCGGTGAGGAACTCGACGTATCGCGTCAGCGCCGCGTCGAACGGCGCGGTGCCGCCCGCGGCCGACAGCGCGAGGATCGCGAATCGCGCCTCCTGCTGCGCGAGCGCGGCGGCCTCCTTCAGCCGCGGCAGGATCTCCTCGAGCGGCGCGCCCGACTCGAGCATCGACGCGTGCGTCGAGAGCGCGAAGAGGTACTGCGCGAGGCCGTCGTGGATCTCGCTCGCCACGCGCGCCCGCTCCTCGGCGACGGCGCGGCCGAACTCCGCCGAGCGGATCGCGCGCCACGCACCGACGAGCATCAGCCCGTACGCCAGCATCCGGAGGAAGTCGCCGTACGAGACGAACGAGCTCGCGAGCAGCGGCTGGAACACGAAGTGCAGCGACGCGAAGAGCATCAGCGTGAAGCCGAGCGCGAGCCAGCTCGCGAGGTCGTCGCCGCGGACGCGGAAGCGCTCGCTCCACCCGACGACGGACACGAGATAGAAGAACGCGAGGAGCGCGAGCGTCGCCGTGAGGTAGAAGGGCTGCGGCCCGAGGCTCGGCGAGTTCAGCGGCGGCAGCGAGCGCCCCACCGCCTGGAGCAGCGACCACGCGACGAAGAGCGCGAGCCCCGCGGCGGCGACCGCATTCGCGATCGCCCAGTCCCGGTACTTCGTCCGGCCCTTCACGAACGGCGCCGCGGCGATCAGGCCCTGGCCGAGGACGGCGCCGAGGAGTGCGGCCCACGCCTCCGCCGGCCGGACGTGGCCGCGCCCGAGCTGCGGCCCGATCGCGAAGACGGCCGAGGAGAGCGAGGTGACGAAGAAGCCGCTCGCGAGGAGCAGGTCGAGCCGCCGGCCCTCGACCGAGAACCGGACCGCCGCGAGGAGGGCCAGCAGCAGCCCCGCCAGCGCCATCGTCGTCTGGAGCACGAGCCGGAGCTGCGGGAGGTCGTACCGGGTGCGGAGGGCCGGATAGGACAGGAAGAGGGCGAGGAGCGCGCCGAGCAGCGCGGCGAGGAGGATCTCGCCCCAGAGCCAGTTCTCGTACTCGTTGCGCGGCTGTTTCACAAAACCCTTGTCGGCAGATCGATTCCTGCCGATAAGGGCTACGTGGCAGCAACGATCCTCATCGTCGACGACCACCCCCTGACCCGCGAGGCCCTCTCCTCGCTGCTCCGGGCGCACGGCTTCGACGTCGTCGGCGCCGCCTCGGACGGGGTCTCCGCGATCGAGTCCGCCGGCGAGCTGCGGCCCGACCTCGTGCTCCTCGACCTCTCGATGCCCGGGATGGACGGGCTCGAGGCCCTCCCGAAGCTCCGCGAGGCGGCCCCCGAGTGCGAGGTCGTCGTCCTCACCGCCTCCGGCACCGAGGCGAACCTCCTCTCCGCGATCCGCGGCGGGGCGGCCGGCTACCTCATGAAGTCGGAGCCGCCGGAGCGGATCGCCTCCTTCCTCGACGGCGTCGCGAACGGCGAGGCCGCCCTCTCCGGCTCCGTCGCCCGGCGGCTGCTCGACCAGGTCCGGAGCGGCAACGGCCGCGGCTCCGGCGTCCCCGACTCGATCGCCGCCGCACTCTCGGCGCGCGAGGTCGAGGTGCTGCTCCTGCTCGACGAGAACCTCACGACCGAGGAGATCGCCAAGCGCCTCTACATCTCGGAGCACACCGTCCGCACGCACGTGAAGAGCCTGCTCCGCAAGCTCGGCGTCTCCTCGCGCCGCGAGGCGCTGCGCCGGCTCGCCGTTGCCCGCGGGTAGCGGCCGAATACCCCAGAGCGGGGTATGCGGTTCCTCCAGGCCGGGGCACGAGTCGCCGTGCCGCCCGGTCGATGAGACGTACAGACAATGAGGCCCCTTCTCCACGCGGGGGGCGATGGCGGATCAAGCTGACTGCGGCAGCGAATGGCCCCTCACGAGGGGCCATTCGCTTTCCGGGAGAAGCCGTCGAGCGCGGCCTGGACGAGGCCCGGGAGGGTGTCGAGCTCGTAGCCGCCCTCGAGGACGGCCGCGACGCGCGGCGCCATCGCCGCGCAGCGCTGCGCCAGCTCGCGGAACCCTTCCTCGCTGACGCGCATCTCCGCGAGCGGGTCGGCGACGTGCGCGTCGAAGCCCGCCGAGACGACGACGAGCTCGGGGTCGAACCGCGCCACTGCCGGCTCGACGGTGTGCTCGAACGCGTGGAGGTACTCCTCGTCACCCGACCCCGCGGACATCGGGACGTTCAGCGTCGTCTCGAGCTGGTCGTCCGGCCCGCCGCTGCCGGGGTAGAACGGCCACTGGTGGAGCGAGCAGAAGAAGACGGAGTCGTCGTCCCGGAAGATCGCCTCGGTGCCGTTCCCGTGGTGGACGTCGAAGTCGACGATCGCGACGCGCTCGAGGCCGAGTGCGCGCTGCGCGGCGCGTGCCGCGACCGCGACGTTGTTGAAGATGCAGAAGCCCAT
The DNA here is from genome assembly GCA_035506655.1 of Gaiellaceae bacterium. GTDB lineage: Bacteria > Actinomycetota > Thermoleophilia > Gaiellales > Gaiellaceae > Palsa-739. The sequence goes on from DATJOZ010000114.1 coordinate 20,362, forward strand.
CGCGCGCTCCGCGAGCGCGTGGTGCCCGGGCGGACGGACGAGCGCGAACCCGCCGCGCACCGCGGCCTCGATCGCGGTGCCCGCCGCGAGCGACGCGGCTTCGAAGCTCGTCGCGGTCGCGATCGTGTCGTAGTCGAGCCACGTCGGCTCCTCGACCGCGCGCACGCGCTCGACGTGCGCCGCGGTGTGGCAGAGGAGCAGCTCGTCCTCGGTCGCGGCCCGGCCCTCGCTCCAGACGGGCTGGTGGTCGAGCAGCACCTGGAGCCGCTCGGGCCGCTCGGGGTGGTGTCCCGTCGGGTGGAGTCGCGCGAGCGCCGGATGCGTGAGGACGTCGATCGGCGTCACCCCAGCGCCGCGAGCCGCTCGGCGACCCCGTCGAGGCCCAGGCCCTTCGCAAAGGCGGACGCCTCCGCCCATGTGGGTGTCTGGGCTTCGAGGGGAGGAAGAGGGGCGGAGGCGTCCATCGTCGCGATTCGCCGGAAGAGCCGTAAGTCCTCCGCCTCGGCCGCGAACCGCCCGTCCGCGAGCACCGCCTCGAGCGTCCCGTATTCCCGCAGCAGGTCGGCCGCCTTCTTCGGCCCGATCCCCCGCGCGCCCGGCAGCTTGTCGGACGGGTCGCCGCGGAGCGCGATCAGGTCGGGCACCTGCTCCGGCTCGACGCCGTAGATCTCGCGCACCTCCGCGGGGCCGATCCGGTCGATCTCGCTCACGCCCTTCGTCGGCCGGAGGATCGTGACGCGGTCGCTCACGAGCTGGAACGCGTCGCGGTCCGACGTCGCGACGAGCACGTCGCCCGGCCAGGCCCTCGCGCCGGCGGCGAGGAAGTCGTCGGCCTCGAAGCCGTCCGCCTTCGCCGCGACGAAGCCCATCGCGGAGACGAGCCCCGGGAGGATCTCGAGCTGCTCGAGGATCGAGTCCTCGAACACGCGCCCGGACTGGTACGGCTCGTATGCCTCGTGCCGGTACGTCGGCACGGTGAGCGTGTCCCAGCCGACGAGCACCGCGGCCGGCCGTTCGCGCTGCCAGAGCGTCGTGACCATGTTCGAGAAGCCGACGACCGCGTTCAGCCGCACCGACTTCGGGAGCCCGTGGTACGCGCGGTGCGCGAAGGAGTCGCCGTCGACCGCGAGCAGCGTGCTCAGAGCGACGCCTCGAGCTCGTAGATCCGCTCCATCAGCCGCTCGGTCGCCGTCTGCGCCGCCTCGCGCGCGTCGCCGCCGGCGCGCAGGTCGTCGATGTCGACCGGCTTCCCGTACGCGACCTCGAGCTTCCCGAGCCGGAGGAGACGGTCGGTCCCCTTCACCGCCGCGGGCACGAGCGGGACGCCCGCGTCGAGCGCGATCCGCGCCGCGCCGCTCCGGGGCCGCGCCTCGAACTTCTTCGTCAGCCCCTTCGTGCGCCGCGTCCCCTCGGGGAACATCGTGACGATGTTGCCGTCGCGGGCCAGCGTCACCGCGGTCGCCATCGCGGCGGCGTCGGCCTGGCCGCGCCGCACCGGGAACGCGCCGGCGCCGTCGATCACGAGCTTCAGCGGCCACCAGTAGAGCTCCGACTTCGCCATGAACCGGAGCCACCGCTTCGGCCAGAGCGGCATCCCGAGCGGCCACGGGTCGAAGCTCGAGACGTGGTTGCACGCGAGGACGAAGCCCCCGTCCGGGAGGTTCTCGATCCCGCGTGCCTCGAGCCGGTACAGCAGGTGGAGAATCGGCCAGCTGAGCCCGGCGATCACGTTGTAGAGGGGGGACGGCCGCATCAGGGGGAGTATTCACCCTGCGGGCGGCTCGCTATCGTGCGGATCCGTGCCAGGTGCCGCCCACAAGCGTCTCGTGATCGTCGAGTCGCCTGCGAAGGCGAAGACGATCGCGGGCTATCTCGGCGACGGCTTCGTCGTGGAGTCGAGCGTCGGCCACATCCGCGACCTCCCGGAGCGGGCGGCCGACATCCCGGCGCAATACAAAGGAGAGCCGTGGGCGCGGCTCGGCGTCGACGTCGAGCACGGCTTCGAGCCGATCTACGTCGTCGACCCCGACAAGAAGAAGAAGGTCAGCGAGCTGAAGAAGCTCCTCGCGTCCTCCGACGAGCTCCTGCTCGCGACGGACGAGGACCGCGAGGGCGAGGCGATCGCCTGGCATCTCGTCGAGGTGCTGAAGCCGAAGGTCCCCGTCCGCCGCATGGTCTTCCACGAGATCACGCGTGACGCGATCGAGCACGCGCTCGACGACACGCGCGAGATCGACGAGCACCTCGTCGACGCGCAGGAGACGCGCCGCGTCCTCGACCGGCTCTACGGCTACGAGGTCTCGCCGGTGCTCTGGAAGAAGATCACGCGCGGGCTCTCCGCCGGTCGCGTGCAGTCCGTCGCGACGCGGCTCGTCGTCGAGCGCGAGCGCGAGCGGATGAAGTTCGTGTCGGCCGGCTGGTGGGACCTCGAGGCGACGTTCGACCCGGAGTCGTTCTCGGCGCGGCTCGTCGGGCTCGACGGGAAGCGCATCGCGCAGGGCCGCGACTTCGGGCCGGACGGGAAGCTGAAGGGCTCGGACGCGCTGCAGCTCGACGAGTCGGCGGCGCGCGGCCTCGCCGAGCGGCTCGACGGCGCGGCGTTCCGCGTCTCCCGCGTCGAGGAGAAGCCGTACGTCCGCCGCCCGAGCGCGCCGTTCATGACCTCGACGCTGCAGCAGGAGGCGAGCCGCAAGCTCCGGTTCACGGCGCAGACGACGATGCGCCTTGCGCAGCGGCTCTACGAGAACGGCTACATCACGTACATGCGCACCGACTCGACGACGCTGTCGGAGTCGGCGCTGAAGGCGGCGCGTGCACAGGCGGCGACGCTCTACGGGCCCGAGTACGTGCCGGCGCAGCCGCGCCGCTACGAGCGCAAGGTGAAGAACGCGCAGGAGGCGCACGAGGCGATCCGGCCGTCGGGCGACGCGTTCCGCACACCGCAGGACGTCGCGCGCGAGCTGACCCGCGACGAGCACCGCCTGTACGAACTGATCTGGATCCGCACCGTCGCGTCGCAGATGGCCGACGCGAAGGGGCAGACGGTCTCGCTGCGGATCGAGGGCCGCTCGTCGGGCGGCGAGGTCGCGGAGTTCGGCGCATCCGGCACCGTGATCACGTTCCGCGGCTTCCTCGCCGCGTACGAGGAGGGCCGCGACGACGCGAGCGCGAACGGCGGCGGCACCGACGGCGGCGACGACGAGGAGCGGCGGCTGCCGCAGCTCGCCGAGGGCGACGCGGTGACGCTCCTCGCGCTCGAGCCGCAGGGACACGAGACGAACCCGCCGGCGCGCTACACCGAGGCGTCGCTCGTGCGGATGCTCGAGGAGCTCGGGATCGGACGCCCGTCGACGTACGCGTCGATCCTCGGCACGATCCTCGACCGCGGCTACGTCTTCAAGAAGGGGACGGCGCTCGTGCCGTCGTTCCTCGCCTTCGCGGTCGTCGGGCTCCTCGAGGCGCATTTCGGGCGGCTCGTCGACTACGACTTCACCGCGCGGATGGAGGACGACCTCGACCGCATCGCCGCGGGCGACGAGCACCGCGTCGAGTGGCTCGGCCGCTTCTACTTCGGCGTCGACGGCGACGGGCTCCACCAGCTCGTCTCCGACCTCGGCGGCATCGACGCGCGCGAGGTCAGCTCGATCGAGATCGGCGACGGGATCATGCTGCGCGTCGGCCGCTACGGGCCGTACCTCGAGCGCGACGGCGAGCGCGCGAACGTCCCGGACGACACGGTGCCCGACGAGCTCACCGTCGAGCGCGCGGCGGAGCTCCTGTCCGCGCCCTCGGGCGACCGTCCGCTCGGTGTCGACCCGTCGACGGGGCTCGAGGTCGTCGCGCGCACCGGCCGCTACGGCCCGTACGTCACCGAGGTGCTGCCGGAGGACTCGAAGGAGAAGCCGCGCACCGCGTCGCTCTTCAAGTCGATGTCGCCGGAGACGGTGACGCTCGAGGACGCGCTGCGCCTCCTCTCGCTGCCGCGCGTCGTCGGCGTCGCGGAGGACGGGGAGGAGGTCACGGCGCGGAACGGCCGCTACGGCCCGTACGTCCAGAAGGGGAAGGAGTCGCGCTCGCTCGAGACGGAGGAGCAGCTCCTGACGCTGACGCTCGACGAGGCGCTCGCCGTCCTCGCGCAGCCGCGGCGCCGCCGGGGCCAGCGGCAGGCGGCGGCCCCGCTGAAGGAGCTCGGGCCGGATCCCTCGTCCGGGAAGCCGATCGTCGTCAAGGCCGGCCGGTTCGGCCCCTACGTCACCGACGGCGAGACGAATGCCAGCCTCCGCCAGGGCGACGACCCGGAGACGATCGAGCTCGGCCGGGCCGTCGAGCTGCTCACGGAGCGGCGCGCGAAGGGCCCGTCCGCACGGCGCACGGCCAAACGTAAGAAGTCCTGAAGAGCCAACTTCCCTCGACCGCCCGGCGTCGTACAATGGGGAGGTCGATTCTGCGCGTGCCGCGTCAACGAGCAGTCCGGTCGCCGGAATATCAGGGCGCCGAGCACGTTCGAATCGAGAAAGGGCCGGCTCGTCGAGCCCGGTGACGGTTGCCCTGGCAAGCGGAGGATTTCCCTCCTAGAGTGAGAAGGTTTGCTGACGCTCTCGACGCAGGACCGAAAGGACTGAGTAGACCCTGACGCAGAACCAGCTTCACGAATTGCTCGAGACGGATCAGGCGAAGGCGCTCGTCGAGGGCGCGGAGGAGCGCGGCTTCATCGAGCCGGCTGAGCTCGAGGCGTTCGCCCTCGAGGCCGACCTGAACGAACAGGAGATCGAGGAGCTCACGCGCGAGCTCGAGCGGATCGGCCTGGAGATCGGCCAGCCCGCCGCTGCGGAGCCCGAGAAGGAGAAGGCCGCCGAGCCGGAGCCTGCGCCTGCGGCCGCGTCCGGCGCCGCCGACTCGCTGCAGCTCTTCCTCGCCGACGTCGGCCGCCACAAGCTGCTCACCGCGGCCGAGGAGGTCATGCTCGCGAAGCAGATCGAGCGCGGCGACCCGACGGCGAAGCGGCGGATGATCGAGTCGAACCTGCGTCTCGTCGTGTCGATCGCGAAGGGCTACCGCGGTCTCGGCGTCCCGTTCCTCGACCTGATCCAGGAGGGGACGCTCGGGCTGAACCGCGCGGTCGAGAAGTTCGACTGGCGGCGCGGCTACAAGTTCTCGACGTACGCGACGTGGTGGATCCGGCAGTCGGTGCAGCGCGCGGTCGCGAACCACGCGCGCACGATCCGCGTCCCCGTGCACGTCGTCGAGCGC
>DATJOZ010000115.1:0-37251 GCA_035506655.1 Gaiellaceae bacterium
TCAGCGGACGGAGCACGAGCGAGTGCACGCCCATGTTCAGCGAGCCGAGATCGCCGGGAAAGTAGATGCGGCAGATCAGCGGGCCGTTGTTGCGGTAGAAGACCCAGTAGTCCTTCGCGTTCGGAACCGTCGCGCCGTCGAGCGACACCGCGACGCGGTACGACGCCGCGTCGGCGCGCGCGTCACCCGAGGTGAGTGCGGAGGTCATCGCCGTGTCGAGCACGAGCTTCGTGCGCGGGATCGTCATCCGGTACACGCGTACCGTGCGCACGCCGGGGCTCTGCGGACGGAACGGGTCGAACGGGAGGAGCCGGTAGTTCCCCGCGTCGATGTACGTCGGCAGCAGGCCGAACGCGTGCGTGATGACCGCGCTCGCGAGGTTCGCCGGGTTCTCGTCCATGTCGACCTTCGCGTCCGGCGGCCGGATCGCGCCGGCCGGCACCGTCGGCTCGGCGCGCGCGACGGCGGCCGTCCCCGCAACGACGGTGATCGCGATCACGGCGAGCTGAATGACGCGGCGCACTCCGCCGGAACCGTACCCGCCCGCCGGGACCTCGCGCCGCCGTGCGAACGTATGACGTAGATGGGATCGGTATATCTGGCCGAGGCCGGTGACCTCGAGCGCCCCGAGGTCGAGCGCCGCGAGCGCGCCTGGGTGCGCGCGGCGCAGCGCGGCGACACGCGCGCGCTCGAGCGGCTCTTCCGGCTCCACTGGCCGAAGGCGTACCGCGCGGCGCTCGTCGTCGTCGGCGACGCGGCCGCGGCGGAGGACATCGCGCAGGAGTCGTTCCTCGCGGCCGTGCGCGCGCTCGACCGCTTCGACCGGCGGCGTCCGTTCGGACCGTGGCTCCACCGGATCGTCGTCAACCGCGCGATCGACTGGTCGCGAGCGCGGGCGCTGCGCCGCGAGCTCGCATCGGAGAGCGCCGCCGAGCCGCCCGCGCCGGAGCGCGGCGACTCGCCATACGCGCACGAGCTCGCGGCCGGGCTCGCGTCGCTCGGGCCGGAGCAGCGCGCCGTGGTCGTGCTCCGCTACCTCCTCGACTACACGCCGGGCGAGATCGCCGAGCTGCTCGACCTCCCGCGCGGGACGGTGAACTCGCGGCTCCGCCGCGGGCTCGACAGCCTCGAGGCGGCGCTGCGGGAGGAGCTGGAATGAGCGAGCGCCGCGTCGTCGAGCTGCTCGAACGGACGCCGGTCGACCGCGACGCGGAGGAGCGCGCGTGGGCGGTCGTCCACGCCGCGTTCGCGGAGCGCGAGCCCGTGCGCCGCCGCCCGCGCCTCCTGCCGGCGGTCGCGCTCGCCGTCGTGGCCGCCGTCGCGGTTGCAGCCGCGTTCTCGTCGTCCGGCCGCGCGGTCGTCCATGCGGTCGGCCGCTCGCTCGGGATCGCGCACGCGCAGCCGGCGCTCTACCGGCTGCCGGCGCCGGGCCGCCTGCTCGTGAGCGGCGCGGGCGGCGCGTGGGTCGTCTCGTCGGACGGGTCGACGCGGCTGCTCGGCCCGTACGAACAGGCGTCGTGGTCGCCCCACGGGCGGTTCGTCGTCGGCGCGACGCAGAACCGGCTCGCGACGCTCGCGCCCGACGGGACGGTGCACTGGACGCTCGCGCGGGCGCTGATCCGGTTCCCGCGCTGGGGCGGCACGCTCGTCGACACGCGCATCGCGTACCTCACGGTCGGCCGGCTCCACGTCGTCGCGGGCGACGGGACGAACGACGGGCGGCTCGAGGCTGCGCCGGACGCCGCTCGCGTCGCTCCGGCGTGGCGTCCGTCGAGGGATGACCGCCACGTGCTCGCCTACGTCGCGGCCGGTGGACGCGTCGCGGTCGTCGACGCCGACCGGAGCACGCTGCTCTGGATCTCGCCCGCGTACGCGGGAGCGCGCGCGCTCGCGTGGTCGGCCGACGGCTCGCGGCTCGCGCTCGCGACGCGCGACCGCGTCCTCGTCTTCGACGGGCCGAGCGGCCGCATCGCCTCGACGATCCGCGTCGCCGGCGTGCGCGCGGTCGCGTACGGGCCCGACGGGCGCCTCGCGCTCCTGCGCCCGCACGCGATCCTCCTGCGCGACGCACGCGCGCTGCGGCCGCTCTTCGTGCCGCCCGGCGGCACCGTCGCCGGGCTCGCGTGGTCGCCCGACGGCCGCTGGCTCCTGACGGGGCTTCCCGCCGCGGACGAGTGGGTCTTCCTCCAGACGCGCGGCAAGCGGATCCTCGCCGTGTCGCACATCGCGTCCGAGTTCGGCGGCTTCCCGTCGCTTGACGGCTGGGCGCCGGGCGCCTAGCCTGTTCGAAGGTTCCGTCCCCGGCGAGAGGAGGTCGACACACATGAAGCTTGCGCTCACCGCCTCCTCGGTCGTTTCGACCTAGCCGGCGCGACGGCGCACTCCCTCCGGGACGCGGCCGCCGTGCCGCCCGCGTTCGCGTACCCATTTCTCGAAGGAGAGTTGCGTTGCCTCAGCACGATCTCGGCGACCTCGGCTGGAACGCCGAGCTCGCCGACAACCTGGAGCCCGGCCTCGAGCCGGGACGCGTCACCGCGGTGCACCGCGCCGCGTTCGACGTCCGGACCGCGGACGGCGACGTCCGCACCCGCCTGCCCGGACGGCTCGTCCACGACAACGTCGACGTCGGCGTCGGCGACTGGGTCGGCCTCGCGGACGGGCTGATCCGCACGGTCCTCCCCCGCCGCTCCGCGATCGTCCGCAAGGTCGCGGGACACCGGACGGAGGGCCAGACGCTCGCGGCGAACGTCGACGTCGCGTTCGTCGTCAGCTCGCTCGGCCCGGACCTCGAGCCGCGGCGGATCGAGCGCTACCTCGTCACGATCTGGGAGAGCGGCGCCGCCCCCGAGGTGATCCTGACGAAGGCCGACCGCTTCGACGACCCGTGGGAGATGGTCGCCGAGGTCGAGTCGGTCGCGATCGGCGTCCCGGTCCACGTCGTCAGTGCGATCACCGGCGCCGGCTGCGACGCGCTGCGTGTCCGCGTGCAGCCGGGGACGACCGCCGTGCTGCTCGGCTCCTCCGGCGTCGGCAAGTCGACGCTCGTGAACCGGTTCGCCGGCCGCGAGCTGATGGCGGTGAAGGAGACGCGGGCGGACGACGACGAAGGGCGCCATACGACGAGCCACCGCGAGCTGATCGAGCTTCCCGGCGGCGGCGTCGTGATCGACACGCCGGGCCTCCGCGAGCTCCAGCTCTGGGACGGCGGCGGGCTCGACGAGACGTTCTCCGACGTCGAGGAGCTCGCGGGCGGCTGCCGCTTCAACGACTGCACGCACTCCCGCGAGCCGGCCTGCGCGGTGCTCGCGGCGGTCGACGCCGGGACGCTGGCGTCGGAGCGTCTCCAGAGCTGGCGGAAGCTCCAGCGCGAGCTGCGCGCGATCGCGATCCGGCAGGACCACCTGCTGCGCAAGCAGGAGTCGCGCCGCTGGCGCACGATCGCGAAGGAGGGACGCGCGCGGGCGCGGCGGATCTAGCTACGCGTTCGCCGGAGCCGTCTGGCTCGGGGCGATGTCGAGCGGCTTCACGACCTCGGCGAAGTGGCACGCGACCGGATGGCCCTGGCCGCGGTCGACGAGCGGCGGGTCCTCCGCCGCGCAGATCTCCTGCGCCTTCCAGCAGCGCGTGCGAAAGCGGCAACCGGACGGCGGGTTGGCCGGGCTCGGCACGTCGCCCTCGAGGACGATCCGCTTGCGCTTGCCGCGCTGGTTCGGCTCCTCGATCGGCACGGCCGACAACAGCGCCTGCGTGTACGGGTGCGCCGGCGAGTCGTAGATGTCGTGCTTCGTCCCGATCTCGACCACGCGGCCGAGATACATGACGGCGACGCGATTCGAGACGTGCCGCACGACGGAGAGATCGTGCGCGACGAAGATGTACGTCAGGCCGAAGTCGCGCTGCAGCGACGCGAGCAGGTTCACGACCTGCGCGCGGATCGACACGTCGAGCGCCGAGACCGGCTCGTCGAGGATGATCAGCTGCGGGTTCAGCGCGAGCGCGCGCGCGACGCCGATGCGCTGGCGCTGGCCGCCGGAGAACTCGTGCGGAAACCGGTTCGCGTGCTCCGGCGAGAGGCCGACGGTGCGGAGCAGCTCGTCGACGCGGAGCTTGCCCTGGCCGCCGCGCCACTGGCCGTGGATGCGCAGCGGCTCGCCGACGATGTCGCGCACGGTCATCCGCGGGTTCAGCGACGCGTACGGATCCTGGAACACGATCTGCATGTCCTGCCGCACCGGGCGCATCTCCTTGCGGTTCAGGTGCGTGATGTCGCGTCCGTTGAACGTGATCGTGCCGCGCGTCGGATCGGTGAGCCGGATGATCGTGCGCGCGAGCGTCGTCTTGCCGCAGCCGGACTCGCCGACGAGGCCGATCGTCTCGCCGGCGTTGATCGCGAGGTCGACGCCGTCCACCGCATGGATGTAGCCGACCGTCCGCTTTGCGACGCCGGCCTTGATCGGGAAGTACTTGATCAGCCCGTCGACGCGGAGGATCTCCTCGCCCGTCGTCGCGCGCTTGCGCTCCTCCGTGCTCACGCAACGCCTCCCGCCGGCGCCGGCGCGGAGAACTTCGTCCGCAGGCCGATCAGCTCCTCCTTGAAGTGGCACGCGGCCTGGTGCCCGTCGCGACCGTCGGTGTCCTCCAGCACCGGCACCTCCTCGCGGCAGCGGGCACGGCCCTGCGTGAAGGAGCAGCGCGGGTGGAACGCGCAGCCGGACGGCCGGTTGATGAGGCTCGGCGGCGACCCGGGGATCGGCTGGAGCCACTCCTCGTCCTCGGTCAGCTTCGGGAGGCTGTTCATGAGGCCGATCGTGTACGGGTGGCGCGGCTCCGCGAAGATCGTGTGGACGTCGCCGATCTCGACGATCCGGCCCGCGTACATGACGATGACGCGGTCGCAGAGCTCGGCGACGATGCCGAGGTCGTGCGTGATGAGGATCGTCGCCGCGTCCTCCGTCGTGTGCTGCACCGTCTGGATCACGTCGAGCACCTGCGCCTGGATCGTCACGTCGAGCGCCGTCGTCGGCTCGTCCGCGATCAGGAGCGACGGGTTGTTCGCAATCGACATCGCGATCATCGCGCGCTGCCGCATCCCGCCGGAGAACTCGTGCGGGTACTGCTTGGCGCGCCCCTTCGGGCCGGGGACGCCGACGCGGTCGAGCAGCTCGACGACGCGCTCCTCGATCACCTCGTCCGACTCCTTCGGATAGTGCGTCTTGATCGCCTCACCGAGCTGGAACCCGACGGTGAGCACCGGGTTGAGCGACGTCATCGGGTCCTGGAAGACCATCGCGACCTCGTCGCCGCGGAACGTCTGGAGCTCCTTCTTGTCGAGCTTCAGGAGGTCCGTTCCCTTGAAGATCGCCTCGCCGCTGACGATGCGGCCCGGCGGGATCGGGATCAACCCGAGGACCGTGAGCGTGCTGACGCTCTTCCCCGAGCCGGACTCGCCGACGATCCCGAGCGTCTCGCCCGGGTAGACGTCGTACGTGATGTCGTCCACCGCGTGGACGACTCCGTCATCCGTCTTGAATTCGACCGCGAGATTGCGGATCGACAGCAGCGGCTCAGGCACGAACTCTCCGCTGCGTGGGATCGAGCGCGTCGCGCAGGCCGTCGCCGACGAAGTTCACGCAGAGCACGACGAGGACGATCGTGATCCCCGGGAAGATCGTCAGCCACCACTGCTGCGGGTTCGTCTGGCCGCTCTGCACGAGCACGCCGAGCGACGGCGTCGGCGGCTTGATGCCGAGGCCGAGGAACGCGAGCGCGGCCTCGATGAGGATCGCCGTCGCGACCGCGAGCGTCGCGCTCACGACGACCGGCCCGAGCGTGTTCGGGAGGATGTGGCGGAACATGATCCGGATGTCGCCGCCTCCCGCGGCCTTCGCCGCCTCGACGTACTCCTTCTCGCGCAGCGAGAGGAAGATGCCGCGCACGACACGTGCGGTGCCGACCCAGAACAGGAGCGCGAGGATCAGCGTGATGCGCTTCCAGTCGCCCGCGCCGAGCAGCGCCGACGCCGCGGCGAGGATCGCGAGGAACGGCAGCGTCAGGACGAGGTCGGTGATGCGCATCAGCAGGTTGTCGAGCCAGCCGCCGAAGTAGCCGGCCACCGCGCCGACCACGAGCCCGATGAACGTCGACAGGACGGCGACGAGCACGCCCACCTCGAGCGACGTGCGGATGCCGTAGATGACGCGGCTGAACTCGTCGCGCCCGATCTCGTCCGTCCCGAAGTAGTGCTGGCCGGAGAGCGTCGGCGCGTGGAGCACGTTGTTGAGGTCGATCTGCTCGAACGAGTACGGCGCGATGAAGTTCGCGAAGATCCCGGCGCCGAAGAGGATGATCAGCCCGACGAGCCCGATCATCGCGAGCCGGTGGCGAAGGAAGCGCCGGCGCGCGTAGTCCCACTGGCTGCGGACCTTGACCTCGAGGCCGGCCTCGACCGTCGAGTCGGTCAGTCCGGGCGGCGCGGTTACCGGTCCGCCCGGCGTGTTGCCGACCGCTGCTCCGAGCGGCATCGACGTCTGCTCACTCATAGCGGATGCGTGGGTCGAGGTACCCGTAGAGGATGTCGGCGATCAGGTTGAAGAGGATGATCGCGACCGAGGTGATGAGCAGGTACGCCATCACCGCGTACAGGTCGAGGTTCGTCAGCTTCTGGATGAAGTAGTAGCCGATGCCGTCGAGCGAGAACACGGTCTCCGTGACGATCGCGCCGCCGAGCAGCGCGCCGAAGTTGATCGCCGCCACCGTGACGATCGGGATCAGCGCGTTCCGGAAGACGTGGCGCATGATCACGTGCCACTCCGACATGCCCTTGGCCCGCGCGGTCCTCACGTAGTCCGTGTTGATCACGTCGAGCATCGACGCCCGCATGTAGCGCGAGTAGGTCGCAAAGCTGATGATGAGGAGCGTGATCACCGGGAGCGCGATGTGCTGCAACCGGTCGACCGACCACGTCCCCTGGCCCGGGCTGTTCAGGCCGGACGTGTAGAAGATCCGCACGTTCCACTTCAGGTAGATGTCCACGAACAGGATCTGGAGGAGCAGCGCGAGCCAGAAGGTCGGCATCGCGAAACCGAGGAAGCTGATCGTCGTGAACGCGTAGTCGAAGACGGAGTACTGCTTGATCGCGGAGTAGATCCCGACGGCGACGCCGAGGACCAGCGCGAGCACCTCGGCGATGATGATCACCTGCAGCGTGTGGCCTGCCGTCCGCGTCAGGTCGGGCCAGATCGGCTGGAAGGTCTGCAGGGAGTCGCCGAGCTTGTTGGTGAAGATCTCCTTCACCCAGAACCAGTAGCGCACCGGGATCGAGCGGTCGAGATGCTGCTGGTGCTCGAGCAGGTGCAGCGTGACCGGCGAGAAGCGGGGGTTGCTGCGCAGGACTGCGGTCGGATTCCCCGCGAGCGACACGAACGTGAAGCTCAGGAACGTCGAGACGATGAGGACCGGGATGCTGTAGAGAGCGCGTCGGGTGATGTAGGTCAGCATTTGGGGCTTCCTCGGGTTGTAGTTCAAGCCGGATCCGCGCCCGCCTGCCGGCGGGCGCGGATCCGATTGTCCTTCAGCGAGCTGTCAGCTCGAAGTACTCCCTACGACGTCCAGGCCCACTGCTCGATGTTCCACGTCGGGCCCGTCAGCGTCGGGTTGTTGCTGTTCTCCATGCCGGTGATCCCCTTCTTGTAGACGAGGATGCTCGGCTGCGAGTAGAGCGGGACCGCCGGGATGTCCTTGGCCATCAGGGCATCCGCCTGGTTGTAGTACGTGACGCGCTTCGTCTGGTCGAGCTCGACGTCGCCCTGATCGAAGAGCGCGTTGACCTTGCGGTTGCAGTAGCTCGTGTAGTTCGAGTCGCCGCCGCAGCCCCAGATCGAGTCGAAGCCGGACGGATCGGGCGAGCCGACCCACGCGTACTCCGCGATGTCGTAGTCGTGGTTCGGCAGGTCCGTCCCGAACACCGTCGTCGACGGCTTGATCTCCGGGTCGATCTGGATGCCGATCGACTTGAGCTGCTGCGTGAAGATCGCGATCGAGGTCGCGCGGCGCTGGTTGCCCGCGGTCGTCTCGTACTTGATCTCGGCCTTCACACCCGAGCACGTCCAGATGGCGGAGTTGTTCGCCGCCGGGGCGGACGGGCCGCCGGTGCAGTGCTTCGCCAGCACGTCACGCGCCTTCTTCTGGTTGAAGTTCCAGATTGCGAAGTGCGGGACGGCCGTCGGGCCGACCATGAACTCCAGGTTGTTGAGGGGCTTCATGCCCGGAGCGATCTGGCTGTACAGCGCCTTGATCAGCGACGGACGATCCATGCCCATCATCAGCGCCTGGCGGAACCACGGCGCCTTCAGGAGCGGGTTGCCCTTCGGGCCGTACTGGATGTCGATGTGCTCCTGGTAGAACGCGGTGACCGCGCTGTACACGAGGTTCGACTGGCCCTGGAGCTGCGAGAGCGCCGTCTGAGGCGACGGAGCGATCGCGTCGACCTCGCCGCCGCGCATCGCCTGAATCTCGGAGTTGGTGTCGGTGATGATCTTGAAGTCGACTTCCTTCAGCTTCGGCTTCGCGCCGTACCACAGCGGGTTCGCCTTCAGCGTCAGGCCCTGGCCCTTCGTGTAGTTCGACATGTAGAAGGGGCCGTCCGAGACCGGCTGGCCGTCGGAGCCGCAGACACAGTTGGACCAGAACTTGTTGAAGTCCTGACCGACGAGAGCGGCGGACGGATAGATCAGGCCGAACAGGTCACGGTAGTCCGCGAACGGCTTCTTCCACAGGAAGGTGATCTGCTTCGTCCCCTTCAGCTTGTAGCCCGTGATCTGGTCGTAACCCGTGCGCGACGCGATGTCGTTGTTCGGGTTCATGATCTGCTGCCAGGTGTAGACGTAGTCCTTGTTCGTCACCGGCATCTTCTTGCCGCCCCAGTACCAGTTGGCGTCCGGGCGGATCGTGATCGAGAGCGACTGCTTCGTGGCGGTCACGTTCGACGCAAGGTCAAGGTGGTAGTTGGCCTTGTTGTCGATGATGTAGTCCCCGCGCAGGATCGGCGTGTTGCCGGTGATCGCGGCCCAGAACGCGTTCTCCGAAGAGATCGCGGTGTTGAAGCCGACGATGTCCTGCTCCATCCCGAAGACGAGGACGCTCTTCGCCTTGCGGCCCGCGGGCGTCCGCGGCACCTGCGCCCAGCTCTGGGCGAACGGCGCGGCAGCGAGTGCCGAGCTGCGGGCGCTGCTGGCGACCTTGGACGTCGCGGTGGCCGAGGCCGCGAGCAGCAGAACCGCGGCCACGGCTCCCACGAGGAGCCAGAGGCGTCTGTGCATCGATTCCCTCCGTTTGATGTGCGCCGGGAGCTCGATCTTCGGCGGCGCCTGCTCGCTCCCACGCCCCGCAAGGCGTGCCTTGTCACGTTCGTAAGACGACGGCGCGGTAGCTTAGTTAGGTCTACCGGAAAGTGCCAACCCCTGCTCCCCGGGCGGCCTCCGGAGCGGGGTTCCTAGACGGCCTCGGTCTCGCCCGGGCGGGCCACCTGGAGGCGGCGCCCCGCCTGCGAGGGCTGGAGCACGAGCAGGTGCTGGAGCGTCGTATCGGCCCGGAGGCTGACGAGGTCGCCCGTCGAGGAGCCGGTCACGGCCGGCGCCCGGTGGCCGAAGGCGTGGCCGATCGTGAAGGAGGACCCGGCGACCGCTGCGACCACGGCGGCCGCTGCGGCTGCGACGGCGACCTGCATCCGCGCCCCGGCGAGGCGCCGCCGGCGCGGGATCGTGACGCGGACGGGCTGCTCGAGGTCGGCCGCCCGGATCCGGGCCGCGACCGCGCCGATCTCCGCGCTGTAGGCGCGGCAATCCGGACACCCACGGAGGTGGGCGTCGAGACGCGCGCTCTCGAGCTCGGACAACTCGCCGTCGAGCCGTGCCGAAGCCGACTCGCGCGCCAGCATGCAGTCGCTGGGCGGCACAAGGGTCAGCATGGTGCTTCTCATATCGTCTAGACGACCTTCTTCGTCGGAAGTTGGCGGTCTCGAGACACATCTATCGGCTTCGCAAAGCCGAAAATCAAGCCTATCGGCACCCCTTCTAGCCGCCGGGCCACCACCGGCCGCCCGGAGAGGGGCTGGAGCCGCCCGAGCTGGAGGTGGTTTGCGACCAGGCGACCGAGAAGGACGACCCGTCACTCGAAAGGGGGCCCGGAGTCGCGTTGGCGGCCGGGAGCGTGCTCGCGAACCGGCCCCGGTAGAGGCCGCCCGAGGTGCCCTGGAGGGTCACGGCGCTCGCGGCCCAGGCCGGGTCGCTGATCGTCCCGAGATGGCCGTTGCCCGTCACGCTCGAGGCGGTGAAGAGCGCCGTCCCGAAGTTCGTCAGCGGGAGCGGGCGGCAGCCGCCGTACCCCGAGCAGGACGAGGGCGCCTCGGCGATCCACTCGGCCGAGGTGAGGTCCGGGCTCGCCATCTGCAGGCTCTTCGTGAAGACCGTCCCGCGGGTGAGGTTCGCGATCCGGAGCGCGACGGTCGTGCCGGTGACGCCGACGCTCGCGGAGAACTGGTCGCCCGCGGCGAGCTTCAGCTTGATCGTGACCGGGGCGGCCGGGACGAGCTCGTACCAGACGCTGTAGCTCGGCTTGCCGGTCGCGCTGCAGTTCGCCTCGGTGCCGATCTGCTCGAGGGCCTGCGAGCCGTCGCTGAACCCGCCGAGGCCGACCCAGAAGGCGGAGTAGGTCTGGTTGCCGATCGTGCAGGCCGCCTTCGGCTGCGTCCAGTTGCCGGAGACGTTCGAGAACGTCGTCGGCGCGGCGCCCGTCGCGGCCGCGGTGCCGTTGTCGGTCACCGCGTAGCCGGCCCAGTTCGAGCTCGTCTCGGTGGGGACGTCGCGGACGGCCGCGTGGGCGGCGCCCACGCCGTAGAGCAGCGCCGCCCCTCCGGCGAGGAGGAGCGGCGCGAGCATCCGTGCCCGCATCAGGCGTTGCTCCCGCCCGGCACCGGCGGCATCCCGCCGCCGTGCTTGCCCCAGCCGCCGGGCGCCCCGCCGTACGCGTGCGCCGGCGGCGTCCCGTTGACGAGGGCGGTGATGCGCTGGGTGAGGTTGCTCGACAGCGCGTCGGCCTGCGCCTGGGTCAGCTTGCCCGCGGTCACGGCCGTCTTGAGCTCCGCCTGCTCCGCGGCGACGAGCGCCTGGACCAGGCCGTCGGCCGACTTGCCGGGCGTCGCGTCGGCGACCTGCGCGAGCGACTTGCCGGACGTGAGGTCCTGCATCAGCGTCTGCGCCGAGATCCCGAGGTACGTGGTCGCGGTCGCGATCGCGTCACCGATCGGGCCGTGGCCGAAGCCGGGGCCGGGGCCGAAGCCCGGGCCGCCGCCCGGATGCATCCCCTTCGGGAGCGTCCCGTCGACGACCGCCGTGACGGCGTCGGTGAGGTGCGACGAGATCGCGTCGGCCTGCGTCTGGGTCAGCTTCCCGGCCGTGACGGCTGCGGCGAGGTCGGCCTGCGCCTTCGTGACGAGGGCCTGGATCAGCCCTGCGGACGACTTGCCGGGCGTCGAGTCGGCGACCTGCGCCAGCGTCTTGCCCGACTTGAGGTCGGCCTTCAGCGCGTCGGTGGTGATCCCGAGGTAGGACGCCGCGGCCGCGAAGTCCCCTGCGATCCCCATCGCGCCGACGACGCCGAGCTTTGCCGGGCCCGCCGTGGTGACGGTCTTCGCCTTCTGCTTCGTGCTCTTCCTGCCGTGGTCGTGCCCCGCGGCTGCGGCGACGGCCGCGCCTGCGAGGGCGAGCACGACGACGAGAGCTGCTCCGAGGGCGAGCTTCCGCTTCGAGGTCATGGGTCGGTGATTTCCTTTCGGGTCGCGGCCGGGCACCTCACACCGTGCCGACGGAAGCTAAGAGAGGCGTAAAAGGCGTGTAAGGAACGCGAACCGGTTCGGCTACGCCGCCGGCGCGAAGAAGCGCTGCGGGTTCGCGACGAGCATCGTGTCGACGTCGTCGCGGGTCACGCCGGCCTCGAGGAGCCGCGGGACGATCCTCGTGTGGAAGTGCACGTAGCTCGGCTTCTCGTCCGCGAAGGTCGGGTCGCCGGTCATGAAGTCGCAGAAGCACGCCGCGTCGTGGCTGATGTGGATCCGGCCCGTGTAGCCCGCCTCGACAAGCCTCGCCAGCGTCTCGATCCGATTCTCGTCCGGGTTGAAGTGCGGGATGTTGAACCGGTCGCAGCCGAGCCAGGCACCCGTGTCGGCGACGGCGCGGAGGTAGTCCAGGTCGTTGCTGTCGCCCATGTGCGCAATCACGATTCGTGATGGGTCGACCCCGTGGCCGGTCAGCGCCTCGAGCGCGAGCAGCCCGGTCCGCGCCGCCGCGTTCGTGTGGACCATCACGGGCGCGCCGGTCTCGACGCTCGCGATCGCGACGGCATGGAGGATCCGCGGGATGTGGCCGACGAGCCCGAACTCCTCGACGCAGCACTTGAGGAAGCCCGCCTTCACGCCCGTGTCGTCGATCCCCTCGCGGATTTCCCGGACGAAGAACTCCGCGATCGCGTCGGGCGACCGGTACGCGAGGAAGTTCGGGAGCTGGATGAACGCGTAGATCCCCGTCGCGACGACGATGTTGAGGTCGACCTCGGCGTTCACGCGCTGGATGCGCGGGATGTAGCGGCCGAGCCCCGGCGCGGTCGGGTCGACGAGCGTCCGGACGCCGACGTCGCGCAGCGCCCGCAGCTTCGCGACCGCGTCGGCGACGCGCACCTCCTCGTCCCAGTAGCTCGCGCCCCACACGTGGCCGTAGTTCTGGAGCGCTTCCGGCTCGAGCAGGAAGATGTGCTCGTGCATCAGCGCCGGGCCGAGCTCGGTCAGCTCGACGGGCCCGCGCACGGTCTCGACGGTCGCTCCGCTCATACGTATCTCCGCCGCGTCTAGTCCTGGGCCTGCCTGGCCGCTTCCTTCGCCGCCTTCTTCTCCTCTTTCTTCTCCTTGCGGGCCTCCTTCGTCTCGGCGACCTTCACCTTCGCGTCGGAGTAGGCGCCGCCGACGAGGGTCTTGCCGCCCGTCCAGCCGAAGACCGCGACGACCATGATCACCGCGAGCGTCACGTTCCACGCGGTCGTGACCAGCTGCTGCGCGGTCGAGTACGCCACGGCGGTGTTGTTCGGCACGTGGCAGCACGTCTTCAGCGCGAGCGCGTTCGTCGCCTGCGTGATCCCGACCGCGCCCGGCGTGAACGAGACGACGTTCGCGAGCGACCCGGAGCCGATCACCCACATGATCGAGTCGAACGTGACCGGGATCGCGAACGCGGCGAGGAAGATCGCGATCACGCCCATCTTGCAGGCGTAGCCGATCGCCGACGGCAGGAATACATGGCCGAAGTACTTCTTCGGCGTCGAGAGGATCACGCCGCCCTTCTTCGCGCCCTCCCAGAACTTCTTCACCTTCGGCCAGAAGGCCCGGATCAGCAGCACGATGAGGACGACTCCGCCGCCGACGATGATCAGCGTCAGCCCCGGATGGTTCGTCTCGTTGCTGAAGTTGAGGCTGAACGCGCCCGGCACGGAGAGGAACATGTAGAGGTAGACGAACGCTCCGACGGCCGTGAAGAAGATCTTCTGGACGATGTACGCCGCCGTCGCGCCGGCGAAGTTCATCTTCGGGACGATCGCGATGAACATCAGCAGCGTCACGAACGTCCCGATGTTCGCGGGCAGGAACCCGTTCATCGCGACGCCGACGGCGTACGAGGTGAGGATCGGCCAGAGCAGCCCCTCGGTCGCGTACGCCGCGTTGATGATCCCGTAGTACGAGTAGCCGGTGAAGAGCGTCTGGCCGGTCTGAAGGATGACGGCCGCGATCAGGTACTGGACCGGGACGGCCTTGATCTGGTCCCAGAGCGACTTGAGCCAGCCCTTCACGTCGACCCCGGCGAGCTGGAGCAGCTCGATCACGATCGCGATCGCGATCAGCCAGAGGAGGACCTTCAGCATCCGATGCCAGCGCCGCCCGCTCCAGGGCGCGACGCGGTCGACGGTCGACGACGCTCCGCTCACGGCCTCAGTCTGACGGGGCGGCCCGGTGAGCGCCACTGGGATACGCTCGCCCGCGTGAACGTCTCATCGCGGTTCGACGTTTCCGGGTTCGGCGTCGTCGTCACCGGCGGCGCGAGCGGGCTCGGGCTCGCGTACGGCGAGGTGCTCGGGGCGCACGGCGCCCGCGTGACGCTGATCGACGTCGACGCCGACCGGCTCGCGTACCACGCGGAACGCCTCCGGGGCGAGGGGCTCGACGTTCGCGGCGCCGTCGCCGACGTGACCGATCACGCGGCGCTCGACCGCGCGATCGACGAGGCGGCGGAGACGTACGGCCGGCTCGACGTCGCGTTCGCGAATGCGGGGATCGACTCCGGCATCGGGTTTCTCGGGGCGTGGGCGGGTGACGCGCGGCCGCGCGTCCCCGAGGGCGCGATCGAGCGCTACGACGACGAGCGCTGGGAGCGCGTGATCGACATCAACCTCAACGGGATCTTCGCGACCGTCCGCGCCGCCGCGCGCCACATGCGCCCGCGCGGCTTCGGTCGCATCGTCGTCACGACGTCGGTCGCGGCGACGCAGGTCGAGCCGGCGATCGGCTCCGCCTACATGGCGGCGAAGGCGGGCGCGCGCCACTTCGTCCGTGCAACCGCGCTCGAGCTCGCCGCGGACGGAATCATGGTGAACGCGATCGCACCGGGCTTCTTCGTCACGAACATCGGCGGCGGCCACGCGCACGACCCCGCGGTGCAGGAGGCCGTCGCGAAGGAGATCCCGATGCACCGCGTCGGCCGCCCCGACGACATCAAGGCGCTCGCGCTGTTCCTCGCGTCGCCGGCCTCCGACTACATCACCGGCCGCGAGATCGCAATCGACGGCGGCTGGAGCCTCGGCCGCGCCGACTGATGGAGCTAACCGGACAGCTTTCAAACCTGCCCGAACCGCTAAGAGCGCTTCTGGCGGAAAGACACTCGGGCGGTATCGGCGAGGCTTAGGACATCGGCTAGGCACACCGAACGGCGCGCGGTACGGTCCGACGTCATGGTGGGACTCGGCCGCGCACTACCTGCAGGGCTCATCGGTCTCGCTGTTGCCAGCTACATGTCCGCGAGCGGCGTCCACAACGCCGGGATCACGTGGGGCTCCGGGGACGCGATCCACGAGGCGAACGTCGACGGCAGCGGGCGGCATGTCCTCGTTCCGGCAATTGCCGACGCGGAGGGCGATCCCGCGTGGGCACGCGACGGCCACGCGCTTGCATTCTACGGCCGCAACAGCGACGACGTCTCGATTCACATCCGCTGGCCGGGGACTCATCGCGAACGCGTGCTCCGCTCCGACTATCGCTCGCCGCCGTTCCCATACCGTGTCTACGCCTACGTCCTCGAGCCGACATGGTCGCCCGATGCGACGCGCATCGCCGTCAGTGACTCGTGGAACGGTTACGCGGCAACGATCAGGATCGTGTCCGTCACGACGTCGAAGTGGACGTCCGTGACGAAGCCACGGCGCAACGTCGAGGACATCGATCCCGCGTGGTCGCCCGATGGCCGCACTATCGCGTTCGCGCGCCGGCCGCACGGCAGCGCGCCGACGCTCTACCTCGTCCATCCGGATGGCAGCGGGCTGCGGCGACTGACGGAAGGCCGCTCGCCGTCGTGGTCGCCTGACGGCAAGCGCCTCGCGTTCGTCCTCGGCGGCAGCGTCTACGAGATCCGTACCGGCGGCGACGGGCGCAGACGGATCCTGCGCGGCCTCCGCAATCCGCTCGTGCGTTGGTCGCCCGACGGACGAAAGCTCCTCTACACGTCCGGGGGGTCGTACGGGGCGACACCGGGAGACGTCTGGACCGCAGATCGCGACGGAACGCACCGGCGGCGCATCCTTCACCGCGTCACGATGGAAGGCATCGCATGGCGCCCTGCTCCGTGAGGAAGTTCTCCCCGCTCCGACGGTCCGTGCTCGCGCACGCAAAGCGCGCGGGGCTTGCCGGCCTTCCCACGGCGCTGATCGCGCTGGTCGTTGCTGCCGGGCCTCTGCACGCGGAGCCGGCATCGCGCGGCGACGGCCGCATCGCGTTCACCTTTGGCGAGAGCGGCGATCTTCACCCATCGCAGTTGGCGTTGATGGATGCCGAAGGAAAGCACCGGCGCGCACTGCCTCCTTGGCCCGCGATCGGAGTGTCGTGGTCACCCGACGGTCGCTTCATCGCCTACGGATCGTTGGGGAACTACGGCATCTCCACGCTCAGCGTCGACGGCCGCCCACGAGGACGGCGCGTCGTCCGGAACGGCGTCAGACCCGACTGGTCGCCGGACGGCCGCTCGATCGCCTTCGACCGGAATCACGACATCTGGGTCGTCAACCTGGGCAGCCACCGGCAAAGGCGGCTCGTCCGCAACGGAAGCTCGGCGAGGTGGTCACCGGACGGCAGGACGCTGACGTTCGAACGAGGCATCGACGTCTGGGTGTTCGAGCTCGCGCGGAAGAAAGAGCGCCTACTCGTTCGGAACGGCAACGACGCCGACTGGTCGCCCGACGGCCGCCAGATCGCGTTCGACCGCTGTCGGACTCAGGGTCTGGAAAGCACGTGCTTCATCTATCTGGTGCAGAGCGACGGGACGAGGCCGCGCCGTGTGTTCGAAGGGAACGAGCCGGTGTGGTCTCCGAACGGACAGGAACTCGCGTTCATCGGTGCAGCCGGCGGACGCTACGACGCGATCATGCGAGCGCGCCTCGACGGTAGCGGGCGACGCGTTCTCTTCGGGCGAAGGCCGTATTGCGGGTGCGGATCGCTCGACTGGACGCGCGCGCGTCGATAGGTCGTCGCGACCCTCAGCTGCCGGCCCACTCGAAGCCGAACGCCCAGTCGCCTAAGCCCGTCCCGCCGAAACAACAGATTCGAGTCACAAGACGTCGGTGTGTCCCGTCGAGATGCGCGATCCAGAGGCTACCTCCGCCGGCGGTCGCAATCCACTTCCCGTCGGGTGACACCGGCCAGAACCCGGCCGAGCGTCCCGACGTGATCCAGAGAGCGCCCCGGACCCGAGCTCGACCCACCCAGACTTCCCCGGGAACACGAACCCGATCCGGAACAGCTCGTGGCACACCTGTTCCGTCTGCGGCCACGCTCTTGGAACGGCCATACCCGCTCGCGTCGTACGCGAGACGATCGTTCGACAACCAGAACCAGTTGTCCCCGAGGTGATCGAGCCGCGTCACGTGCGTCCCGTCCGCGCGCATGACGTAGGTGCGGGTCGCGGCGGTGTAGCGAAGCGCGATGTTCTCGTTGAAGGCGATGTTGCGTCCGTCAGGCGACCACGCCGGAGAAGACGTTAGAACCTTCGGGCGCAGCTTGGTCAGGCGGCGCAAACCGGTCCCGTCGGCATTGACCACGTAGAGGGCCGAGCGACGACTATGGGCCTTCGGCGTCTCGAAACTGCGTACGAGTGCGATCCGCTTTCCGTCCGGCGACCAGGAGGCGTCGTATGGCTCAACCGGGTCGAGGTGCCGAAAGCTCGTTTGCGCAAGCGCCGTCTTGTGTGTCCCGTCGCTTCGCATCACATAGACCCAAGGTCCACGCGCGAACAAGATGCGGCGTCCGTCGGGTGACAGCTGCGGCAAGAGCTCGCCCTTGCCGGACACGAGCTGCCGTCGCCCGCTTCCATCTGCGTACATCGAGAAGATTCGCGACCGGCCCGCGCGCATCCGGTCGCTCGGAACGCTCTCGTACACGATCCTGCGACTGCCGGACAGCCGGCCGATCAGATAGTTGGTCGCGGCGTCGTGCGTCAGATTGCGGAGGTGTTTGCCGCTTGCGTCGACGACGTAGATGTCGGACGGGTAATTCGTGCCCCCGTTCTCGACCGGCGACCCGTCGGGCCAGGTCAGGTGCTTGGTCTGGACGACGAGCTTGCTGGTCGGAGGTCCGCCGGTCTGCCCAC
The DNA here is from genome assembly GCA_035506655.1 of Gaiellaceae bacterium. Classification (GTDB taxonomy): domain Bacteria; phylum Actinomycetota; class Thermoleophilia; order Gaiellales; family Gaiellaceae; genus Palsa-739. Next base: position 17,946 of record DATJOZ010000115.1, read on the forward strand.
ACGAGACGCTGAGGCAGGCGCTCAGCACACCGACGGCCAGAAGCCGGGCGATGATCATGGGCGCGAAGGTACCAACGCGTTGTCACGTCGACAACGAGCGGATGGAGCTAGCCGGACTCGAACCGGCGACCTCCTGGGTGCGATCCAGGCGCTCTCCCAACTGAGCTATAGCCCCGCGGCGGTCTAGTGTACCGGCGCCGCTGGCGGGGCTCCCGCGTCCTTTTCTCTCAGCGTGCCGGCGCGAATCGTCGCCGCCATGTCCTTCGACTCCTCGCGGTACCACGCGCCGTCCTCGAACTGGATCGCGGGGAATTTGTTCTGGCCCGTCCCCTCGACGAGCGTGGTGCGCTTGCTCCGGCCGACCGGGCCGGGGACGCGCTCGTAGTCGACGCCCATGTCGATGAGCGCCTTCTCGACGCGCCAGCAGGGGTGGCCCCCGATCTTGACCCACTGCTGCGAGCAGCGGTAGAGCTTCACGGCCACGACTGCCTCCCTCCGTCGCTGACGTCGCTCCTACGATACGCCGGTGCGCGCGGTTTCACTGGACGCGGCGGGCCGGCCCTTCGTCGGCGACGTCGCCGAGCCGGACGGGGACGGCGAGCTCGTGCGCGTGCTCGCGTGCGGGCTCTGCGGGTCCGACGTCGAGAAGCTGCGGCCGGAGTTCGCCGGCGCGGTGCTCGGGCACGAGGTCGTCGCGGAGACGGCCGACGGACGGCGCGTCGCGCTCGTCCACCACCGCGGCTGCGGCACGTGCGAGCGCTGTCGGGCGGGGCACGAGTCGACGTGCGACGAGTTCCCGCGCGCGACGATCCGGCCGGGCGGGTTCGCGGAGCGCGTGCGCGCCGACGGGTGGATCGACGTGCCGGACGCGCTCGACGACGCGACCGCGACGGCGCTCGAGCCGCTCGCCTGCGTCGTGCGCGGCGCCGCGGCGGTTCCGCCGGGGCGCGTGCTCGTGCTCGGACAGGGGTTCGTCGGGACGCTCTTCGCCGCGGTGCTCGCGCGGCGCGGCGACGAGGTGTTCGCTCTCGATTCGGATCCGCGTCGCTCCGGGCGCGCGCCGGACGGCCCGGTCGACGCGGTCGTCGTGTGCGCACCGGGCGCGGGCGCGGCGGCGCTCGGGGCGGTGCGGCCGGCGGGAACGGTCGTCGTCTTCGCGGACGCGGGACCGCTCGAGGCGGACGCGGTCTACCGCGGCGAGCTCACCGTCGTCGGCCGGCGCTCCGCGACGGAGGACGCGATGCGCGAGGCCGTGGCGCTCCTCGCCGAGCTCGAGCTGCCGGCGCCGACCGTGCTTCCGCTCGAGCGCTTCGACGACGGGCTCGAGCTCCATCGCCGGCGCGACGCGGCGAAGGTCGTGTTCGTCCCGTGAGGGCGCTCCGCTTCCACGGGCCGGGCGACCTCCGGCTCGAGGAGGTGCCGGACCCGAAGCCGGGTCCCGGCGACGTGCTCGTGCAGGTCGAGTGCGCGCTCACCGACGGGACAGATTTGAAGGCGTTTCGCCGCGGGCATCCGCTGCTCCTGTCCGAGCTCCCCTCGCCGTTCGGGCACGAGTTCTGCGGGATCGACGTCGCGACGGGCCGACGCGTCGTCGCGGCGAACTCGGCGCCGTGCGGCGCGTGCGCACCGTGCCGGCGCGGCGAGGAGGCGCAGTGCGCGAACCTCCTGCCGCTCCTGAACGGCGCGTACGCCGAGCTGATCGTCGTGCCGGAGCGGATCGCGCGCGTGAACCTCCTGCCGGTGCCGGCGGGTCTTGCCCCGGAGATCGCCGCGCTCGTCGAGCCGCTCGCGTGCTGTCTCCGCGGCGTCGAGCGCGCGGACGTCCGGGAAGGCGACACGGTCGCGGTGCTCGGCGCGGGGCCGATCGGTCTGATGCTCTGCGCGTGCATCGCGGACGCGGGCGGCCGCCCCGTGGTCGTCGGCGGGCGGCCGGAGCGGCGCGCGCTCGCGCCGGAGTTCGGCGCGGTGCCGGGCGACGGCTGCGACGCGGACATCGCGATCGAGGCGACCGGCACCGAGGAGGGCTGGCGCGACGCGATCTCGCTCGTCCGCGTCGGCGGCAGCGCGGTGATGTTCGGCGGGCTGCCGTCCGGGACGGAGGTCGCGGTCGACGCCTACCGCGTCCACTACGACGAGCTGACGGTGCGCGGCGCGTTCCACCACGCGCCGAAGCACGTGCGCGCGGCGCTCGTGTTCCTCGCGTCGGGCGCGTGGCCGTGGTGGAAGCTGCTCACGCACGAGGTCTCGCTCGAGAACCTCCCTGTTCTCTTCGCCGACCCGCCGCGCGACTACCTCAAGGCCGTGGTGCGGCCGTAGGAGGGTTCGGCGGGATGGTGCTCGTTGCCGGGGTGCGATGGGCGGTGCGAGGCAAGGACGCAGGGAGCCCAGGTAGCCGAAGCTACCCGGGCGACTGAGGACGCCGCATCGCGCCGTCCAGCGCGGCCCGGCGACACAGCCACTATTCCGTCGAACCCTCCTAAGCCGCGAAGAGCGTGAGGTCCGGCTCGCGGTCGCCGCGGAGCACCTCGAGGTCGACCTCGACGCAGCGGATGCCGCGCGACTCGGCGAGCGCGATCGCCTGCGGCTTCAGCCGCTGCGCGGCGAGGATCCCGCGGCAGCGCTCCTTCGCCGGGTCGCGCCGGATGAAGTCGAGATACCGCGTGAGCTGCTCGACCGCCTCGATCGTCGCGATGCGCTTGATCTCGACCGCGACCCACTCGCCGGCGGCGTCCTTGCACATCAGGTCGACCGGCCCGACCTCGGTCGGCCACTCACGCTTCACGAGCACGAGCTCCTCGCCGAGCGCGTTCGGCTGCGCGGCGAGCTGCTCCTGCAGGTCGCGCTCGACGCCGTCCTTCTGCAGCGCGGCCGACTCGCCCATGTCGTGCGTCACGTCGCTCAGCACCTCGACGAGCGTGATCTCGAGCACGTCCTCCGTCTTCGGCTTGCGGACGACCAGCGTCTTGCCGTCGTCCTCGACCGCGGTCGGCGCCGTCATCCAGTTGAGCGGCTTGTAGCCCCCGGCGTCGTCGTGGACGAGCACCGAGCCGTCGCCCTTGAGGATCAGCAGCCGCACCGCCTCCGGCAGCACGGCGTTCAGCCGTCCGGAGTACCGAACCTCGCAGCGGGCGACGAGCAGGCGCACGGCGGGACCCTACTGGCCCGCGCGGACATGTCTAACGGAGGCGCGTCCGTGCGAGCGCGAGCCGCCACTCGGCGCGGCGGGACTCGACCTCCGCGGCCGCCATCGACGGCTCGTACGCCGGGCCGCGGGCCACGAGCGCGGCGACCTCGGCCGGCGTCTTCCACACGCCGACGGCGAGGCCGGCGAGCGCGGCGGCGCCGATCGCGGTGCTCTCCTTCTCGGCGACGACCTCGACCGGGTGCCCCACGAGGTCGGCCTGCAGCTGCATGAGGAACGCGTTGCGGCTCGCGCCGCCGTCGGCGCGGAGGACGGCGACGCCGCCCGGCTGCGCCTCGAGCACGTCGGCGACCTGGTGCGCGATCCCCTCGAGCGTCGCACGCGCGATGTGCCCGCGCGTCGTGCCGCCGGAGATGCCGGCGATGAGCCCGCGCGCGTCGGCGTCCCAGTGCGGCGAGCCGAGCCCGGCGAGCGCCGGCACGAACGTCACGCCGCCGGTCGAGCCCGCCTCGACCGCGAGCCGCTCGAGCTCCTCCGGGCCCGAGACGATCCCGAGCCCGTCGCGGAGCCACGTCACCGCGGAGCCGCTCGTGAGCACGGAGCCCTCGACCGCGTACTGCGGCTCGGCCCCGGCCGCGAACGCCGCGACCGTCTTCAAGAGACCGTCCGGTGCGGGCCCCGCGTCGCCGCCGACGTTGACGAGGACGAACGCACCCGTCCCGTACGTCGCCTTCGCCTCGCCCGGCGCGAAGCAGCCCTGCCCGAAGAGCGCGGCCTGCTGGTCGCCGACGATCCCGGCGATCGGCACCGTCGCGTCGAGGAGCTCCGCTTCGCCGGCGACGTCGGAGCTCGGCACGACCGCGGGGAGCAAGGCGCGGTCGACGCCGAACAGCGTGAGCAGCTCGTCGTCCCACGCGAGCGCGTCGATGTCGTAGAGCATCGTGCGCGAGGCGTTCGTCCGGTCGGTCGCGTGCACGCGTCCGCGCGTGAGGTTCCAGACGAGCCACGCGTCGACCGTGCCGAACGCGAGCCCATCGCGCGGCGCGTCGCAGCGCGCGAGCAGCCACTCGAGCTTCGTCGCCGAGAAGTACGGATCGGGGACGAGCCCCGTCCGCGCGCGCACGAGCTCCGCGGGAAGCTCGCGGCAGCGCTCCGCCGTGCGCCGGTCCTGCCACACGATCGCCGGTGCGACCGGCCGCCCCGTCGCGCGCTCCCAGAGGATCGTCGTCTCGCGCTGGTTCGTGATCCCGATCGCATCGAGCCGCGCCGCCGAGACGTGCGCGTCCGCGAGCGCCGCGGCAGCCGCCGCCTCGACGCTCGACCAGATCTCGACCGGATCCTGCTCGACCCACCCCGGCTCGGGGAACGCGCGCGCGATCTCGACGTAGCCGCGCCCGGCGACGCGCAGCCCCTCGTCGACGACGAGGCACGTCGTGCCCGTCGTCCCCTGGTCGATCGCGAGGATCAACCGCGCTCGACGCGCGAGCCGCCGACGATCGCGTCGGTGCCGTCGTCGAACCGGACCCAGGCCTTCCCCTTGCCGTCGTAGTCCGGCGACCAGACGACGAGCGTCGCGTCGCGCCCGCCGACCGTCACGCGCTCCGTCCCCTCCGGCTCGGCGCCGAGCCACACGCGGAGGAACGGGTTCTCGGCGCGCTCGCGCCCGATCGTCGTCTCCTCGGTGTGGCCGGGATAGACCGTCGTCTCGTCCGGCAGCACCATGAAGACGTCGAGCACCGACGCGCGCACCTGCTCGAGGTCGCCGCCGCCGACCGCGTCGAGGAAGAGCGTGTCGCCGGTGAAGACGGACTCCTCGTCGACGACGAACGCGACCATGTCGTCCGAGTGCCCGGGCGTCGCGATCCCGACGACGTGGAGGTCGCCGAAGGTCCACTCCCCCGGCTCGGCGACGACCGGGATCCCGTACCGGCCGGCGAGCGCGTCCTCGTGGACGACGTGGTCGTGGTGCGTGTGCGTCCGGAGGATCGCCGCCGGCGTCGCGCCCCACTCCTCGACCGCCGCGACGAGCGGGCCGACGTCGGCACCGGAGTCGACGAACAGCGCCGTCCCGCCCTCGCGATCCGCGATCGCGTAGGCGTTCGACAGCCACTCGGGGTGCATGCTCCGCGCCACCAGCACACCGGTAGGCTAATACGACAACGCCCGAGGAGGAACGATGGCCGGCCTGTGGCAGCGCACGACGCTGATCTTCAAGTCCAAGACGTCGAAGATGCTCGACAAGGCGGAGAACCCGACCGAGACGCTGGACTACTCGTACGAGCAGATGCTCGAGCAGCTCCAGAACGTCAAGCGCGGCGTCGCCGACGTGGCCACGGCGAAGAAGCGCCTCGAGCTCCAGACCGCCGGGCTCGAGCAGAACGTCGTGAAGCTCGACACCCAGGCCCGCCAGGCCGTCGCCGCGAACCGCGAGGACCTCGCGCGCGAAGCGCTGCAGCGCAAGTCGGCCGCGCAGCAGCAGCTCCAGGATCTCGACGCGCAGGTGAAGCAGCTCGACGACCAGCAGCAGAAGCTGATCGAGGGCCAGCACACGCTCGAGGCGAGGATCGAGTCGTTCCGGACGCAGAAGGAAGTCCTCAAGGCGCAGTACTCCGCGGCGGAGGCGCAGGTGAAGATCGGCGAGGCCGCGACGGGGATCGGCAAGGGCATGGAGGACACCGGCATGGCGATCCAGCGCGCGAAGGACAAGACGGACGAGCTCACGGCGCGCGCGTCGGCGATCGACGAGCTCACGACCGCGGGCGCGCTCGAGGACTTCACCGCCCCGCCGGGCTCGACCGACCTCGACCGCCAGCTCGCGGAGATCTCCTCCTCCGCGCAGGTCGACCAGGAGCTCGCGCAGATCAAGGCCGAGGTCGGCGCAGCGTCGGGCGGCGAGACGAAGCAGATCGACGCGCCGGCCGCCGAGGACAAGCCGGCGGAGTAGTGCCCCTCGGCGACATCTTCTTCGGCCGCAAGAAGCTGAAGGAGCCGGCGGACGACCGCCTCTTCGCGCTGACGACGGCGGCGGTGACGCTCGACGTCGAGTGCGGGCTGAAGCCGGCGGGCGTCGGCGCCGTCGTCTTCAAGCCGCTGTCGGCGGGCGAGTTCACGCAGGTCGACCAGGACGTCGAGCAGCTCCTGCAGTCCGTGGCCGCGGGATCCGGCTCGAAGCTCGACCGGAAGACGGACACGTTCGGCTTCGAGTGGGTGATCGTGCGCGACTCGGACCTCGAGGACCAGGTGACGGCCGCGCACGCCGTCGCGCAGGAGTTCTCGGACCGCGGCTTCGGCGCGCAGCTCCTCGCCGCCGCGTTCCGGTTCGAGGCCGCGGGGAAGCCGGTCTACTGGGTCTACGGCTTCAAGAGCGGCACGTTCTGGCCGTTCGCACCGACGGGCGAGAGCCGCGAGCGCGACAACGCGCGCGAGCTGGAGCTGAAGGCGAAGCTCGAGCCCGAGCTCCCGGTCGAGCCCGACCTCAGCAAGTGGCTCGGCCTCTTCGACGCGCCGATCTAGTGCCGGACACCTGTAGCGCGTTTGGTGTCTGACACCGAAACGCCGTTTGGCGTCTGACACCGGAACGCCGTTTGGTGTCTGACACCGAAACGCCGTTTGGTGCCAGACACCGATCCCGAACACGGAGTCGCTCCCGTGGGCCGGCGAGCGCCCCGGAACACGCGCTTTCCGGCTCGCGGAGTTCCGCCTCGAGGCGAGAAACCGCGAAGCGGTTCCGAGCTACTGCGGAACCGCGCGGCCCATCTCGCGCGCGATCTTCTCGAGCGCGGCGAGGCGCTTCTCGAGCGGCGGATGGTCCATGAAGAGCTCGCCCGCCTGCGTGCGCCAGTTCGTCGGGATGATGAAGAACGCGTTCATCCCGGCGACCTCGCGGAGGTCGCGCTCGGGGATCTGGGTGATCTGGCCGGAGATCTTCTGGAGCGCGCTCATGAGGTTCTCCGGCGCGCCGGTGATCAGCGCCGAGCCGCGGTCGGCCGCGTACTCGCGGTAGCGCGAGATCGTCCGAATGAGCACGAAGCTGATCGCGTAGGTCACCATCGCGACGACGACGACGATCAGCCAGACGGGCAGGCCGCCCTGGTTGTTGTTGTTGCTGCGGTTCCCGCCGCCCCACATCCCGAAGAACATGCCCCAGCGCGTGATCAGCGCGGCGAGCATCGCGAAGAAGCTCGCGAGCGTCATCACGAGGACGTCGCGGTTCGCGATGTGCGAGAGCTCGTGGGCGAGGACGGCCTCGACCTCCTGCGGGTCGAGCCGGCGCCAGAGGCCGGTCGTGACCGCGACGGCCGCGTGCTTGGGGTCCCGGCCGGTCGCGAAGGCGTTCGGGACGTCGCTGTCGACGACGGCGATCCGCGGCTTCGGGAGGTCGGCCATCGCGCACAGCCGCTCGACCATCGCGTGCAGCTCCGGCGCGTCCTCGGCCGAGACGATCTTCGCGCCGGACGCCGCGAGCGCGAGCCGGTCGGAGGTCCAGTACTGGACGGCCGCGAGCCCGACGACGATGACGAGCATCGGGACGATCCCGACGTTCAGGACGGAGAAGAGGACGACGGCGAAGATGACGTAGAGCAGGCCGAGCAGCCCGCCCGTCGCGAGCATCCGCAGCGACAGCCCGGCGTCCCGCCCGTACGACTTCCTCTTCACGAGCGCCATGGTACTCCGGGCCGCCGGGTCGAGAGTTCGTCCGGCAGGCAGTCTTAGCCCTTGTTTAGAGTCTTGCTCCGGATGCGCCGCGCCCTCGTCATCTGCCTCGCCGCAGGAGCCCTCGTGGGCGTCGCCGCGGGGTGCGGCTCGCAGGGCGTCGTGTCCCCCACGCCCGAGACCGTCGTCGGCTCGCTGCCGAAGCCGGCCCTCGAGCCGGCCACGCCGGCGTTCAAGCTCAAGGGCGACCCGGTCGCGGGCAAGAAGATCTTCCTCTCGGCCGGCTGCACGAGCTGCCACACGCTGAAGGACGCCGGCTCGACCGGGACCGTCGGGCCGAACCTCGACGACGCGAAGCCGGACTACCGCACGGCGACGGCGCGCGTGACGCTCGGCAAGGGCGTGATGCCGTCGTTCGCGAAGCAGCTCACCGCGCAGCAGATCGCCGACGTCGCGGCGTACGTCGTCACGGCGACCGGCGGCACCCCGTAGCGGCGGTCGAGCTCCCGGCGGGCTTCCCGCGGGACGTCCGCGCGTTCGCGACCGACTTCGACCGGACGCTCGTCGGCCCGGACGCGACGCTGCACACCCGCACGGCGAACGCGATCGACGCGGTGCGCGCGACCGGCACGCACGTGATCGTCGTCACGGGGCGGATGTTCCGCTCCGTCCGCCCGTACGTCCTCGACGCGGGGCTCGACGACCCGGTGATCTGCTACCAGGGCGCGCTCGTCGCGAACCCGGTGACCGGCGAGGTGCTGCGTCACGTTCCGATTCCGCGCGCGGTCGCGCTCGAGACGATCGACGCCGTCGTCGCGCGCGGCTTCCACGTCAACTGCTACGTCGACGACGAGCTGTACGTCGCCGAGGTGACGCCCGAGGCGGAGTCGTACGCGGGTTTCCAGCACCTGCCGATCCACGCCGTCGGCGACCTGCACGCGTGGCTCGCCGCCGACCCGACGAAGCTCGTCGCGGTCGGCGACCCGGATGCGCTCGACGAGCTCGAGGCGGAGCTGAAGCCGGCGTTCGCGGGGCGACTCTACATCTCGAAGTCGCTCCCGTTCTTCCTCGAGTTCGCGCACCCCGACGTGAGCAAAGGCGCCGGGATGGCGTTCGTCGCGGAGCGCCTCGGGTTCACCGCGGCGGAGACCGTCGCGTGCGGCGACGGCGAGAACGACCGCGAGCTCCTCGACTGGGCCGGCTTCGCGGTCGCGGTCGCGAACGCGCAGGAGACGATCCTCCGCATCGCCGACCTCGTCGTCCCGTCCGTCGAGGAGGAGGGCGTCGCTGCCCTGCTGGAAGCCTTCGTAGACTCCCGGGCATGATCGACGCCCGCGCAGCGCGCAACGACCCCGACGAGTTCCGCCGCAGGCTCGCCCGGAAGGGCGCCGCCGAGGAGTTCGACGCGTGGCTCGCCGTCGACGAGCGCTGGCGCGCGCTCGTCCCGCGCGTCGACGACCTGCGCGCGCAGACGAAGCTGAAGGGCAAGCCGACGCCGGAGCAGCTCGAGCAGCTCCGCGGCGTGAAGGAGGAGCTGCAGGCCGCGGAGGAGGAGCTCGCCACCGCGGAGGCCGCGCGCGACGCCGCGCTCGCGCTGATCCCGAACCCGCCGGACGACTCGGCGCCCGACGGCTTCACGGACGAGGACGCCGTCGAGGTCCGCGCGTGGGGCGAGCCGCGCGTGCCGCCCGGCCCGAAGGAGCACACGGAGGTCGGCCGCTTCGACATGGAGCGCGCGGCACGCCTCTCCGGCTCGCGCTTCGGCTACCTCATCGGCGACACCGCGCTGCTCGCGTTCGCGGTCTACCGCTTCGCGCTCGACCGCGCCGCCGCGCACGGGCACACGCCGATGCTCCCGCCGGTGCTCGTGCGCGAGGAGGCGATGTACGGGACGGGCTTCTTCCCGACCGACCGCACGAACATCTACGCGGTCGAGAGCGACGACCTCTACCTCACGGGAACGTCGGAGGTCGCGCTGGCCGGCCTGCACATGGGCGAGATCCTCGAGGAGCTGCCGCTCCGCTACACCGCGTTCTCGACGAACTTCCGCCGCGAGGCCGGCGCCGCCGGAAAGGACACGCGCGGGATGTTCCGCGTGCACCAGTTCAACAAGGTCGAGCTCTTCACGTTTTGCGACCCTGCCGGCTCCGCGGACGAGCACGAGCGGCTGCTCTCGATCGAGGAGGAGATCCTCCAGGCGCTCGAGCTGCCGTACCGCGTCGTCAACGTCGCGGCGGGCGACCTCGGCGCGTCGGCGACGAAGAAGTACGACTGCGAGGGCTGGTTCCCGTCGCAGCAGCGCTACCGCGAGCTCACGTCGACGTCGAACACAACGGACTTCCAGGCGCGCCGCCTCGGCGTCCGCTTCCGCAACGGCAAGAGCCTCGAGCCGGTCCACACGCTGAACGGCACCGCCGCGACCGACCGGGCCGTCCTCGCGATCCTGGAGAACTTCCAGGGCGAGGTGCCGGAGGTGCTGCGGTCGTACGGCGCGCCCGCGACCGTCACCCGCTGACCCGTCCGGAAGAGCGTCTTGCGGCGCGGCGCAGACTTCGCGATCCTCGCCGCGATGGACGAACCGGTGATCTATCGCGACGAGGTCGTCGCCCTACGATTCACGTTGAACGACATCTCACGGACTCTGGTCAGGATCGAGCGAATCCTCGGAGGTGACGACAGCGATGAAGAAGATGACGAGAGCCGAGCGAGAAGCCGAGCAGGAGCGGGCGATCGCCAACGCCGACCGTCTCCTCGCCCTCGCCGAGAAGGCGCAGGCCGAGCTCGACGCGAAGAAGCCGCAGCAGTCCTAGCTCCCCGATCGTCTACGGTGCGCCTGCGGCGGGGTGCCGGAGCGGTCGAACGGGACGGTCTTGAAAACCGTTGTAGGCGCAAGCCTCCGAGGGTTCGAATCCCTCCCCCGCCGCCTGCGCTGCGCGTTTTACAAACCGACGGCCAACATCCGATCGGACTGCGAGTCTTATCTCCCAGTGCAGGCGCTCCGGGTCAGCTGGCTGGTGGTCGTCGTCGCGGCGTTGGTTCTCGCCGCGGGCGCTGCTGCGTCGCCGGCGCGCCACGCCAATCCGCCGTGCGATCCCAACTGCGGGCCCGCCGACCTCCTGATGCAGGGCTCGATCAGCCAGACGACCGTCGCCGTCGGCGACACCCTCGTCTGGTACCTCCAGGTGAACGACCAGAACAAGGGCCCCGCGACCGGGGTGTACGTCGACGTCACGCTCCCGGCGAACGTGTCGCTCGTCTCCACCTACGCCGACCGCGGCACCGGGTGCGCGTCCACGGGCGCGACGACGCTCCACTGCGACCTCGACTGGCTCGCGGACACCGCGCCGCTCGGCCACGTCACCGTCACCACGAAGGTGACGGGCACAGGCGACCATGCGCTGACGGCCACCGCCGGCTATCGCGCCGCGGACATCAACCCGGCCGACAACACGGTGACGCTCACCGCGACGACGCCGGTGCCTCCGCCGCCGCCGGTGATCCCGGTGATCGCGCCCGGCACGGTCGCGCCGCTGATCCTCGTCTCGGGGAAGAAGGCGTCGATCAGCTTCGCCGTCACGCGCAGCGACAACAACGAGATCCTGACCGACGGCACGATGCTCGGCAGCGTCACGGTCGCGAAGAAGTCCGTCGCCTCCGTCCAGACCTTCGCCAACGGCGTCGCGAAGCTCACGTTCCTCGTGCCGAAGAAGATGAAGGGCAAGGCGGTGGCGGCGAAGGTGACCGTCACGACGGCGGACGGCTCCGCCTCGAAGAGCGCAACCTTCCGCGTCGGCAAGTAGCGAACCGTCAGCCGGCGACGGTGACGGTGACGCGCTGCACCGCGGTGTTCGCGTAGCCGCCGACGGTCCAGACCGCGTCGGCGGGCTGACCGGTGCCGCGCTCGTCCGTCGCGCGGCACGCGACGACGTACTCGCCCGGCTCGGGCGACCACTCGAAGCGCCAGCCGCGCCACGCCCAGGGCGAGCCGCCGTCGTCGTCGAGCTGCGCCTCGTTCCACGTGGCGCCGCCGTCGACGCTGACCTCGACCGAGACGACCGGCGCCCACCCGGACCACGCGCGGCCCCGCACCACGACCGGTGTCTCGTGCACGGTCCGGTCGCGCGAGAGGAACTCCGGGACGCCCGGCGGCACCATGAGCGCGCGCGGCTGCATCCGCGTCACCGGCGTCCCCTCGTCGTCCTCGTCGAGCCGGAAGCGATAGGCGTGCGACTGCTGGTAGCCCTCGAACGGCGCGTCGAGGAGCGTGATCGACTCGAGCCACTTCACGTTCGTCATGCCGTACCAGCCCGGCGTCACGAGCCGCAGCGGGAAGCCGTGCTGCGGAGGGAGCGGCGCGCCGTTCATCTCGTACGCGAGCAGCACCTCCGTGCGCATCGCCTCGGCGAGCGGCAGCGCGCGCTGGTAGCGCTGCTCGATCCCGCCCTCGACGCCGCCGTCGAGCCCCGTGAACAGGACGTGCGTCGCACCGCGGCGCCGGCCGACGCGCTCGAGCACGGAGAGGAGTGCGACGCCGCGCCACCGCGCAGTGCCGACCGCCTCGAGCAGCCACGGCTGGCTGACCGGCCGCGGCTCCAGGCGCGCGCGCCCGTTGCCCGCGCACTCCATCGTCGAGACGATCTCGGCCGACGGCATCGCACGCAGCTCGTCGAGCGACAGCGAGCGCTCGAGCTCCACCTCGCCGTCGACCCGCAGACGCCACGACTCCGCGTCGACCTCGGGGATGTCGTAGTGGATGAGCAGGTAGTGCAGCCCGACCGGCGTCACCGGATAGCGCAGCGCCTCGAGCGGCATCCCGTGGTTCCGCGCGGCGAGCTGGAGCTCCTCGCGCGTGATCGGCTCGTCCGGCACGGCCGCAGTATCGGGCTAGCCGGCCGAGCAGTCGACCGACTGCGCGGTCGACTGGGCGCTCGAGACGAGCGTGTCCGCGGCCTGCGAGATCGTGCCCGCCGCGTCCTTGACGGTCGCGTTGCCCGGAATGCCCTGGACCACGGCGGCGAAGTTGGCCCACGCGGCGTCGAGCGCGTCCATCTGCGAGCTCTTCACGTCCTGCGCCGCGCTCTCGACCGCAGCCCAGTTCGTCTGCACGGTCTTCACGTCGGCCTGGAACTCGGCCGTCGTCGTCGTGCTCGGGTCGAGGTTCGCGAGCGCGTTCGCCGACGCCTCGAACGTCGAGAGGCTCGAGCAGAGCGACGCCGTCGACTGCTCCGCGTTCGGCTCGCTGCCGCGCGTCCCGAGCACGCCGACGAGTACGGCGAGCCCGACGCCGACCCCGAGCAACAGCAGGATCCATCCCCGCCTGCTCACGCCGGCGCGACATCCTCCGCGTGGTACTGCGCGAGCAGCTGCTCCTCGCGCTCCTTCTTCGGGAAGAAGAACCAGACGATCACCGCGCCGAGCAGCACCGCGACGATCCCGGCGAGATACGCCCACTGGTCGCCCTTGAGGAACGCCGTCTTCGCGCCGTTGATGATCGCGTCCTGCATCGATGCCGGATACCGCGACGCCGTGTCGGCGGCGCTCGAGAACGACTTCGTCAGCTCGGCCTGCGTGCTCGCGGTGACGTCCTTCCCGGAGGACGAGATGAGCGAGCCGGCCGCCGTCGCGTAGCCGGCCGTGAGCAGCGCGCCGAAGATCGACTGCATGATCGCGCCGCCGAGATCGCGCTGGAGGTCGGCGGTGCCCGACGCCATGCCGACGCGGCGCACCGGCACCGACCCGGTGAGCGAGTGCGACGCCGGCGTCCCGGCGAGACCGACGCCGATCCCGACGAACGCGTAGCCGAGCCCGACCTTCCAGTACGGGATGCCGTCCTTCCAGAGGAGCAGCATCGTGAGGAAGCCGAGCAGCACGAAGACGTAGCCGGCGAGCAGCGTGAACCGCGCGCCGCGCGCGTCGACGATCTTCGCCGAGCGCGGCGCGACGAGCACCATGAAGAACGCGGCGGGCAGGATCGAGAGTCCCGCGTCGAGCGTCGAGTAGCCGAGCACGTTCTGGAGGAACTGCTGGCCGATGAACATCGCGCCCATGAGCGAGCCGAAGACGATGATCCCCGCGCATGCGGCGACCCAGAACGGCGGCCGCTTCGCGACGTCGAGGTCGTAGAGCGGGTTCTTCGCGCGCCGCTGCCGGAAGAAGAACAGGACGAGCGCGACGACCGCGATCACCGCGAGCACGAGCGTCAGCGTCCCGGCGTTCGGAACCGGCGCGAAGTTGATCGCGAGGATCAGCGAGCCGACGAGTGCGAGCGACAGGATGCCGCCGATGTTGTCCACCGGCTCCGTCCCCTCGTTCACGTGCGCCGGGACGTACTTCAGCGCGAGCAGGAGCGCGACGACCGCGAGCGGGAGCGTCAGCAGGAAGACCGAGCCCCAGTAGAAGTGCTCGAGCAGGAGCCCGGACGCGAGCGGCCCGAGCGCCGCGATCGCGCCGCCGAGGCCCGACCAGAGCGCGATCGACTTCGTCCTCCCCGGCCCCGGCGCCCAGAGCGCCGTGATCAGGGCGAGCGTCGTCGGGTACGCCATGCCGGCGGCGAGGCCGCCGCCGACGCGCGCGATGAAGAGCACGACGTCGCTCCACGCGTACGCGGCGAGCAGCGACATCGGGATCGCGAGCGCCGTCCCGGCGACGAGCATCATCTTCCGCCCGTAGCGGTCGCCGAGCGCGCCGAGCCAGAGCACGGAGCATGCGAGCCCGAGGGAGTAGCCGACCGCGATCAGGTCGAGCGTCGTCTGGCTCGAGTCGAAGTGCGCGCCGATCGACGGCAGCGCGACGTTCGCGACCGACAGGTTCAGGTTCGCGACGGCCGCGACGAGGATGAGCGTGAGGAGGACGAGCCCTCCGCGCTTTGGTGCGTCGTCCATCCGCGGCACGCTAACGCACCGGGGCGACCCGCTGACGCGCTTGACCGTCCGGTGCGTCCGTGCGACAGCCGGCCGGGCCCGGCCGACCGGAGTCGTGGCCGAGTCACGACGCGGGACCGACGGGACGACGAGCTCGGCCGCCTCTCGTGGAGCCGAGCGACCGGGCTACGCGGGGCTCTCGTTGAGCACGCGCCTCCAGCCCACGAGCACGTCGTGGACCGCGGCCGCGCCGACGAGCGGCTCCTCGGGCAGCACCAGGTTGACCGGATGGAGGATGAACGGCCGCGTCTGCGGGCCGCCGATCCCGCCGTGGAACGAGATCAGCTCCTCGAACGCGCAGCCCTCCTCCAGCGCGGGGTCGTAGAAGCTGCCGACGTAGATGTCCGGCGCGTGCTCGAAGCCGGACGCTCGCAGCAGGTGCTGCCCGGCCCGCGGCGCGAACGCGGCGAGCGGGTCCTCGCCCTCGACCCGGTCCTCGGCGAGGTAGTTCGCACCGTTCGCGCCGAGCGCGACGGGCCCGTGCTCGGAGGAGTGGACGAGGATCCAGCCGATGTGCGGATGCTGCCGCAACGCAGGGATCAGCCGGGGGTGCGAGCGCTCGATCTCCTCGAGCGTCAGCCGGCGCGTCTCCTCCATCAGGTAGACGAGCCCGAGGTTGCCGGAGCCGAGCACGACGACGTCCTCGCGGGAGACGTCGTTCTTCTTCGGCTTCTGCTTCACGCCGGTCGCCTCGCTGACGGCGTGCGCGGTCGCCTGGTCGTTCTCGTCGCCGCCCGCCATCTGCGCGACGCTGCCGCGCTCGATCGAGCGGCGCACGAGCTCGTCGAGCCCGTAGCCGTTCCGCTGCTTGAACGTCGCGCCCTGCGTCTGCCCGTGGTCGGACAGGATCACGATCTCGTACGGACGCGGGGCGAACTGCCGCGCGCGGTCGATGCGCGCGAACTGCCCGTCGAGCTTCCGCAGCGCCTCCATCGTGTCCGCGCGCTCGAGCCCGGAGTGGTGCGCGACCTCGTCGTAGCTCGAGAACGTCGCGTACATCGCCGGGCGCCCCTTGAACATGTCGGTGAGGACGCCGAACACGATCAGCTCGCGGACGACGATGCAGATGCCGGCGCGGAGGAACGGGTACTTCCCGCCGCGGTGCCCGCGCGGCTCGACGTTGCGGCGGATCGCGCGGAGCGCCGCCGTCCACTCGAGGATCACCTCCCAGAACGCGAGCGACAGCACGCGCGTGACGTTCGTGCCGTTCGCGAGGAACGTGCGGTAGCCCGGGTTCGCCTTCTTCTCGGCGTCCATCCGGCTGACGGTGAGGATCACGTGGTCGGCCTCGCCGGAGAGGAGGTTGCCGCGGCTCGAGCCGCCGTCGACGAGCAGGCCGCGGCCGGTCGCGTGGCGACGCTCGATCTCCGCGCAGTCGGCCGGGCCCGAGCACGCGACGAGCGTCCCCGTCTCCTTCTCGACCCACCGGAACGCGGGGATGTCCTCGTTCGAGCCGAGCAGGATCCCGGACTGCGACGCCCCCGTCTGCGACGAGAGGTCCGTCTCCCATTCGACGAGGCGGTGCGTCCCCTCGGTGAGCCAGCGCGCCATCGTCGGCGCGCTCCCGTCGCGCATCGCGCGCTGGAGAACCGGCAGCGCGAGCCCGTCGATCTCGAGGAAGATGATCCCGGGCGAGTCGGTCTCGACGCGGCCCTTGTCGCGGTTCGCGATGCGCCGGATCACCTGGAGCGAGTACGTGTCGTCGTCCTCGGTGCCGAACAGCACGCCGAGCGCGACACCGGCGGCGGCCGCGACGATCGCGACGAGGAGCGCCGACCAGAACGAGTCGATCACGAGGCGGCCGCCCGAGATGTCCGCTGCGGCGAGCAGGATCAGCGCGTCGAGGATGAGGATCAGCACGAAGCCGACGAGCAGCGTCAGCGGCAGGCGCAGCGCCGCGACGATCGGCGGCAGCAGCGCGTTGAGGATCCCGATCACGACCGCGGCCGCGAGCGCGGCGCCGAAGCCGTTGACGTGCGCGCCCGGGACGATCGCGCAGCCGACGAGCAGCGACAGCGTCGCGATCAACCACGTCACGAGCAGCTTGACGATGCTCAGGCGCGGGCGCGCCGGGCGCCAGATGCGTGTCTCGCCGTAGCCTGCCGTCGACATCGGCGAGAGCCTATCGCGGGGTACGCGTAGACTCGCCGCCATGGCCGACCTCACGACGATCGCCGAGCTCGGAACGGCCGCCGGGACGCTCGTCCTCGCAGTCTCCACGTTCGCGGCGGTGCGGTCGGGCAACCGCTCCGCGCGGATCGCCGAGGCGACGCTCCTCGCGGGGCTCCGCCCGCTCATCGTTCCGACGCGCCGCGAGGACCCGGCGCAGAAGATCGGCTTCGCCGACAACAAATGGCTCACGGCCCCCGGAGGCGGCGCCGCCGTCGAGATCGCGGACGACGCGATCTATCTCGGCATCGCGCTGCGCAACGTCGGCAACGGCATCGCGATCCTCCACGGCTGGGATCTCTACGAGTTCGACGGCAGGCCCGAGGATCCGCGCCCGCAGCTCGAGCGCTTCCACCGGCTGACACGCGACCTCTACATCGCGCCCGGCGACATCGGCTTCTGGCAGGGCGTGCTCCGCGACCCGTCGTCCGCGGAGTTCGACGACGCACGGCGCGCGATCGAGTCCGGCGAGCGCATCGTCGTCGACGTCCTCTACGGCGACCAGCAGGGACTGCAGCGGATGGTCACGCGATTCACGCTCACGCCGCACGACGACGCGTGGCTGGCGACGATCGCCCGGCACTGGAACGTCGACGGCGCGGATCCGCGCCAGCGCTAGACCGATGCGATGCCGGGCGGCGTCGGCTCGCCGATGTGCGGGCCGAGGTGGTCGGCCTGGCGCATCGTGTCGAACTCGCGGTCGACGCCGTCGTCGTGGAAGTACGCGTCGGCCGCGGCTTCCTTCGCCGCCGCGCTCGTGAACTCCGAGCGGATGCGGCCGAGCTCGCCGGCGTCGAGGAAGATGCCGCCGCACTCCGGGCACTCGTCGATCGTCACCTCGCGCTTGACGCTCCAGAAGTGGCGCATCATCACGACGTCGTCGGTGCACTTCGGGCAGCCGTAGCGCTTGTCCGGGTCGACCACGATCGAGGGATCGCGCTGGATGTCGAGGAGCTGGTCGCCGAGGGTCTCGGACGGCTCGTCGACCTTCCGGAGCTCGTAGTGGTCGAAGAAGATGCCGCCGCAACCGCCCTCGCAGGCGTCGACGGTGAGGTCGCCGACGGTGAGCGGCGTGAGGGCGTGGGTGCAGGCAGGACAATTCATGCCGGGTCTATCGGCAGCCCGCGGGCGCGCCTGTAGCCCTCCGTATGATCGACCGGATGGCGGGGGGCGAGGAGCTTCGAGGGCTGATGCGGGCGTGGCCGCACGGCGTCTCCGTGCTCACGGTGGACTTCGAGGGAGACCGGATGGGCGTGACCGTCTCGTCGCTCGTCTCGCTCTCGCTCGACCCGCCGCTCGTCGGCGTCTCGGTCGGGAAGCAGGCCTCGCTCTACGAGCTGCTCCGCCGCGCCGGCGGCTTCGCGGTGAGCCTTCTCGCCGCCGACCAGGAGGAGATCGCGCGCCGGTTCGCCGCCGGGTTCCCGCCGATCGTCCACTGGGAGGGCGTCGCGATACGCGAGGGCGCCGTCGCGCCGCTGATCGAAGGGGCGATGGGCTGGATCGAGGCGCGGACGGTCGCCGAGCACGACGCCGGCGACCACGGCTTCTTCGTCGGCGCGGTCGTGACCGTCGAGCACGGGACCGCGACGAGCTCGCTCGTCTACCGCGAGAGCGAGTACCACCCGCTGTGATCGAGGCGGCGATCTTCGACCTCGACGGGCTCCTGATCGACTCCGAGGAGGTCTGGGATGCGGTGCGCGAGGTGTACGTCGGCGAGCACGGCCTCCCGTACACCGCCGAGGTGCAGCGCGCGATGATGGGCATGAGCTCCGCCGAGTGGTCGCGCTATCTCCACGAGTCGGTCGGGATCCCCGACGAGCCGACGGCGATCAACGACGAGGTCGTGCGGCGGATGCAGGCCGCGTACGCGGAGCACCTGCCGCTCGTCCCGGGCGCGGTCGAGGCCGTCGAGCGCGTCGCCGCGCGCTTCCCGCTCGCGCTCGCGTCGTCGTCGAACCGGCCGCTCATCGACGAGGTGCTCGAGCTCTCCGGGCTTGCCGCGTTCTTCCGCACGACGGTCTCGTCGGAGGAGGTCGGCCGCGGGAAGCCCGCGCCGGACGTCTACCTCGAGGCGGCGCGGCGGCTCGGCGTCGCGCCGGAGCGCTGCGCCGCGATCGAGGACTCGCACGCGGGCATCCGCTCCGCGCACGCGGCCGGCATGCGCGTCGTCGCGATCCCGAACCCGAGCTACCCGCCGGACGCAGGCGCGCTCGCGCAAGCCGACGTGATCCTCAGATCGCTGACGGAGCTCGAGCCTGAAACGCTCGAGCTACGCACCGACGAGGCCGGAGGCTAAGCCGGCCGCAGGCGGCTTAGACGGAGGCGGACTCAGCGTGCTCGGGATGGCCGCAAGGCCACCACGAGCCGCGCGGCACCGCGAAGCCGCCCACATCAATCTGCGTGCACTGCGCTCGACCCGCGA
>DATJOZ010000116.1:0-19480 GCA_035506655.1 Gaiellaceae bacterium
GAGCCATTCGAACACGATCTCCGGATCGTAACCGCGGCCGCGCCGGTGCTACGATTCGCGCCAGCGACGCGGGGTGGAGCAGCCAGGTAGCTCGCCGGGCTCATAACCCGGAGGTCGCGGGTTCAAATCCCGCCCCCGCTATCGGAAGAGCCTCGCTCGCGCGGGGCTCTTCGTCGTACACGCCTCATCGTGAGGCCGGCCTTCCACCGGAGGTCGCGCGGGCGGTCACCGCTCGGATGACGCCGTACCGCGTGTTTCTCCCCTGTAGCCTCGTCGTCCATGGAGCGGAACGCCGTCGTCACGGGAGCCGCGCGCGGGATCGGCGCGGCGATCGCGACCGCGCTGGCCGCGGACGGAGTGCGTGTCGCCGCGGTCGATCGCGACAGCCCCGACACGACGGTCGCCGCGATCCGCGGTGCCGGCGGCGTCTGTGAGCCGGTCGTCGCGGACGTCGCGACCGAGGGCGGCGCGCAGACAGCGGCCGCGGCGGCGCGCGCCGCGCTCGGCCCGGTCGGCGTGCTCGTGAACAACGCCGCGGCGCTCGGCAGCACGTCGATCTTCGATCTCGACTACGGCGCGTGGCGGCGAATGCTGACGACGAACCTCGACTCGCAGTTCCTGATGGTGAAGGCGGTGCTCGAGGACATGCTCGGGCTCGGCTGGGGGCGCATCGTCAACGTCGCGTCGTCGTCGCTGCTGACGAGCACGCCGGGACTCACCGCGTACATGACGAGCAAGGGCGGCGTGCTCGGCCTCACGAGCGCGCTCGCGAACGACCTCGGCCGTCACGGCATCACCGTCAACGCGGTGTCGCCGGGCCTGACGCGCACGCCCGGCGTCGAGGCGGACATCGACGCGGGCGTGATGCCGGCGAGCGCGCTCGACGACGTCGTCCTGTCGCAGGCCGTCCCTCGGCCCGGCGTCCCGGAGGACGTCGCGGGCACCGTCGTCTACCTCGCGAGCGAGTCGGCGTCGTTCGTCACCGCGCAGTTCATCGTCGTGGACGGCGGTGCGACGCGGCGCTGACGCGTCACGCGCCGAGCATGCTGTAGCCGCCGTCGCAGATCATGTAGGAGCCGGTGATGTGGTGTGCGTCGTCGCTCGCGAGGAAGAGGGCGGCGGCGGCGAGCTCCTCGGGGGGCGGGATCCTGCCGGACGGGGTCGCGGCGGCGAGCTCTTCGCCGCGGCCGGCCTTCCAGTCGGGCCGGTTCAGCACTGCCTCGGTGCGCATGAACCCGGGCGCGAACGTGTTGACGCGGACGGTCGGCGCGAGCGCCCGCGCGTACGACTTCGTGATGCCGAGCACGCCGTACTTCCCCGCCGCATACTGCGGCGCGCGCGGGCTGCCGCGGACGATCACGGTGGAGCCGATGTTCACGATCGCGCCGCCGCCGTGCTCGAGCATCCGCAGGCCGAACTCGTGGACCATCAGCATCGTCCCTTTGATGTCGACCGCGAGGACGTGGTCGATCGACTCCTCGGTGAGCTCGCGCCACGACGTCTGCGCCGACGCCATGTCGCCGACGTTGTTCACGAGCACGTCGAGCGAGCCGAGACCGGCGTAGACCTCGTCCGCCATCCGCCGCACCTCGTCCCAGGACGTGATGTCGCCCTTGACGAGGAGCGCCTCGCTCCCTCGCTCGCGGACGCCCGCGGCCGTGGCCGCAGCGCCCGTCGCGGAGCTTCGGTAGTGGATCGCGACCCGCGCGCCCTCCTCGGCGGCGCGGAGCGCGAGCACGGCGCCGAAGCCCGTGCCTGCTCCGGTCACCATCACCGACTTCCCCTCGAACCGGCGCTCGGCCATCGCCCCGAAATATAGAACGACGATTCTGATTAGAGTGCTGCGTCGTGCCCGACACCGTCTCGATCTCGGGCGGGGAGGCACTCGCCCGCACCCTCGCAGCGGCCGGCGTCCGCCACGTCTTCGGCGTGCCGGCGGGGAAGCTCGGCCCGTTCCTCGAGGCGCTCGCCGCTGCGCCGGACGGACCGCGCTGGGTCGGCACGCGCCACGAGGCGGCGGCGGCGTGGATGGCGGCAGCGTCGTTCCACGCGGGGGACGGCATCGCGGTCTGCTGCGGCGAGAGCGGCCCCGGCTCGCACAACCTCGTCGGCGGGCTCGGGAGCGCACGTGCGAACAACCTCGCCGTGCTCGTGCTGACGCCCGGCGCGCCGTCGCACCTCGCGTATCCGTTCGAGGGCATGGCGATGGACTCGGACAACCTCGTGCTCTTCGCGCCGGTGACGAAGTGGAATGCCGTCGTGCGCGAGCCGGCGCGGATCCCGTCGCTCGTGCGCCGCGCGCTACGCGAGGCGCTGACGGGACGCCCCGGCCCCGTCCACCTCGAGGTGCCTGCGGACGTGCTCGCGCAGACCGTCGAGCTCGCCGTCGACGAGCTCGAGGGCTCCGTCCCGCCGGCGCGCACACGCGCGGACGACGGCGAGGTCGAGCGCGCGGCCGCGCTGCTCGCGTCGGCCGAGCGGCCGCTCGTGATCTCGGGCGGCGGCGTGACGATGTCCGACGCTTCCGACCTGCTGCGCACAGTCGCCGCGCGGATCGGCGCCGCGGCGACCGCGACGCAGATGGGCCTGGGTACCGTTGCGACCGACGGCGCCGGCTTCGTCGGGCACGGCGGCATCATCGGCGGGGAGGCGGTCGTGCGCGCGCTGACCGAGGCGGACGTCGTGCTCGCGGTCGGCTGCCGTTTCTCGTCGTGGCTGTGGTGCGGACCGGGGGAGGGAGTCCGCGGGCGGCCGGAGCAGGAGCTGATCCAGATCGACGTCGACCCGGCCGCGATCGGTGCGTACCGGCCGGTGAGCGTCGGGCTGTGCGGCGACGCGCCGGCGGTGCTCGAGCAGCTGCTCGAGGCGCTCGGCGACGCGGAGCATCCGCGTTCGGCGTGGGTGGAGGGACTTGTCGCGGAGCACCGCGCGTATCTCGAGGGCCTGCGCCGGCTCGGCGACGGCGGCGACGCAATGCACCCGGCCGCACTCACCTGCGCGCTCGCCGCGGCGCTGCCGAAGGATGCGCTCGCCGTCTACGACGGCGGGCACACGACGTTCTGGAGCAACGACCTGATCCCGGCGACCGCGCCGCGGACCCGCTTTCACGAGCCGGGGATGGCACACCTCGGCTTCGGCACGCCGTACGCGAACGCGCTCGCGCTCCTGCATCCCGGACGGCCCGTCGTGCAGATCACCGGCGACGGGGCCTTCGGCTTCACGGTGCAGGAGCTCGACACGGCCCGCCGCCTGGGGCTCGCGCCGGTGCATGTCGTCCACGACAACGCCGCGTGGGGGGTGATCCGCCTCGGGCAGAGCCGCGCCGGCTTCGAGCTCGGCACGGATCTCGAGGGCACGGACTACGGGGCGGTCGCTCGCGGCTTCGGCTGTCACGGCGAACGGATCGAGCGTCCCGAGGAGGTGGCGCCCGCGCTCGAGCGCGCGCTCGCCTCGGGCCTGCCGTCGGTGATCGACGCCGTCGTGTCGCTCGCTCCGCATCCGGGCCTGCCGCGCTTCGCCGCGACCGCCCGGCGCTGAGCTACGACGGGAGCAGGTACGAGTGGAAGACGCCGTCCGGGTCGTGCCGGGCGCGCAGCTGCTCGAGCCGCGCGGCATTCTCCTCCGAGAGGTAGCGCGCCGGCCGGTTGACGAGGTTCTCGTCGGCGAGCTGGATCCCGAGCGACAACGGCTCGAGCCGCCGCATCTGGCCCGTCGCCCAGCCGACCATGCGCTCGTCCTCGGCCGGGTCGTCCCAGCCGGCGAAGGCTGCGATGTACAGGTTCCCGGTGACCGACAGCGCCGCGTCCGGGATCGGCTGCGGGCGCCACGGGTACCAGAAGATGTGCGAGAGGCCGTTCGGGACGCTGGTGAAGAGGTCACGGACGGCGGGGACGAGCTCGGCCGGGCCCGCGTCCGTCCACATGTTGTCGACCGCCCACCGATGGCCCTCCGGCTCCATCGCGTCGGCACCGGCGTAGAGCTCGGCCAGCTCGACCCGCGCCGGTGGCATCCGCTCGAGCGCGCGGTCGAGCACCGGGCACGTATCCAGGAGCTGCAGCGACTCGCGCGCCTCGTCGTCGTCCCACATCAGCGCCGCGCCGGAGACGACGAGGGACGTCTCGCCGGGGCCGATCGACCCGTCGGGCAGGCGCGGCGTCGTCCCGAGAATGACGAACTCGAGCGCGGGCGGCAGCGAGGCCTGGAGCTCGAGCGCCCAGGTCAGCACCTCGTCGAGCACGTCGAGCGGGTAGACGTCCGCGCGGCCGAAGATCGCCGTCGGTCGCGGATGGAGGTCGAGGTGGAAGCGCGTGACGATCCCGAAGTAGCCGGGCCCGGCGCCGCGCGCGGCCCAGAGGAAGTCCGCGTTCCGCTCGGCGTCCGCGTGGATGAGCTCGCCGTCCGCGGTGACGACGTCGACCGCGCGCACGCTGAGGCACGCGGGGCCGAGCAGCCGCGAGTTCCAGCCCCAGCCGCCCTGGAGGAGGAAGCCCCCGACGCCGACGGTGGGGCAGTGGCCGCCGGGGAAGAAGAGCCCGTGCGCGCGCAACTGGTCGTTGAGGTCGCGTCCCTTCGCGCCCGGCTGCACGGTCGCCGTGCGCGCGGGCGCGTCGATCGTGATCTCGGCGAGGCGCGACAGGTCGATCAGGAGGCCGCCGTCGCGGACGCTCGAACCGGTCCAGCTGTGCCCGCCCGAGCGCGCCTTCACGGTCCAGCCTCGCCGGCGCGCGTAGCGCACCGCCTCGACGACATCGCCCTCCGACTCGGCGGCGAGGATGGCGTCCGGGTGCCGGTCCGGCTTGCGCTCCTGCCAGACCGCCGTCCGCCGCGCCTCCTCGTACGCGTCCGAGCCGCGGAGCAGGAGCCGCGACTCGACCCTCACGGGAGCCACCGCTGCCCGACCGCGGTCAGCTCGAGCTCGTAGGAGAGGCCGCGCGCGCCCTGGCCGGCGAGGAAGGCGACCGCCGAGGCGATCTCCGCCTGGTCGGCGGTCGCGTCGGCGGGGACTCCTTCCGCGGCGAGCCGTGCCGCCACCTTCGGCGAGTCGATCGGCGCGGCGACGACGAGCAGGCACGCGTGGATCCCCTCGTCGCGCAGCTCCTGCGCGGCCGCGAGCGTCAACGCCCTGATCGCGTGGTGCCCCGCCGACCAGAGCCCGCTCCCGGGCGCCGGGCGCCGGGAGGACGCGTTCGTGACCTGGACGAGCGTGCCGCCGCCGTGCGCGCGAAGCGCCCGCGCGCCTTCGGAGAGGAAGACGAAGCCGAGCTGGGCGACCTGCGCGGTCCAGTGCGTGAACCGGTCGAGCGTCGCGTCGGCGACCGGGCCGCCGCCCCACGGCTCGCCCGGCTGCGGACGTGCGACGCTCACCGCGTTCACGAGGAGGTCGAGCCCGCCGAGCTCGGAGCCGGCCCGCGCGAGCGCGTCCGCGAGCTCGGCCGGCGAGGTGGCGTCCGCCCGCAGCGGCAGCGCCCCGCGCGCCTCGACGGCGGCGAGGGTGTCGTCGCTCCGTGCGACGGCGGCCGCCGACCAGCCGTCGGCGAGCAGCCGGTCGAGGATCGCACCGCCGAGATTTCGTGCCCCGAGGACGACCGCCGCGGGCATCAGTCACCTCCCGCTAAACAGAACAAGAACATTGATTCTGATTCTGTGCGACAATATCGGGAAGTGGCCGAGAGCTCAACCGGCGCGACCGTCTTCCACCATGCCGCCGTCCGGGTCTCCGACCTCGACCGCTCGATCGCCTGGTACGGCACGTCCTTCGGCTTCGAGGTCGAGCACCGCGGGCGCGTGCCCGAGGGGACGCCGATCGCGATGCTCCGTACGGCCGGCGGCGCGGGCGTCGAGCTGTTCGAGCTCGCGCCCCGGGAGGATCCGCACTGGAGCGGGCCGATCGCCGCACTCGAGGAGGGCGTCGTCCACTTCGGGCTCGCCGTGCCCGACGTCGAGGCGGCCTTCGAGCGGGCCGTCGCCGCCGGAGGGCGGGCCGTGTGGCCGCCGCGCGACGCGCCGGTCTCCGGCAAGCGGATCGCGTTCCTCGCCGATCCCGACGGAAACCTCGTCGAGCTGATCGGGCCGGCCGCGCCGTGAGCTCGATGTATCGAGCCGACGTGGTCGGGTCGTTGCTGCGTCCCGACGACCTCGTCCGGGCCCGCGCGCAGCTCTTCGAGGGTCGGCTCGACCCGGATGCCTTCGAGCGCGTCGCCGACCGTGCCGTCGACGAGGCGCTCCGACTGCAGGAGTCCGCCGGCGTCGACGTCGCGACCGACGGCGAGATGAGGCGCACCGTCTTCTTCGACTTCTTCGTCTCGGGTCTGGAAGGACTGAGCCCGCTCCCCGCGTACACCGTCCGCTTCCACGGACGCCGGCCCGAGGATGCGATGGAGGTGACGATTCCGTTCACCGTGACCGAGCGGATCCGCCCGCGCGTGTGCCCCGGCGTCGCCGAGTTCCGCTACGCGTCCGCGCGCACGTCCCTGCCGGTGAAGGTCACGCTGCCGAGCCCGATGATGATCCTCGGCTTCTGGAACGAGCGCTCGCGCGACGCGTACCCGGATCCCTTCGAGCTGGCCTCGGATGCCGCGACGGCCGTGCGCGGATGGATACGCGACCTTGCCGACGCCGGCTGCCGGTACATCCAGATCGACGCGCCCGAGCTTGCCGAGGCCTACGCGGACGAGCACGTCCGCGCCGAGTACGAGCAGCGCGGGATCTCCGCCGAGCGGTTCCTCGCGGTCGGCACGGAGCTCGTCTGCGGGCTGGGCGACGTCGACCTGCCCGGAGTCACGCTCGCGATGCACCTCTGCAAGGGCAACGGCACGCAGTCGTGGGTCGCCGAGGGCGGCTACGAGGCGCTCGCGGGCGAGGTGTTCAGGCGCGCCGCCGGATTCGACCGCTTCCTGCTCGAGTACGACGACGACCGCTCGGGCTCGTTCGAGCCGCTGCGGCATCTTCCGGACGACACGGTCGCCGTCCTCGGGCTCGTGTCGACGAAGTGGACGGAGCTCGAGCGCGCCGACGCGCTGCTCGCGCGCATCGACGAGGCCGCGCGCTTCCATCCGCGGGATCAGCTCGCCGTGGCGACCCAGTGCGGGTTCGCCTCCGCGAGCGAGACGGCGGAGCAGCGGAGGATCACCCCCGAGACCCAGACGGCGAAGCTGAGACTCGTCGCCGAGGTCGCGCGAACGGCCTGGGCTACGTGATCGTCGCCTGGCCGCCGTCGACCGGGATCGCGGCGGCGTTGATGTACCAGGCGTCGTCGGAGGCGAGGAACACCGCGAGCTTCGCGACGTCCTCGGGGTAGCCGGTCCGGCCCAGCGGGTTGGCCTCGGCCAGCTTCGCCGACGGCGCGTCCGGGCCGTGGAAGAGGAACTCCGTCGACGGCGTGCGGATCATGCCCGGAAGGATCGCGTTCGCGCGGATCCGGTGCGGCCCGCCGGCGGCCGCGAGGTGGTAGGTGTAGGCGAGCACTCCGCCCTTCGCCGCTCCGTGCGCGGCCTGCTGGAAGAACGAGGCGCCGCGCACCGCGGCGATCGACGCCGTGTTGATGATGCAGCCGCCGCCACGCGCGGTCAGGTGCGGCCACGCCGCCGTCGTCACGAAGTGGACGATGTCGAGCTCGTTGCGGATCGTGTGGTGCCAGTCGTCGGCCGTCAGCTCGGTGTACGGCCCGACGCGTGGGGAGGACGCGTTGTTGTAGAGGACGTCGACCCCGCCGTAGGCGGCCACCGCCTCGTCGACCCAACTGCGCGCGCCGTTCTCGGTCGAGAGGTCGACCGGCGCCATCGAGACCATCTCGCCGCCCGCCGCGCGGACGAGGTCGACGGTCTCCTCGGCGGTGTCGGCGAGCACGTCGCAGCCGACCACCTGGGCGCCTTCGGCGGCGAAGAGGAGCGCGGCCGACCGCCCCATCCCGCGTGCCGTCCCCGTGATCAGCGCGACCTTGCCCTCGAGCCGTCCCACCGTTGCCCTCCTTCGGGTCTTGTCGGGAGTATGCGAATCAGTATTCTATTTCCAGATCGGGACGCGGCGAACAGGCGCGTCCCGGGACCCGCACGATGGCCGTCGAGAAGCCGACACTCCGCCCACCCCAGCAGCCGCGCAGCCGCGCCTCGCTCGAGCGGGTGCTCGCCGCCGGCACGAAGCTGCTCGAGGAGGACGGCTACGAGGGCTTCACGCTCGCGAAGGTCAGTGCCCTCGCGAACGTCTCGATCGGCTCCATCTACGCGCGCGTGAAGAAGAAGGACGACCTCTTCCTCGTCATTCAGGACCGGTTCATGTCGGCGTCGGAGGAGGACTCCGGCCTCGCCGAGCTCGAAGCGCGCACCGATCTGTCGGCGCGCGAGCTCGTCCACGCCGCCGTGTCCGACATCGCGACCGCGTTCCAGGCCAACCCGCGGCTGCTGCGCGTCTT
The DNA here is from genome assembly GCA_035506655.1 of Gaiellaceae bacterium. Classification (GTDB taxonomy): domain Bacteria; phylum Actinomycetota; class Thermoleophilia; order Gaiellales; family Gaiellaceae; genus Palsa-739. Next base: position 8,408 of record DATJOZ010000116.1, read on the forward strand.
CATGCACCGCGGCATCGTCGACGACACCGTCGCAGCGCGGTCGTCGGCGAGCGTCTCGACGTTCTCGGACACGTTCGAGCGGCTCCTGCTGACGCGGCGCGCGGAGATCGCCCACCCGGATCCGGAGCTGGCGGTCGACGTCGCGTTCCGCATGGCGTGGGGGACGCTGGCGCGCCAGATCATGTACTGGCCGACGTTCGAGTCGAACCGGGCGGTCGAGTGGCGCACGCTCGTGTCCGAGCTCGGCGACGCCTGCGCCGCGTACCTCCTCGGGCCCGCCTGATGCGCCCGCCGGCCGCTTGACTGGCCGCCGTGCCCGCGTTATAAAACCCGAACCCGAATACCAATTCCGATCTGACGGAGCGTCGAAAATGGCCGAGCGCCTGCTCTCTCAACTGGCCCACGTCGAGATCCTCACCCCGAGTCCAGACGAGTCGCTCCGCTTCTTCACGGACGTGCTCGGGCTCGAGGAGTCCGGCCGCTCCGGCGAGTCGGTCTATCTCCGCGGCTGGGGCGAGTTCTTCCATCACTCCCTGCAACTGACCGCCGCGGACGGTCCCGGCCTCGGCCACATCGCGTGGCGGAGCGACGGGCCGGAGCAGCTCGACCGGGCCGTCGCCACGCTCGAGGCGGCCGGTGCCGGAGAGGGCTGGTTCGAGGACGCGGTCGGCCACGGGCCCGCGTACCGCTACCGCAGCCCGGGCGGCCACGTGCACGAGGTCTTCTGGGAGGTCGAGCGGTACTCGCCGCCCCCGGAGCTCGTGTCGCCGTTCCCGAACCGGCCCCAGCGCTACGTCCCCCGCGGCGTCGCCGCCCGCTGCCTCGACCACGTCACGGTGGCGACCGCCGACCCCGAGGGCGACGCCGGCTGGTTCGCGGAGATGCTCCGCCACCGCTACATGGAGTACACGGTGATCCCGGACCGGCCGGACTTCGTCGTCTTCGCGATGACGACCGTGTGCGAGCGCGGCCACGACCTCGGTCTCGTCTGGGACCCGTCGGGCGTGCCGGCCCGCATCAACCACGTGGCCTACTTCGTCGAGCAGCGCGAGGAGCTGCTGCGGGCGGCCGACGTGTTGCTCAACGCCGACGTCGCGATCGAGTTCGGCCCGGGCAAGCACGGCATGGGCGAGCAGGACTACCTCTACTTCCGCGAGCCCGGCGGGATGCGCGTCGAGCTGAACGCCGGCGGCTACCGCAACTACGAGCCCGACTGGAAGACGGTCCGCTACGAGCCGCAGGCGGGATCGAACGTCTTCTACCGGAACCTCGGGATGCCGCACTCGATGTTCGAGTCGTTCCCGCCGGTCGAGTTCAAGCCCGAGGACGCGCAAGAGGCGAAGGCCGCGACCGGCCTCTTCCAGTAGATGGCGGTCGACCGTGTCCTCGTCGTCGGCGGCGGCATCGCCGGTCTCTCCGCGACGATCGCGCTGCGAAAGCACGGCGTCGAGGTCGACGTCGTCGAGCTCAACCCGAAGTGGGACGTCTACGGAGTCGGGATCATCCAGCCCGGCAACGCGATCCGTGCGCTCGACGCGCTCGGCCTCGCCGAGCGCGCGGTCGAGCAGGGATTCGCGATGCAAGGGTCGCGCTTCCACACCGCCGACGGCCAGCTGCTTGGCGAGGTTCCGGCACCGCCGGTGCTCGGCGAGCGGTATCCGCCGATGAACGGGATCACGCGGCCCCGCCTGCACCGGATCTTCCAGGACGCTGCGAAGGCGTCCGGCGCGGAGATCCTCCTCGGCGAGACGGTCGACCGGATCGAGGAGGTCGACGGCGGCGTCGAGGCGACCCTGACGAACGGCTCGACCGGCACGTACGACCTCGTCGTCGGCGCAGATGGGATCAACTCTCTCGTCCGCCGCACCGTCATCCCCGACGCGCCGTCGCCCGAGTACACGGGCCAGGTCTGCTGGCGCCACAACTTCCCGAAGCCCGCCGACCTCGTCACGCTCGACGCCTTCGTCGGCTCACGCGGCAAGACCGGGCTCGTGCCGCTGGCGTCGGACCTCATGTACCTCTTCCTCATCGAGGCGTGGCCCGCGGACGACGTCGCGGTCCCGGACGAGAAGCTGGGCGAGACGCTCCGCGAGCGGCTCGCGGAGTTCGGCGGCCCGATCCGCGAGCTGCGCGACACGTACATCACCGACGAGTCGGAGGTCGTCTACCGCCCGGTCGAGGCGCTGCTCGTGCCGCCGCCGTGGTACCGGGGCCGCGTCGTCCTCATCGGCGACGCCGCGCATGCGACCTCCCCGCACGTCGGCCAGGGCGCCGCGATGTCGATCGAGGACGCGGTCGTCCTGAGCGAGGAGATCACGGCCCCGGGCGACCTCACCGCGGCGCTCGACCGGTTCATGGAGCGGCGCTTCGCGCGCTGCAAGCGGATCTGGGAGATCTCCCGCCAGCTTGGAATCTGGGAGATCGAGAACGACCCAGACGCCGATTTCGTCGGCCTGACGATGGAGTCGATCATGCTGACGGCGGCGCCGATCTGATGCCGGTCGCGGACGGGCAGTTCGCGCTTGGCCGGTTCGCCGACGGAGGGCGCGTCTTCCCGGGACTCGTGCTTGCGGGCGAACGCGTCGCGGACCTCTCGGCCGCGTTCGCGTCGATGCACGAGATCCTCGAGCGCTGGGACGAGGTCGAGGGCCGGCTCGAGGAGCTCGGGGCGGAGCCGCGCGGCCTCGACGGCCTCCGGGTGCTTCCGCCGGTCGAGCCGCGCCAGATCCTCCAGAGCGGCGCGAACTACCACCGGCACGTCGTCGAGCTCGCCGTCGACCAGGGCATCGGCCGCGAGCCCGGCATGACTATCGAAGTGCACCGCGCGAACGTCATACGCATGATGGACGAGCGCGTCGCGCACGGAGAGCCGTATGTCTTCCTCGGCGCCGTGTCTGCGCTCGCCGGCGCCTACGACGACGTCGTCCTCCCGGCGCGCGGTGAGCAGCACGACTGGGAGCTCGAGCTTGCGGCGGTGATCGGCCGTGGCGGCCGCGACGTCCCGCGCGACCGCGCGCTCGAGCACGTCGCCGGTTACACGATCTGCAACGACATCACGACGCGCGACCTCGTGCACCGTCCCGATCTCGGGCCGATCGGCTCCGACTGGGTGCGCGCCAAGAACTCGCCGACGTTCCTGCCGACCGGTCCCTGGCTCGTCCCGGCGCGCTTCGTGCCGGACCCGATGAACCTGCAGATCCGGCTCGAGCTGAACGGCGAGGTGATGCAGGACGAGTCGACCGCGGACATGATCTTCGACGTCGCGCAGCTCGTCTCGTACGCGTCCGAGCGCGTCGAGCTGCTGCCCGGCGACCTCCTGCTCACCGGCTCGCCGGCGGGCAACGGGACGCACTGGAACCGCTTCCTTCGAGACGGCGACGTGATGGAGGGTTCCATCACCGGGCTCGGCGCGCAGCGCAACCGGTGCAGGGGCGCCGCGGGGGTCGGAGCGGGCGCGTGAGCGGCCGCGTGGCCGGGAAGGTGGTCGTGGTCACCGGCGGCGCGAGTGGCCAGGGTGCCGCCGAGGCGGCATGGCTCGCGCGCGAGGGCGCGACGGTCGCCGCGGTGGACGTCGCCGAAGCACCGGACGTGCGCCGCCTCGACGTCTCCCGGGCCGAGGACTGGGCCGAGCTCGCCGCCCGGCTCGAGGAGGATCACGGCCGCGTCGACGCCCTCGTGAACAACGCCGGCATCACGCATCGCGCGCGGCTTTCCGACGTGAGACGGGAGGACTGGGACCGTGTGCTCGCGGTCAACGTCACGGGCGCGCTGCTCGGCATCCAGGCGCTTGCCCCGCTGATGCCGCCGGGCTCGTCGATCGTCAATGTCGGCTCCGTCGCCGGGCTGACGGGTCACTACACCGCGGCGTACACCGTCAGCAAGTGGGCGCTCCGCGGGCTCTCGCGCGTCGCGAGCCTCGAGCTCGGCGCGCGCGGGATCCGCGTGAACACGATTCACCCGGGCTACATCGAGACGCCGATGACCGCGAGCGCGCCGCCCGCGTTCCGCGAGGCGTCGGTCGCCGTCACCGCGCTCGGGCGACTCGGCGTGCCCGACGACGTCGCTCCGCTCGTCGGCTACCTCGTCTCGGACGAGTCGTCGTTCGTGAGCGGCGCCGAGATCGTCGTCGACGGCGGCCAGACCGCCCACGGCGGCGCGAAGTTCCTGTCCGACGCAGTCCTCGACCAGGCGGCCACGACCGCCGGAAACCCCCACGTCGACCCAAGGAGGGTCTCATGAAGGATCGTCTCGACGCCGGGCTGCTCCGGCGTCCGCGTGCACGCCTCGCCGTTCTCGGCATCGTGCTCGCTCTCGCCGTCGTCGCGGCGGGCGTGACGGCGGGCACGGCGCCGGCGCATCCCGCCAAGGCCGCGGCCGCGTGCGGCGCTCTTCCCGCAGTGGCGCCGAACGACCCGCAGAAGACGCTGGCCACCGCCACCGCCACGGCGAAGTCGTACTACAACGGCTGGCCGTTTCAGCTCCACAAGAGCCTGCTCGCGAACTGGAAGCCGAAGGGCAAGGGCCCGTACACCGTCGGCGTCCTCTTCGACGGGCTCTCGAACCCGTTCCAGGCATACACGTTCAACCTGCTGCAGAAGTTCCTCAAGCGGTCTCCGGCGATCGGGAAGGTGATCGGCGTCGTCTCGGAGGCCGGCAACGCGACGAAGCAGGTGCAGGCGTACCAGTCGCTCGTCCAGCAGGGCGCGAGCGTGATCATCGTCCAGCCCACGTCGGGGCCCGCGTTCCTCCCCGTCGTGCGCGACGCGCTGAAGCAGGGCGTGGCGACGATCGCGTACATCAACCCGCTCTCGGACGCGTCCGCGGTGAGCGTCGGGCCGAACGTCTACACCTCGTCGGGCGCGGCGTTCGCCGCGTTCCTGAAGATGCTCGGCGGCAAGGGCGACCTGCTCGGCGTCCACGGCATCCGCGTGACGCCGGTCGACCAGTCGACGTGGGCGGTCTACAAGCAGCTGCTCGCGGCCTGCCCGAACGTGAAGCTCGTCGGCGAGATCGACGGCAACTTCGCGCCTCCGGCCGTCCGCGCGGCGGTGCTCCAGTTCCTCGCGAGCTACCCCGGCAAGATCGACGGCGTGTTCCACACGGCGACGATGGGGCCGTCGATCATCGGCGCGTTCCAGCAGGCGGGGCGCACGGTGCCGCCGGTGACGGCGATGGCTGCGCAGAAGGGCGAGATGGGCTACTGGGCGCAGAACGCGGCCAGCGGCTACAAGACCACCGGCTTCGCCGGCGGGCCGACCGCGCTCTCGAACCTGATCACGCGGGTCACCCTCCGGCTGCTCGCCGGCCAGGGCGTGAAGACCAGCGACATCCCGTGGCCGCAGCCGCAGATCAACTCGTCCAACTACAAGCAGTACTCGAACTCGAGCTGGACGCTCGACACGCCCGGCACGGTCGAGCAGCCGGTCTCGACGTTCTGGACGGACAAGGACCTCGACTCGCTGTTCGTCCATCCCGAGCGCAAGGCGGCGAAGTTCTAGGCACGCCGAGCAACGTGCGCCCCGGGCCCGACGAGGCCCGGGGCGCCCGGGGTCCGCAGATCGCGCTGCGGACGGTCGACCTGGCGAAGGCGTTCGGCCCGACGCAGGCGGTCCGCTCCTGCTCGTTCGAGCTTCGCCGCGGCGAGGTGCACGCGATCATGGGCGAGAACGGCTCGGGCAAGAGCACGCTCGTGAAGATGCTCGCCGGCGTTCACCGTCCCGACCGGGGCACGATCGAGGTGGACGGCGTGGCGCACGACGCGATCCGGTCGCCCGGGGCGGCGTTCGACGCCGGCATCGTCGCCGTCTTCCAGGAGGTTCTCGTCGTCGGGGCGCGGTCCGTGCTCGACAACCTGTGGCTCGGCCTCGACTCGCTCTTCCGCGACGCTGTCCCGCGCGACGAGCGGCGCCGCCGGTCGAAGGCGGTTCTCGAGGAGCTGATGGGGCAGGCGCCGGACCTCGACCGCCCGGTCGAGACGCTGTCGCTCAGCGACCGGCAGGCGTGCTGCGTTGCGCGGGCCCTCATCCGCGACTCCGGCGTGCTCATCCTCGACGAGGCGACGTCGGCGCTGGACGTCGCGACGCGCGACCGCCTGTTCGACATCGTCAGGCGGCGCGCCGCCGCGGGGACGAGCACGATCTTCATCTCCCACCGGATGGACGAGGTCGAGGAGATCGGCGACCGCGTCACCGTGATGCGCTCGGGCGAGACGGTCGCGACGGTCCCGCGCGGCGAGGCGAGCGCGGCCGAGCTGGTCCGGCTCATGACGGGCCACGAGCATCTCACCGACACCGGGCACGCGGCGCGGCCGCGTCCCGAGAAGGGCGCGGTCGTCCTCCGCGCCGAGGGAATCCGCCTGCGGCCCGGCGGCGAGCCGATCGACTTCGATCTGCGCGCCGGCGAGATCGTCGGCCTCGCGGGGCTCGAGGGCCAGGGGCAGGACACGTTCCTGCGCGCGCTCCGCGGCGGCCGCAGCCCCCTCGGCGGCTCGGTCGCGCGCGTCGTCGACGGCGGGTCGGTGGAGCTTCGCTCGCCGCGTGCGGGAGCGAAGCACGGCGTGGTCTACGTGCCGCGCGAGCGCCGCGACGAGGCGCTCTTCGGCGTGCTCTCGATCCGCGACAACTTCGCGCTCCCGACCGTCGACCGCGACAGTGTCGCGGGCCTGATCAAGCCTCGCTCGGCCGACCGCCGGCTGGCTCGTTACGTCGAGCTGCTCGGCATCAAGCTCGGCCGCCCCGGGGACGGGATCGGGACGCTCTCCGGAGGCAACCAGCAGAAGATCGTCATCTCGCGCTGGCTCGCCGACGACCCGGAGGTGCTCCTCCTCAACGACCCGACGCGCGGCGTCGACCTCGGTGCCAAGAGCGACATCTACGACCTGCTCGGGGAGCTGACCGCCGAGGGGATCGCCGTCGTCATGGTCTCGACCGAGGTGGACGAGCTGATCGAGCTGATGGACCGCGTGCTCGTGTTCCGCGACCACCGGCTCGAGACGGAGCTCGACCGGGCCGAGCTGACGCGCGAGGTCCTCGTCGCGAGCTACTTCGGACGGGAGGAGCACGCGCATGGGTGAGCTGAGGCGGTTCCTTCGGACGCGGACCTACGCGTTCGCCCTCGTCCTCACCGGCATCCTGTTCGCCGCGACCGTCGTCGTGCAGCCGACCTTCGGCAGCCCCGGCAACTGGGGCACGAACCTCGCCCTCTTCGCGCCGTTCGCGCTCGTCGCGATCGCGGGCACGCCGGCGATCCTCAGCGGCGGCGGCGGCATCGACATCTCGGTCGGACTGAACGCCGGCCTCGTCAGCAACGTGCTCGTGCTCTACCTGCTCCCCGGTCGCCTCTCGTCGCCCTGGGTCGCCGTCCCGCTCGTCCTGGCGCTCGGAACGGCGATCGGGCTCTTCAACGGGTTCTCCGTCGCGGTCCTCCGCTACCAGCCGGTGATCGCGACGCTCTGCGCGCTGTTCGTGATCCAGGGCGTGAACCTGAAGATCGTGAACGGGGCGCCCGCGCCGGCGCCGCCGAGCTGGCTCGAGCATCTCCGCGCAGGCTTCGGCCCGATCCCGGGAGCCCTCGTCCTCCTCGCCGGCCCGGTCGTCCTCTGGATCCTCCTGCGGCTGACGCCGTTCCACCGCATCCTCCTCTCGGTCGGCGGAAACGACGCGGCCGCCTACTCGTCGGGCGTGAACGTGACCGCGGTGCGGCTCGTCGCGTACGCGCTGGGCGGGCTCTTCGCCGCCGTCGCCGGCATCGCGATCGCGATGCTGCTCCAGGGCTCCGACGCGAACGCCGGCCTCGAGTACGTGCTCATCGCGCTCGCGGCGATCGCGCTCGGCGGGACGCCGATCGGCGGCGGCCGCGGCGGCCTCGTCGGCGCGATCGTCGGCGCCGCGGCCATCTTCCTGATCCAGAGCCTGCTCGCCGGCCTCAACGTCAACGCCTACTGGAACCAGGTCGTATACGGGCTGATGCTCGTGGTCGGCGCGATCGTCGGCGCGCAGTTGACGGCCCCGCCGAAGCAGGAGGCGGTCGGGTGAGCGTCCTCCACCGGCTCGGGCACCTGCAGCGCGCGTACCCGTTGGCGCAGCTCGTCGCGCTTGTCGTGATCTTCGGCTACGGCGCGGTGACGCTCGACGGCTTCGACTCGCGCCAGAGCATCTACTCGATGCTCGTGCTCGCCGCGCTGCTCGGGATCGCGAGCGCGGGGCAGACGCTGTGCATCCTCGTCGGCGGGATCGACTTCTCGATCGCCGCCTGGATCGGCTTCGGCGCGATCATGCTCGTCCAGCTCAACGGGACGCGCGGCTGGTCGTTCGGCCTCACGTTCCTGCTCATCGCCGCGATCGCCCTCGTGGGCGGCGCCGCCGTCGGGTACATCTGCCACCGTTGGCGGATCGACCCGCTCATCGTGACGCTGGCGATGAGCGCGATCGTCGGCGGCGCGCTCCTCGTCTGGGCGAAGGGCTTCATCACGGGCACGCCTCCGACCTGGCTGCAGCGCCTCACCTCGCCCGCGGGCACGACGCTCGGTGTCAAGTTCCCCGGGATCGTCGCGTTCTGGGCGCTGCTCGCGGTCGTGCTCGCGGTCGTGCTCCACCGGACGACAGCGGGGCGGCGGCTGTACGCGACCGGCTCGAACGTCCGTGCAGCCGACATGGCGCTCGTGCGTACGCGGCGCGTGTGGATGGCGGTCTTCGCCACGAGCGCGCTGCTCGCGGCGACGACGGGGATCCTGCTCGGCGGCTTCGCCGGGGCGGCGGACGCGTCGCTCGGCCAGAACTACCTCTGGCAGGGACTCACCGCCGTGATCGTCGGCGGCACGGCGTTCGGCGCGCGCGGCGACTACTGGCGGACGGTGCTCGGCTGCCTGCTCCTGATCGTGCTGGGCACGATCATGGTCGGCAAGGGATACGACACGGCCGACCAGCAGATCCTCTACGGGCTGCTCATCTTCGTCGTCGTCTTCTTCTACGGCCGCGACCGGCGGCTCGGCGACCGCGTCTGAGCATGGGCCGGCTCGACGGCAAGGTCGCGCTCATCTCCGGGACGGCCGGAGGGATGGGGCGGGCGGCGGCCGAGCTGTTCGCGCGCGAGGGCGCCGTCGTCGTCGGGTGCGACCTCGACGCCGCGGGCGCGCTCGAGACGGTCGAGCGCGTGCGGGCGGCCGGCGGCACGATGACGAGCGCGCAGCCGCTCGACGTCACCGACGAGGACGCGGTGCGCGGCTGGATCGACGGCGCGGCGGGCGAGCACGGCGGCATCGACGTGCTCTACAACAACGCCGGGATCGCGCTCTTCGACCCGCTCGAGGACGAGAGCTACGAGGACTGGTCGTTCACGCTCCGCCACGAGCTCGACGTCGTCTTCCTGGCGTGCAAGCACGCGTGGCCGCACATGCGTGCCCGCGGCGGCGGCAGCGTGATCAACGTCGGCTCGACCGCGGGGCTCACCGGCTCGCTGACGCTCGACCGCGTCGCGCACACGGCTGCGAAGGGCGGCGTGATCGCGGTCACGCGACAGCTCGCGGCCGAGGGCGCCCGCTTCGGCATCCGCGTCAACTCGATCAGTCCCGGGATGACGGCGACGCCGGCGACGCGCGAGCTCCTCGACGACCCGGAGAGCCCGATGGCGCGCATCGCCGTGCAGATCCCGCTCGGCAGGGTCGGGCTGCCGAAGGACGTCGCGTGGTGCGCGCTCTTCCTCGCGAGCGACGAGTCGTCGTACATGACGGGCGCGAACCTCGTCCTCGACGGCGGCTGGTCGATGGTGCTGCCGGGCGACCCGTCGAGCAGCCGCGGGCCGCGCTCGTGAACGTCGCGCAGGACGCTCTCGGAACGCATCTCGAGTGGGAGCTCTCCGGCGTGACCGCGGTGATGATCGACTGGTTCTGGAGCAACCTCGAGAAGGCGTTCCTCCTCTGGCACCCGCAGGAGCACCTGCCGCTGACGTGGGCTGTTCCCGTGACGCCGGGCGATCCGGTCGGCGCGGTGCACGTCGCGCCGCAGACGTGGTCCGACGGCACGTTTCGGAACCTCTACATCCGCTTCGAGGACCCGGCGACGCTCGCGTCCGAGGTGCAGGCGCTCGTCGTCTACGACCACTGCATCGTCGCGGCGGGTCTCGGCTTCGGTCCCGAGAGCCTCGAGACGGACACGCCGATGGGTTATCGCCTGCACCAGTGGCAGGCGTCGGACGCCGGGGTCGTCGGCCGCTCGTCGGCGATCGCCGGCGCGAGGGCCGAGACGCCCGAGGAGGGGCGCGTCTGGGCCGCCCACGCCGCGGAGGAGATCGGCAACTGGGCGGTCTTCCTGCCGCGCCTCTACGACCTCTACCGCGTCGTCGAGAACCCGCTCTACAACCCGTACGCCGACCTCCGCGTCGAGCGTCGCGGCGGCGTCCTCGGCTACCGGAGCAGCCCGTGACGCTGAACGGCTGGCGCGTCGACCGTGCGGAGATCGAGCCCGTCGGCCGCAACCTCCAGCGGCCGGAGTGCGTCCTCGCGGAGCCGGACGGGACGCTCTGGACGGCAGACGCGCGGGGCGGCGTCATGCGCATCGCCCCGGACGGCGCGCAGGAGCTGATCGCGCAGACCGTCGACACGACGTTCGTCGAGTCCGACGACCCGGCGCGGTACACGATCGGGGGCACGCTCCCGAACGGGCTCGCGTTCCTTCCCGGCGGCGACCTCGTGATCGCGAACTTCGGCACGGACGCGATCGAGCGGATGACGCGCGACGGCGAGACGCGGACGCTGTACGCGGAGATCGACGGCCGTCCGCTCGGCAAGACGAACTTCGTGCTGACCGACTCGCACGGCCGGATCTGGTTCACGGTGACGACGCGCCTCGAGCCGTGGACCCGGTCGGTCAACGAGAAGACGCCGGACGGCTACGTCGGGCTCATCGACGGCGCCGGGATCCGCATCGTCGCCGACGGGTTCGTGGGCACGAACGAGATCCGGCTCGACGAGCGCGAGGAGTGGCTGTACGTCGTCGAGTCGAACGCGCGCCGGATCTCGCGACTTCGCGTCGGGCCGGACGGCTCGCTCTCCGATCGCGAGGTGTACGGGCCGCCCGA
>DATJOZ010000117.1:0-9534 GCA_035506655.1 Gaiellaceae bacterium
GTGTGAGCGCGCCCGCGGGCGCGCCCGGTCAGAGCGCCCCGCGGGCGAAGTCCGAGATGAGCTGCGGCGTCGAGGTGTCGAAGCCCACGACGTCGAGCATCCCGGGGTCGTTCGGGTCTGCGATCGAGAAGCCGTTCGAGACCATCCCGACCACGACCAGCCGCGCGTCGATGCCCGACGAGTCGCGGTAGGTGCGGAGCGCCTGAGCGGGGTGGACGTCGCCGGCCCAGGTCTCGCTGTCGGTGAAGATCAAGAACGTGTCGATCGCGCGCTTGCGCGCCTGCGCGTAGAGCATCGGCAGGGCGCAGTCGGTGCCGCCGAACGGCAGGCTCGAGACCGCGTTCACCGCGTCGTCGAGCCGCTGCCGCGGCGTGATCGGAAGCGGCGTGAGGCCGTCGGGGCCCCAGCCCTTCCGCTGGCCGCCCGACTTCCAGCCGCGTGTGCCGGCGAAGAAGCCGACGACCTCGTACTGCGACTCGGTCGCGGCCGTCACCAGCGCGAGCGCGGCAGAGGCGTCGCGCGGGCTCAGGTTCGGGACGCCGGCCACCATGCCGCCGCCCATCGAGCCGGACACGTCCAGCGCGAGCAGGAGCCGCTTGCCGGTCGGCTCGACGTTCTCGAACGCCGTGTAGAACGCGGCGTCGAGCGCGTCGACGATCGTCGCGACCGGCATCCAGCTCTGGCGGCTGCGGACGCCGCGGCCCGCCGCGTACGTGCGGAGCGCGACGAGCAGGGCGATCGGGTGGACGCGCGCCTTGCGGATGCGCGCCGCGTCGCCGAGCTGCGCCACGACCTTCGCCGTGCCGTCCGAGCCCGGGGCGAGCACGCCGACGCGGGTCATCGTCGCGAGGTTGCGGACGAGGGCCGTCATCGGCATGTCCTCGAGCAGCGCCTCCCAGACCTCGGGCGAGGCCAGGTGCTCGCTCGGGACGGCCTCGCGCGGGAGGCGGTACTCGCGGACGAGCTCGGCCGCCCGTGCCGGCGTCTCCGCCGACTGGACGAGCGTGAAGCCCTCGACGATCCGCGGCAGACCGTCCGCCGGTCCGCCGCGCACGATCCACTCGAACAGACGGCGATGCTCGTCCGTCAGCTCGAGCGTCGGGTTGCCGGCACTCACCCGCGCCGCCGGATGTGCGAGGCGGAGCACGTCGCGGTGCGTCATGCCGTCGCGCTGCCGGTACTTGACCGCCTGGTAGGCGATCGCGTCCGGCGAACGACGCGCGTACCAGCCGCCGACCGCACGCCGCAGCGAGCGGCCCCAGCCACGGAAGCCCTCGACGAACGTCGCGAACCGGAACAGGTGCGTCGCCGTGCGGCACACGCGCGGCAGCGCCTCGAGCGCGGCCTTCCGCGTGTCCACGTCGCCGAGACCGGCCGCCATCGCGAGCGCGAAGATCGCCGGGTCGTTCTTCGGGGCGCGGCCCGCGTCGCTGATCTCGACGATCTCGCGGACCGCACGTACGCCGTCGGTCTCGATGCACTGCTCGACCGCCACGGCGTTCTCACGCGTGAGCTTCCACTCGCGCGCGTAGTAGCTGCCGCCCTCCGAGCCGAGGATCAGGAAGCGGCGGAGCCGCGCCCAGTCGTCGACTGCCCAGGCGAAGCCGCCCGCGCTGTTCGGGATCTGCGTCGAGCCCGGGATCGGCGCCGACTGCGGCGCGTGTCGCGTGCTCTGTCGCGTCAGGTACGACATCCGGCCACCTCCTTCCGAGGTCGTTGTGTTGGTGTGTGCTGCGGTCGTGTGATGACGGCCGAACTGCTCTGCCTACTGAGCTACCGGAGCACGAGAGCTCCGGGCGGGACTCGAACCCGCGTCCTGTCGATGAGGAGTCGATAACGGCGACGTCTCCGGCCCGCAGCGGTGCGTGAACGTCGCGGTCGTGAGGTGCGGCCGGCTGCGGGGTTCGAACCCGCTGGGCCGTGCGGCCTCTGCCTGATAACCGGACCGCTTCGGCCCGCGACGATCTCGACGAAATGGCAAGCCCGCCAGGGGTCGAACCCGGACCGACGAGGTTGGAGCTCGTCGTGCTCCCGTTACACCACGGGCTTGCGAAAGCGGACGACCCGGATCGAACGGGCCTCTCCGGAATGGCACTCCGGCGCTCTCCCCTCTGAGCTACATCCGCGTGAAGCACGCCCGGCTGGAGTCGAACCAGCGACCTCCGCCCTCGCAAGGCGGTGCTCTTGTCCACTGAGCTACGAGCGTTCGAAGAGGAGCCTCCGGCAGGAGTCGAACCCGCTCCACGGCCGTACGACGGGCGCATGCTGCCGTTGACACTACGGAGGCTCGGATGGAGACGGTCGGAGTCGAACCGACAACCCTCTCGGTGCAAGCGAGGCGCTCTTCCGGTTGAGCTACATCCCCGAGGAAAGTGCGGACGGATGGATTCGAACCACCACAGCGCGAGGCGGCAGGGTTACAGCCTGCTGAGCTCTCCCGTGCTCAGCGTCCGCGTACATGAACGAAGGGGCGGCCGACCGGTCTCGAACCGGTACCGCGAGGATCACGACCTCGAATGCTGCCGTTACACCACGGCCACCACGAAGCGGGGACGGCCGGGCTCGAACCGGCAGCCTTTCGCCTGACAAGCGAGCGCTCTCCCTTTGAGCTACGCCCCCGTTGATCGCGCGGGTGGGATTCGAACCCACGGTCTCGAGCTCATGAGGCTCGCGAGGACAGCCGCTCCTCCACCGCGCTGGTGAATCGATCTGGCCGGCAGGAGTCGAACCTGCGGTCTCCGGCTCCCGAAGCCGGCGGGGTGGCCACGCTCCCCTACGACCAGACGAACGAACAGAGCACCCCCGGCGGGGCTCGAACCCGCACCTTCCGGGTTGAGAGCCCGGCGTCTTCTCCCGTTTCGACCACGGGGGCGTGAAAGCTCCGGCGGCAGGGCTCGAACCTGCGCCTCACGGGTAACAGCCGCGCGTCTTTGCCGACTCGACCACACCGGAGCGAAACGGAGGCAGCAGGATTCGAACCCGCGGACGGTCTCCCGCCTGCGCGATAGCACCGCGCCGCCTTCGGCCTCTCGGCCATGCCTCCAAGAGCGGAAGAGGAGGGACTCGAACCCCCAAGGCCCGGAGGCCCACCCGTTTTCGAGACGGGATGCCACTCCGGCGGCAGCCCTTCCGCGATGGCTCCGGCAGGAGTCGAACCTGCACCACACCGATTAAGAGTCGGCGGCTCTCCCTGTTGAGCTACGAAGCCGAAGCGTGACCGGCAGGGATCGAACCTGCGACGCCTCGCGTTTCAGACGAGCGCTCTACCCGGCTGAGCTACGGTCACGAGTTGGTGGGCGGAGCCGGAGTCGAACCGGCGGCCTCCTGCGTATCAGACAGGCGCTCTTCCGACTGAGCTATCCGCCGTCGAGAAGAAGTGAGTGGGCAGAGCTGGACTCGAACCAGCGGCCTCCTGTGTGTGAGACAGGCGCTCTCCCTGTTGAGCTATCCGCCCGTGTGCATTCCGGGACAAGGGGTCGAACCTCGATCTCCACGGTCAGAGCGTGGCGTCCTGCCGGTTGGACGATCCCGGATCGCGACGCGGGCGGCAGGATCCGCCCTCCGTCCACCTCCGACTCTGGAGGTCGACGCAGCGGCAGGCCCGGTGCACGGCACCGTGTCGCGAGCTCTGTCTCGTCCGCCCTTCGACGAACGATGTTGTCCAAGCCACTCGCCCACCCTTCGACCCTGGATCGCCGAAGCCGAACGGCCGCTTCTGCGTCCTACGTGGAGGAGTTTTGGAGCCCGGCGCTCGCGTACTCTTCCGAAAAACCGCAGGCTAAAGCAGAAGCCTGAAATATGCCTCGGTTTTTCCGTGTCAGAGCACGGAGGACCTTTCTCTCTGGGGCGGGGCCTCAGTCCCCGGTGTCCGTTTCTTCAAGCTGAGCATCGTCCTTTCGGTGAGTCGTTTTCGTCCCGAAACGTCGAAGGCGACCCGTTGGGTCGCCCTCGCGTCGAGCTGCTATGCGGCTAGTCGCCTAGCGCGCGCACCTCGCTGCGAGGGATCCCTCGGACCCGAGCCGGCCACGGGCCGCCTCGGCGAACGTCGGTGTATCGGTGTGCATGTTCTCGTTCATCGTCGCCCGGAGGATAGAGCATCGATCGGACATGCGCAAGGGTGCGACGAAAAATCTTCAAAAATTCGCGACCCGAAAACTCGCATCGGTTCACGGCGATACGCTCCGCGCATGACGCGGGCCGAGCTCGAAGAGTTCGTCGAGGCGCCGTCGGCGTTCGCGCCCGCCGGGCCGGGCACGATGACGCTGTCGACGCCGGGGCTCGTGCTGCGTGGCGACGTCGGCGGAACCTGGGCGGGCGTCGAGCGCATCCGGCTCGAGGACGACGGAGTCGACGACGCGGTCGAGACCGTCCGCGACTTCATGCGCACGACACGGACGAAGATCGCGAGCTGGTGGCTCACCGAGCTCTCGACACCGAGCGACGTCGAAGAGCGGCTGCTCGCCGGCGGGCTCGTCGTCGTCGAGGGCGACTACCACCTCGACGGATTGCTGCTCACCGACGAGCCTCCCGCCGGCCCACCCGACGTCGTCACGCGGCCGGTCGAGACCGTGGACGAGTACGTCGCCGCGACCGAATCGATGTACGAGAGCTTCGACCTCCCCGCCGGGCGGCGTGCCGACCCCGCGGCGCTCGCCGCCGAGTTCGAGCTGCGGCGCGGCGCGGATGCCGAGGTCGTCTACGCGGCCTGGCTCGACGGCGAGCTCGCCGGTTACGCGCGCGCGATGCTGTCGCCCCGCGGCGTGTTCATGTCGGGCGGCTCGACGCTTCCGTCCGCCCGCGGCCGCGGCGTGTACCGCGCGCTCGTCCGCGCGCGCTGGGACGCGGCCGTCGCGCGCGGTACGCCCGCGCTCGCGGTGTCCGCGGGCGCGATGTCGGCGCCGATCCTCCGCCGGCTCGGCTTCGAGAAGACGTGCCAGTTCCGTCGGCTGCAGGACGTACGCTCCTCGGGGTGAGCGCTGTGAAGGAGATCTGCCTGCGCTGCGGCGCCGAGATGGAATGGCGGCAATCGACGTGGCAGTGCCCGCGCTGCCGGTTCAAGCTCGGCTGCTGCGAGGGCGAGGCCGGCGATTGTCGCGATCCCGGCTAGCGGAGCTCGAGGAGTCGGGGCTCCCGCCGGAGTCGCTCGCATCCGTCCTCGTCTGGCTCGTGCTCGCCGAGGTGCCGGTGGACGAGCCGGAACTGAACGCCGCGCGGCGGCGCGCAATGCTCGTCCTCGCGGCCGGCGGCGACCCGCACCGCGAGCTCGCGCCGGACGACGTCGCGGTCGTGCGGCTCGCGGACGAGCTCGACGACCCCGGCCGCCGCGCCGCCCTTGCCGCGGCGCTCGACGGGCTCGCGGCCGGCGCGGACGGCCTCCCGGCGGTGACGGACGCACTCGATGCGCTCCGCGGCGACCCGGAGCTCGCCTGGCGCGTCTACGCGCTCGCGCTCCTCGCGGACGAGCTGGCGGACGAGTAGTGCCTACACTGAATCGCCGCTTGCATGTCGACCTCGACGCCTGACGACCGCCGCAGGGTCACGCTTCCCCGCAGCCTTCCCTCGAGCCGCCGCCTCGAGCCGTACTCCCGCGCTGACGCGCCGTACTTCCGCAGCCCGGGCTTCTTCGTCCGCGTCGGCGGGCTCGCCGCGCTCGTCGGCGTGGCGATCGCGGTTCTCGTGCTGCGCGCCTGGTCGATCCAGGTGCTCCACGGGCCGCAGTACACGTCGATCGCGAACTCGCAGTCGTTCCGCGTCGTCGACCTCCAGGCGCCGCGGGGCGCGATCGTCGACGCGAAGGGACGGCCGCTCGCCGGGGTCACCGGCCACCTCGTCATCGACGCCGACCCGAACGCACTCGGGACGATCGACGCGCACGGACGCTGGAGCGCGACGAAGGACGGGCTGCGCCAGCTCCGGCAGCTCGCGACGCTCGCGCACGTCGGCGTGCCGCCGCTCGTCGCGCGCATCCGCAGCTCCGTCTTCCGCTCGCCGTTCGCGCCGGCCGTCGTGATCACGCACCCGACGGCGGGCCTCTACAACTTCCTCGCCGAGCGCGCGCAGGCGTATCCCGCCTTCAAGGGCACGGGGCAGCCCGCGCGCACGTACCCGCAGGGGGCGCTCGGCGCGGAGTTCCTCGGGCTGCTCGGCGAGGTGAGCCAGAACGAGCTCGCGACGCCCCGCTACGCGCACGCGAAGCCGGGGCAGATCGTCGGCCAGTCGGGCGTCGAGGCGACGTACGACTCGATCCTCAGCCCGGGCTTCCTGCGCGCACATCTCCGCGTCGACTCGCGCGGGCGCATCGCAGGCCCGCTCGAGGTCGCGCACGGGAAGCCGCTGCCGACGCTGAAGCTGACGATCGACGCCCGGATCCAGCGCGCGGCCGACAAGGCGATCCGCGACGGGATCGCGCTCGCGCACGCGAACGGGCACGGCGACGCGACGTCGGCCGCCGCGGTGGTGATGAACCCGAACACCGGCGCGATCTACGCGCTCTCGAGCTACCCGATGTACAACCAGGTCGCCGCCGCATCGAACGCTGCCTACCGCAACTCGCTCTACAGCTCGACCAACGCGAACCCGCCGCTCCTCGACCTCGCGACGCAGGGCCTCTACCCCACCGGCTCGACGTTCAAGCCGATCGTCGCGGAGGCCGCGCTGACACAGGGTCTGATCACGCCGTCCACGAACCTCCTCTGCAGCGGATCGTTCCAGCTCGGCAACTTCACGTTCCACAACGTCGAGGCCGGCGTCTACTCGTACATGCCGCTGCACACGGCGCTCTCCGAGTCGTGCGACACGTGGTTCTACCGCGTCGGGAACCTCGTGTACCTGCACCGGCCGAACGGCGGCGACCTCGCGATCCAGCAGTGGGCGCACCGGCTCGGCCTCGGGCGCACGACGGGCGTCGACCTGCCCGGCGAGGCGGCGGGCGTCGTACCGACGCCCGCGTGGCTCCAGCGCACGCAGCACAGCCCGTGGTACGAGGGCCAGACGATCAACCTTGCGATCGGCCAGGGCTTTCTCGCGGTGACGCCGCTGCAGCTCGCCGTCGCGTACTCGGCGCTCGCGAACGGCGGCACGGTCGTCCGGCCGCACGTCGGCGGCGAGGTGATCGACGGGAGCGCCGTCCGCACGCTGACGTTCCCGCCCGTGCGCCGCGTGAAGATGACCGACCTCGACGCGATCCGGCAGGGCCTCTACGAGGCCGCCCACACGCCGACGGGCACCTCGAGCGCCGTCTTCGGGAGCTTCCCGATCCGGGTCGCCGGGAAGACCGGCACCGCCCAGGCGCCGTCCGGGAGCGACCACTCCTGGTACGCGTCGTGGGCGCCCGCGACGAACCCGAAGGTCGTCGTCGTGGTGCTGATCGTCCACGGCGGCTTCGGCGCGGAGGCGGCGGCGCCCGCGGCGAAGGAGATCTACAAGGCCTTCTTCAACGTGAAGTAGCGCGCCGTCGTAGGATCCCGGCGATGCACGGGCTCGACGGGAAGACGGCGATCGTGACGGGCGGTGCCACGCTGATCGGCGCGACGGTCGCCCGGGCGTTCGCCGCCGCGGGGACGAACGTCGTGATCGCGGACATCGAGGCCGCCGGCCGGCGCGTCGCGGACGAGCTCGGCGACGGGGCCCTGTTCGTCACGACCGACATCCGCGACGACGGGCAGCTCGGCGCGCTCGTCGGGGCGGCGGTCGAGCGGTTCGGCGGCGTCGACTTCCTCGTCAACCTCGCGTGCTCGTACGTCGACGACGGGTTCGCGTCGACGCGGGACGACTGGCTCGAGTCGCTGAACGTGAACGTCGCGAGCAGCGCGATGGCGGCGAAGGCCGTCCACGCGTCGATGGTCGCGCGCGGCGGGGGTGCGATCGTCAACTTCGCGTCGATCTCGGCGAAGGTCGCGCAGACCGGCCGCTGGCTCTACCCCGTGAGCAAGGCGGCGATCGTGCAGCTGACGCGCAACATGGCGCTCGACCTCGCGCCCGACAACATCCGCGTCAACTCGGTCTCGCCCGGCTGGACCTGGTCGAGGGTGATGGTCGAGTTGACGGGCGACGACCGCGCGAAGACCGACCGCGTCGCGTCGCCGTTCCACGTCCTCGGCCGCGTCGGGAATCCGGAGGAGGTCGCGAACGTCGTGTTGTTCCTCTGCTCCGACGACGCGTCCTTCGTCACCGGCGCCGACTGGGCCGTCGACGGCGGCTACTCCGCCCTCGGCCCCGAGGGCACGGAGCCCGCGATCCCGAAGCTCGCCGAATGAAGAAGCTCTCGCACGATGACTAGGAGGCTCACATGAGCGCGATTCTCATCGTCGGCGGCGGCCAGGCCGGGCTCCAGCTCGCGCTCGGCCTCCTCCAGGCCGGCCACGACGTCACCGTCGTCTCGAACCGCACGCCGGACGACGTGCGCGACGGAAAGGTGATGTCGAGCCAGTGCATGTTCGACGCGGCGCTCCAGCACGAGCGCGACCTCGGGATCAACTTCTGGGAGGAGCAGTGCCCGCCCGTCGAGGGGATCTCGCTCGCGGTGCCCGCGCCGCCCGGCGTCGAGACGCCGACCGGCAAGGTGATCGACTGGGCGTCGCGGCTCGACGCGTACGCGCAGTCCGTCGACCAGCGCGTGAAGATGCCGGGCTGGATGGAGGAGCTCGAGAAGCGCGGCGGCCGCCTCGTGATCGAGGACGCCGGCGTCGACGAGCTCGAGCGCTACACGCAGGAGAACGACCTCGTCGTCGTCGCGGCGGGCAAGGGCGAGATCGTGCGGCTCTTCGAGCGCGACCCGGACCGCTCGCCGTACGACCAGCCGATGCGCGCGCTCGCGCTCACGTACGTCACCGGGATGACGCCGCGGCCCGAGTACTCCGCGGTGTGCTTCAACCTCATTCCGACCGTCGGCGAGTACTTCGTGTTCCCCGCGCTGACGACGACGGGGGCGTGCGAGATCATGGTCTTCGAGGGGATCCCCGGCGGCCCGATGGACTGCTGGGGCGACGTGACGACACCGGCGGAGCACCTCGCGAAGTCGAAGTGGATCCTCGACACGTTCCTGCCGTGGGAGGGCGAGCGGTCGCGCGACTGCGAGCTCACCGACGACAACGGGATCCTCGCCGGCCGCTTCCCGCCGACGGTGCGGAAGCCGGTCGCGGAGCTCCCGTCGGGCCGGCTCGTGCTCGGGCTCGCCGACGCGATCATGCTGAACGACCCGATCACGGGCCAGGGCTCGAACAACGCGTCGAAGATGGCGGCCGCGTACCTCGCCGCGATCGCGGAGCACGGCGACGCGCCGTTCGACCGCGCGTTCATGGAGTCCGCGTTCGAGCGCTTCTGGGAGGGCTACGGCCAGTTCGCGACGACGTGGACGAACGCGCTCCTCTCGCCGCCGCCGGAGCACGTCCTGAAGCTCCTCCAGGCGGGGAACGAGAGCACGGCGATCGCGCACCGGTTCGTGAACGGGTTCGACGACCCGCGCGACTACTTCGAGTGGTTCATGTTCCCGGACAAGGCCGACGCGTATCTCGCCGAGGTCGGCGCGGCCTAGCG
>DATJOZ010000118.1:0-4728 GCA_035506655.1 Gaiellaceae bacterium
CGGTGACGCGCCCACCGAGCCCGAACTTCACCGTGTCGTCCGCCATCACCTCGAGGAAGCGGGAGCTCGGGTCGTCCGTCTCGTCGCAGTGCACGTCGATCCGCCGCGAGTGCTGCTTCGCGAGCTCGAAGACGCGATGGACCTCGCGCAGCCCGAGCTCCGACGTCGGCTCGTAGTGCGGGATCCCGCCGACGCAGTCGACGCCGAGGCGGATCGCGTTCTCGAGCCGCTCCTCGTCGCCGTCGTGCGCGAAGATCCCGTCCTGCGGGAACGCAGTGACCTGGATCGTGCAGAGGTCCGCGACCTCGTCGCGCAGGCGCAGCAGGCCGCGCACCATCGCCTCGTTCTCGCCGGACACGTCGGCGTGCGCGCGGATAAAGAGCGTCCCCTGCGCGACCGACCAGCGGACGATCTCGTGTGCGCGCGCGAAGACGTCGTCCTCGGTGAGGCTCGGCTTCAGCTCGCCCCAGACGTGGATCCCCTCGATCAGCGTTCCCGACTCGTTCCAGCGCGGACTGCCGGCGGTGAGCGACGCGTCGAGGTGGAGGTGGCAGTCGACGAGCGGCGGCGTCACGAGCCGGCCGTCGGCGTCGATCTCCTCGGCGCCGTCCGTGTCGACCGCGCCGACCCGCGTCCACCGCCCGCCCTCGGCGGCGAGGTCGACGAGGCTCCCGTCGAGGAGCCGCGCGTTGCGGACGACGAGGTCGGGCGCCATGCGCGCGAGTCTACGGCGTCTTGAAGCCGAGGCCGAAGCTCGCCTTCCGCCCCCACGGGTCGATCGCCGTCACGACGATCCTCCCCGTCGAGCCGGGCGGGAGCTGCCTGCCGCTGAGTCGGAGCCGGATGTCGATCGTGCCCGGCTTCAGGAGCTCGGCCCGCGCGGTCTTCGTCGCTGCGCCGTGGAGCGGCGTGCCGAGGATCGACCCGCGCGGCAGGATCGACGGCCGCGCGGTCGGGCCGTACGCGTTCGCGTAGAGCTTCGTCTGCGAGTCGACCGAGAGCCGCGCCGTCACGAGCACGACCTTCCCGGGCTCTCGGGTCGCGTGCGCCTTCGCGAGCCGCGTCAGCACCGGGGCGCGCGCCGAGACGAGCGACGGGTCGCCCCACGCGCCGGGGACGAAGAGCGCGAAGCTGCCGGGGATCTCCGTCAGGACGTGCTGCGCCGTCCCGTCGTCGTACGCGC
Organism: Gaiellaceae bacterium; assembly: GCA_035506655.1. GTDB lineage: Bacteria > Actinomycetota > Thermoleophilia > Gaiellales > Gaiellaceae > Palsa-739. The sequence goes on from DATJOZ010000118.1 coordinate 1,184, forward strand.
CGAGCCGCATCCCGAGCGGCAGCGTCGTCCCGGTCACCGGCGGCACCGGCGTCCAGATCCGGCCGTCGCTCGAGTAGCCGACGACCTGGTGGAGCGGGGCGGAGGCGTACGCGAGGTCGAGCGGCCACGGGAAGGACGTGAGCGAGGTCGCGACGGCGAGCGAGACCGGCGTGTCGGGCACGGCGAGCGTCTGCGTCGCGCCGGCGAGCGAGACCGACGCGCCGGCCGGCACCGCGCCGGGCTGCCACGTCACCGTTGCCCGGCCGTCGTCCGTGACGACGGCGCCGGCGCCGCCCTGCGGCGCGACGAGCGTGCCGACGACCGCGGCGGGGATCGGCGCCGCGGCAATCGCGGCCGTCGTCGGCGCGGTGACCGACGTGGCGCCGCCCTTCCCGGTCGCCGTGACGACGAGGGAGAGCGTCGAGCCGATGTCGTCGGGCGTCAGCGTGTACGTCGAGGTCGTCGCGTTCGGGACCGCGACGCACGACGCGCCGGTCGAGTCGCAGCGCCGCCATTCGTACGTGTACGACGCCGGCGAGCCGCTCCACGTTCCCGGGTTCGCCGTCAGGACCTGCCCCGCGGTGAGCGTGCCGACGACCTGCGGCGAGGTGAGCACGGCGGGACGGCTCGCGGTGCCGCTTCCCGCGGGCGCGATCGCGAGCGTCGGCGCGGACGACGCGGAGGCGGTGCCCTTCGCCGCGGTCGCCGTGACCGAGAGCACGAGCGTGCGGCCGACGTCCGCGGTCACCGGCTTGTACGTCTCGAGCGTCGCACCGAGGATCGGGACGCAGCTCGCGCCGGTCGCGTCGCAGCGCTGCCACTGGTATGTGAACGACACCGGCTTGCCGCCGCTCCACGTGCCTGGCACGCCGGCGAGCACGGTTCCCGCCTTCGGCGTCCCGACGACGGCCGGCGCCGTCGCGATCGCGGGCGCGCCGGTCGGGAACGACCTGATCGCCATCGTCGCCGGGTTCGTCCCGTTCATCCGGTCGCCGTCGCTGCAGTGGACGAAGCCGGGGATCTTCGAGCAGTCGGTCCACTGCCAGAACGTCCAGCCGGTTCCGGCCCAGTTCGCCGCGGGGACCGTCGGGCTCGCGTTCTTCGTCCAGTGCGCGATCCAGAGGCGGTTGCCCGACGTCGCGAACGACGTCGTGTCGCCGAGCGCCGTCTTCCAGAAGCTCGGCGACGCGTAGATGACCCCCTGCACGCCGGTGCGGGCGTACACCTCCGCGAGCCACGCCTGCGTCCACTTCTGAAGCCCGGCCATCGCGAGCGTGCCCTTCGTCTCGAGGTCGAGCACCGGCGGCAGGTCGCCGGCGGCCGGCTGCGCGACGCCGACGAAGTAGTCCGCCTGCGCGATCGCGTTCGCGGCGATGCCGGAGTCGCCGGAGCCGCCGGGCCGCGCGAAGTGGTACGCGCCGAACCGCATCCCGATCCCGTTCGTCCCGGCGCGGTTGATCGCGTAGGTCGGGTCGGTGAGCGTCGTCCCCTCGGTCGCCTTCGCGAACAGGAACGTGTACCCGCCGCCGACGACCTGGATCCAGTCGACGCTCCCGTTCCAGTGCGAGACGTCGAGTCCCTTCGCGTACGACGCTGCGCCGGCACCGGGGGCGGCGGCGAGCGCGGCTGCGGCGACGAGGAGCGCCAGGCAGGCACGGCGAGTCAAGGCGTGCACGACCCCCACAGCGCCTCGAGGGTAGCGGACGCCCTGTACGGAGCAGGTAAAAGAGGCTCGCGTTAGGGTCCCGCGATGGCGCAGCCGCCGTACAGGCCGCTCGACGCGCAGGTGATCCCGCGCTTTGCGGGGATCCGCACGTTCATGCGCGCCCCGCACGTCACCGACCTCGCGGGCGTCGACGCCGCGGTCTACGGGATCCCGTTCGACACCGCGACGAGCTTCCGCACCGGCCCTCGGTTCGGGCCGGAGGCGATCCGCTCCGCGTCGTCGCTGCTCCGTCCGTACAACCCGGCGCTCGACGTGAACGTCGTCGACTCGCTGTCGATCGTCGACTACGGCGACGTTCCCGTGTCGCCCGGCGACACCGAGCGGACGTACGCGCAGATCGAGGAGGCGCTCGCGCCGATCGTCGACGCGGGCGTGTTCCCGGCGGCGATGGGCGGCGACCACTCGATCACGCTCGCGGAGCTGCGCGCGATCGCGCGGCGGCACGGCCCGCTCGCGCTCGTGCAGCTCGACTCGCACGGCGACACGTGGGAGGCGTACTTCGGGCAGAAGTTCTTCCACGGGACGACGTTCAAGCGCGCGGCGGAGGAGGGGCTGCTCGACACGACCGCGTCGGTGCAGGCGGGGATGCGCGGCTCGCTCTACGGCGCCGAGGACCTGCAGGCGGCGCGCGACATCGGCTTCACCGTGCTGACGACGGACGAGCTCCGCGACCTCGGCGCCGCCGCGTACGGAGAGCTCGTGCGCGCGAAGGTCGGCGACCGGCCCGTGTTCCTCTCGTTCGACATCGACTTCCTCGACCCGGCGTTCGCGCCCGGAACCGGGACGCCGGAGGTCGGCGGCTTCTCGACGGCGGAGGCGCTCGCGTTCCTCCGCGCGCTCCGCGGGATCACGCTCGCCGGCTGCGACGTCGTCGAGGTCGCGCCGTCCTACGACGGCCCCGGCAACGTGACCGCGCTCGCCGGCGCGAACGTCCTCTACGACCTGCTCGCGCTCCGAGCGGTCGGAGGCGCACCCTGATGGGCATCCTCGCCTGCCTCACCTTCGACGTCGACGCCGAGTCGCCGATCCTCGCCGAGGGCGCGCGCCACGCGCTGAACGCCGGCGTGATGAGCCACCAGGCGTACGGGCCGCGCCGCGGCGGCCCGCGGATCCTCGCGCTGCTGCGCGAGTACTCGCTGCCGGGCACGTTCTTCGTCCCCGGGCTCACCGTCGACCGCTGGCCGGGGATCGTCGAGGCGATCCTCGCCGACGGCCACGAGATCGGGCACCACTCGTACGCGCACTTCTCGCCGGTCTCGCAGACGGAGGACGAGGAGCGCGCGGACTTCGAGCGCGCGCTCGAGACGCTGCGCCGCGCCGGCGCCGACCCGCGCGGCTTCCGCTGCCCGAGCTGGGAGCCCGCGTGGCGGACGCCGCGCATCGTCGCGGAGCACGGCTTCGACTACGACTCGTCGCTGATGGACTCCGACCGGCCGTACCTGCTCGACACGGACGCGGGCGAGATCGTCGAGCTGCCGGTGCACTGGTCGCTCGACGACTGGGAGCAGTACGCGTACCTCCCGGATCCCCCGTTCCGCAGCCCGATCGAGTCGCCGCAGAAGGTGCTCGATCTCTGGACAAGCGAGCTCGACGCGATGCGCCGCTACGGCTGCCTGTTCGTGCTCACCTGCCACCCGTTCCTCTCCGGCCGCCCGCACCGGGTCGTGGTGCTGCGGAAGCTGATCGAGCACGCGCTCGCCGCCGGCGACGTCGAGTTCGTCAGCTGCGGCGAGGCGGCGCGGCGCGCGCGGGCCGACGACGGGCTCCAGCGGCGAACGCTGGAGCCCGTCGAGATCGAGCCGGGCCTGTACTCCTAGCG
>DATJOZ010000119.1:0-47435 GCA_035506655.1 Gaiellaceae bacterium
CGGTCCTCGATCCACTTCACCGGCGTGCCGAGGCGGCGCGCGACCGCGAGGCAGAGCACCTCTTCCGCGTAGACGTTGAGCTTCGAGCCGAAGCCGCCGCCGACGTCCGGCGCGATCACGCGGAGCTTCGACTCGGGGATCCCGAGCGTCAGCGCGAGCGTCGTGCGCAGGATGTGCGGGATCTGCGTCGCCGACCAGATCGTGAACTCGCCCTGCGCGGCGACCGGCTGCACGAGCACGCCGCGCGGCTCGATCGCGTTCGGGACGAGCCGCGGATGGACGTAGCGCTCGTGCACGAGCACCGGCGCCTCGAGGAAGACGTCCTGGTTTCCGCCGGAGAGGCTCCACGTGTACGTCTTGTTGTCGGGGATCTCGTCGTGGACGGCCGGCCCGCCGGCCGCGGTCTCGAGGTCGAGCACCGGGTCGAGGACGTCGTAGTCGACGACGACCGTCTCGGCCGCGTCGACGGCGTGCTCGCGCGAGTCCGCGATCACGACCGCGACGCCGTCGCCGGCGAAGCGCGCCTTGTCGCGCGCGAGCGGCCAGTGCGTCGGCAGCTTCGGGTCGGAGTCGAACGGCTCCGGCCAGTGCGTCGTCGGGATCGGCCACGCGCACGGCAGCCCGGCGGCGAACTCGGACGCGAGGTCCTCGCCGGAGAACGCCGCGACGACACCGGGCTTCGACAGTGCGGCAGAAAGGTCGACCTTCGTGATCCGCGCGTGCGCGTGCGGGCTGCGCACGACCGACATCCACACCATGCCCGGCAGCGTCAGGTCGTCGACGTACCGCGCCTGCCCGGTGACGAGCTCCGGGTCCTCCTTGCGGAGGATGCCCTGCCCGACCCATTTCGTGGCCTCCTGCGTCGCGGCGCTCACGAGGATGCCCCCGCGAGCTCGACGGACGCGTTCCGGACGGCGGCGACGATGTTCTCGTAGCCGGTGCAGCGGCAGAGGTTCCCCTCGAGCCCCTCGCGGATCGCCGCGTCGTCGAGCACGCCGTTCTCCTCGATCAGCGACAGCGCCGCCATGATCATCCCCGGCGTGCAGTAGCCGCACTGGAGCCCGTGGCTCTCGTGGAAGTGGCGCTGCAGCGGGTGCAGCTCGCCGTTCGACGCGAGGCCCTCGATCGTCGTGATCTCGGCGCCGTCCGCCTGGACGGCGAGGAGCGTGCACGCCTTCACGGAGCGGCCGTCGACGAGGACGGTGCAGGAGCCGCAGGTGGACGTGTCGCAGCCGACGTTCGTGCCGGTGAGGCCGAGCTGCTCGCGGAGGAAGTAGACGAGGAGCTGCCGCGCCTCCACCTCCGCCTCGCGGCGCTCGCCGTTGACCGTGACCGTGATCGCGTTCATGGCTTCTTCCTCCGGAACGGGCTGGTGATCATGTCGAGGAACGCGCGGAAGCCGAGACTGAGGCCCGAGACGGGCTTCGCCGGCTCCGCGGCTGCCGCCGCCGCAGGAGCCGCCGCGCCGTTGCCCGCCGCGACGTCGGCGGCGGGAGCGGGAGCGGCGAGCTGCTTCTGGAGACACGTCGCGAACTGCGCCGTGAGCTGGCCCGCGACGGACTGCACCATGCCGCGGCCGTACTGCGCGACCGGGCCGGTGAGCGTGAGGTCGGTGACGATGTCGACGCGCGTGCCGCCGTCCTGCTCCGAGAGCGTCGACGCGATCGTGGCGGTCGCGCTGCCGCGGCCGCGCGACTCGCGCGCGTTCGTCGCGAGCACGGCGTGCCGCGCCGCCTCGTCCGCGGACTCACGGGTGACGTCCGCGTCGAACGAGAGCGAGATCGGCCCGAGCTTCACCGCGAGCTTCGCCTTCCAGTGATCGTCGTCGACGGTCTCGGCGAGCGTCGCACCGGGCATGCAGGGGATCACGCGCGGCACGTCCATCAAGAGCGCCCACGCCGCCTCCGGCGGCGCGTCGACCTCGAACGAGTTCTCGATCTTCAACGGTTGGCCTCCACGAACGAATGACGACAGTGCTGGCTGCAGAAGTAATACGTCACGCCGTCGATCTCCGCAGTGGCGGCCGCACCCGTGATCGAGACGGTCATCCCGCAGACCGGGTCGATCGCCTCGGCGAGCGGCTCCGCAGCGGGTGTGCGCGCGTGGCGCCACGCGACGAGCTCGGCGAGGACGGCGACGGCGATCTCCTCCTGCGTGCACGGCCCGAGGTCGAGCCCGGCCGGGCTGCGGACGCGCGCGAGCTCCTCCTCCGAGATCCCCCGCGCGCGGAGCGCGTCGAGGACGACGCCGGCGCGGCGCGACGACGCGACGAGCGCGACGTAGTCCGCGGAGAGCGCGAGCGCGGCGGCGAGCGCCTCCTCGTCCCGCGTCCCCATCGTCGCGACGACGACCGCCTCGGCGCCCGCGTCGGGCTGCGAGACGACGCGCCAGCCGACCGTCCGCGCGAGCTCGGCGAGCGTGCGCGCCGCCGGCCCGTCGCCGACGACGGCGAGGAGCGGCCCCGGGAGCTGCGGCTCGACGAGCACCTCGACCGTCCCCTCCGAGGCGCAGTGGCTGTCGGCGCAGACGACGTCCTCGCCCGGCCCGGCCGCGGTCCCCTCCGGGCCGATGCGGACGAGCCGCGGCGTCCCCTCGGAGACCGCGCGGAGCGCCTCGCGGACGACGATCGGCTCCGAGCACGCGCCGCCGACCCAGCCGACGATCGCGCCGTCCGCGGTGACGAGCGCGCGGTCGCCGCGCCGCGCCGACGCGGGCCGCTTCACGCTCACGACGGTCGCGAGGGCGAACGGCTCGCCCTTTGCGGCGAGCCGTCCGGCTTCCACGAGCACCTCTTGCCGGCGCTGCGTCATTCCGCGAGGCCCACCTCGTTCAGCGCCGCCCACACCTTGTCGGGCGTGACGGGCATCTCGAGATTGCGGACGCCCGCGTGCGCGAGCGCGTCGACGATCGCATTGACGTACGCGGCGGGCGAGCCGACGGTCGCCGACTCGCCGACGCCCTTCGCGCCGATCGGATGGTGCGGCGACGGCGTCACGGTCTCGCCGAGCTCGAAGTGCGGCGTCTCCCACGCGGTCGGGATCAGGTAGTCCATGAAGTTGGAGCCGATGCAGTTGCCGTCCTCGTCGAAGTCGATCAGCTCCATCGCCGCGATCGCGTAGCCCTCGGTCAGTCCGCCGTGGATCTGGCCCTCGACGATCATCGGGTTGATGCGCACGCCGCAGTCGTCGACGGCGACGACGCGGAGCGGCTTCCACGCGCCCGTGCCGCGGTCGATCTCGACGACGACCGCGTACGTCCCGAACGGGAACGTCATGTTCGGCGGGTCGTAGTACGTCACGCCCTCGAGCCCGGCCTCCATCCCGTCGGGGAGGTTCGTGTACGCGGCGAACGCGGTGTCCTGGATCGAGACGCCGCGGTCGGGCGCGCCCTTCACCGTGAAGCGCGGCGCATTCCACTCGAGGTCGTCCTCGGAGCACTCGAGCAGGTGCGCCGCGATCGCCTTCGCCTTGGCCCGGAGCTTGCGCGAGATCACCGCGGTCGCGGCGCCGGCGGTCGGCGTCGACCGGCTCGCGTACGTGCCGAGCCCGTACGGCGTGTTGTCGGTGTCGCCCTCCTGCACCTCGACGTCCTCCGGCGGGATCCCGAGCTCCTCGGCGACGATCTGCGCGAACGTCGTCTCGTGGCCCTGGCCCTGCGACTTCACGCCGAGCTTCAGGATCGCCTTCCCCGTCGGGTGGATGCGCAGCTCCGCCGAGTCGAACATCGCAAGACCCGCGATGTCGTACGTGTGGCGCGGCCCCGCGCCGACGACCTCGGTGAACGAGGCGAGCCCGATCCCGAGCAGCCGCCCCTCGGCGCGCGCCTTCGCCTGCTCGGCGCGAAGCTCGGCGTAGCCGAGCTTCGCGAGGCAGAGGTCCATCGCGGCGTCGTAGTCGCCCGAGTCGTACTCGAACCCGGTCGCCGAGAGGTACGGGAACTGCTCCGGCTTGATGAAGTTGTCCTTCCGCAGCTCGGCCGGGTCGACGCCGAGCTCGTACGCCGCCGTCTGCACGAGGCGCTCGATGAGATACGACGCCTCCGTGACGCGGAACGAGCAGCGGTACGCGACGCCGCCGGGCGCCTTGTTCGTGTACGCGCCGTCCGTCTCGACGTGCGCGGCCGGGATGTCGTACGACCCGGTGACGATGTGGAACAGGCCGGCGCGGAACTTCGTCGGCTGCGCGTCGGCGTAGAACGCGCCCTGGTCGGAGAGCATCTTCACGCGGAGGGCGGTGAACTTCCCGCCCTTGATCGCCAACTCGCCGTGCATGTGGTAGTCGCGTGCGAAGCCGGTCGAGATGAGGTTGCCCGTGCGGTCCTCGATCCACTTCACCGGGCGGCCGATGAGGAGCGACGCCGCGGTCGCGATGACGTAGCCCGGGTAGATCGGCACCTTGTTGCCGAAGCCGCCGCCGATGTCCGGCGAGATGATGCGGATGTTCTGCTCCGGGAGCCCCGCGACGATCGCAAACAGCGTGCGGTGCGCGTGCGGTGCCTGCGACGTCATGTAGATCGTCGCCTTTCCCGTCGCCGGGTTCACGTCGGCGACGCAGCCGCAGCACTCGAGCGGCGAGGGATGGCAGCGCGGATAGAACGTGTCGAGCTCCACGACCTTGTCGGCCTCGGCGAACGCCTTGTCCGTCGCGTCCTTGTCGCCGGCCTCCCAGTGGTAGACGTGGTTGTCGGCCTGGCCCTCCTTGTCGTCGCGGATCAGCGGCGCGCCCTCCGCGAGCGACTGCTGCGGCGTCGTGACCGGCTGCAGCGGCTCGTAGTCGACCTCGATCAGCTCGAGCGCGTCCTTCGCGACGTACGGGTCCTCGGCGATCACCGCCGCGACCTCCTGGCCCTGGAAGCGGACCTTGTCCGTCGCGAGCACGGCCTGCGTGTCGCCGGAGAGCGTCGGCATCCAGGCGAGGTTGTGCTGCGCCATCAGCTCGCCGGTGACGACCGCGACGACGCCCGGCAGCGCGGACGCGGCCGCCGTGTCGATGCCCTTGATGCGCGCGTGCGCGTACGGCGAGCGCAACAGCTCCATGTGCAGCATCCCGGGGAGCACGACGTCGTCGACGTAGTTCCCCCGGCCCCGGATGAAGCGCGCGTCCTCCTTGCGCTCGACGGAATGGCCGAGACCGCGGATCTCCGTGGACGCCATGACTAGCTCCCTTCCCGCAGCGCGGCGGCGGCCTGCTGCACCGCCTTGACGATGTTCTGGTAGCCCGTGCAGCGGCAGATCTGACCGGAGAGCGCCCAGCGGATCTCCTCTTCCGACGGGTCGGCGTTCTCCTCGAGCAGGGCGACGGTGGTCAGCATCATCCCCGGCGTGCAGTAGCCGCACTGGAGGCCGTGCTGCTCGTGGAACGCCTGCTGGACCGGATGCAGCGTCCCGCCGGCCGCGAGGCCCTCGACGGTCTGCACGCTGCGGCCGTCCGCCTGCACCGCGAGCACGGTGCACGACTTCACCGGCACGCCGTCGAGCAGGACGGTGCACGCGCCGCAGCTCGTCGTGTCGCAGCCGATGTGCGTGCCCGTCAGCCCGAGCGTCCGGCGGAGGAAGTGCGCGAGGAGCAGCCGCGGCTCGACCTCCGCGCTCCGCGCCTCGCCGTTCACGGTCACCGTCACCTCGCGCGTCGCGGGAGGTGCGCTCATCGTCTCGCTCATGGTTCGCTCCTCTCGCTCACGCGGCGGATGCCGCAGATTGCGCCGCAGCGCGGAGACCGCGCTCGACGAAGACCCTGACGAGGTTGCGCTTGTACTCCTCGCTGCCGCGGTGGTCGGCCATCGGCTGCGCGTCCTCGGCGGCGAGCCGCGCCGCCTCGGCGAACGCGTCGTCGTCTGGTTCCGTTCCGGCGAGCGCCTGCTCCGCGCGCGCGGCGTGGATGTTCGTCGGGCCGACCGCGGTGAGCGCGATGCCGGCACGTGCGATCTTGCCGCCGCCGTCGAGCTCGACCTGCACCGCGGTCGCGACGGTCGCGAAGTCGCCGACCTTCCGCTCGAGCTTCTGGTAGCTCCCGCCGGCGCGCGCGCCCGGGTCCGGCACGCGTACCTCGGTCACGACCTCCGTCGGCTCGAGCGCCGTCGTGAACGGCCCGGCGAAGAAGTCGGAGACCGGGATCTCGCGCGTCCCCGACGGCCCCTGCGCGACGACGCTGGCGCCGGCCGCGATGAGCGCGGAGCCCCAGTCGCCCTGCGGGTCGGCGTGCGCGACGGAGCCGCACACGGTGCCGAGGTTGCGCACGATCGGGTCGGAGATCTGCGGCGCCGCGGTCCCGAGCACGCCGTAGCGGCCCTTGAGGAGATCCGAGCGCTCGCACTGCTTCGTCCGCACGAGCGCGCCGATCCGCAGGTAGCCGTTCTCCTGCGACAGGCCCTCGAGCTCGGCGATCCGGTTCACGTCCACGAGCACGCTCGGCGAGGCAAACCGAAGCTTCAACAGGGGAATGAGGCTCTGGCCGCCCGCCAGCACCTTGGCCTCGTCGCCGTGCTCGCCGAGGAGCGAGACGGCCTCGCCCACGCTCGACGGGACGACGTAATCGAACCGGGACGGGTACACGAAACCGCCTCCTTTGTCGTGACGGAGTGAGCATACGCCCGTACGATGAGCCAATGCGTTTCGGATCGGTCGACGAGCTCGAGGGCGCGCTGCGCGACGCCGACTACCTCCCGGACCGGGGGCTCGCGACGTCGATCTTCCTCGCGCTCGAGATGCGCCGGCCGCTGCTCCTCGAGGGCGAGGCGGGCGTCGGCAAGACCGAGGTCGCGAAGACGCTCGCGCGGCTCCTCGACGCCGACCTGATCCGGCTCCAGTGCTACGAGGGCATCGACGCCTCGCAGGCGCTCTACGAATGGGATTACGCGCGCCAGCTGCTCTACGCGCGGGCGCTCCAGGCCGGCGAGCTCGACGTGCGCGCGCACGCCTCCGAGCTCTACGGGCCGGACTTCCTCGTCGAGCGCCCGCTGCTGAAGGCGATCCGCGCCGGCGACCGCGCGGTGCTCCTCATCGACGAGCTCGACCGCGCGGACGACGAGTTCGAGGCGTTCCTGCTCGAGATCCTCTCGGACTACACGGTGACCGTTCCGGAGATCGGGACAATCGCCGCGGAGGTGCCGCCCGCGGTCGTCGTGACGTCGAACCGGACGCGCGAGCTGCACGACGCGCTGAAGCGCCGCTGTCTCTACCACTGGATCGAGTTCCCGGACCTCGAGCGCGAGGTCGAGATCATCCGGCTGCGCGCGCCCGAGGTGCCGCTGCGGCTCGCGCGCTCCGTCGCCGAGGCGGTCTCGCGGCTGCGCGACCTCGACCTCGTGAAGCCGCCGGGCGCGGCCGAGGCGATCGACTGGGCGCGCGCGCTCGCGCTCCTCGGCGCGGAGGAGGCGGCGGGCCCGGACGCGCTCCAGACGCTCGGCTGGGCGGTGAAGAACCGCGACGACCTGCGCGCGGTCGAGGCCGCCGGCCTCGGTGGCTGACGAGACGAAGACGCTCGTCGAGTTCGCCCGCGCGCTCCGCGGGCAGGGACTGCCGGCCGGGACGGGCGCGACCGCGGAGTTCTGCCGCGCGGCGTCGCTCCTCGCGCCGACCGATCTCTACTGGGCCGGGCGCGCGACGCTCGTCGCGCGGCGCGAGGAGATCCCGACGTACGACCGCGTCTTCCGCGAGTTCTTCGGCGCGCAGCTCGCGCCGATCGCGCTGCCGCCGCCGAAGCCGCACGTCCGGCTCGTCACGGCGGGCCTCGACGAGGGGCCCGAGGGCGACGCGGGCGACGCGTCGAACCCGGCGGTCGCGCTCGCGAGCCGCGTCGAGATCCTCCGCAGGAAGAGCTTCGACCGCTGCACGCGCGAGGAGCTCGACGAGATCGCGCAACTCGCCGCGGGGTTCGCGCGCGCGCTGCCGCGCCGCCGCTCGCGCCGGCGGCGAGCGTCGAACGCGGGCCCGCTCGACCTCCCGCGCACGCTCCGCCGCTCGCTCCGCACCGGCGGCGAGCCGTTCGACCGCCGCTTCCGCGAGCGCCGCCGCGCGCCGCGCCCGCTGATCCTGCTCCTCGACGTCTCGGGCTCGATGGCGGAGCACTCGCAGGCGCTGCTCGTGCTCGCGCACTCGCTGCGACGGATCCAGCCGCGCACCGAGGTCTACTGCTTCGGGACGCGCCTCACGTCGGCGACGCGCGCGCTCGCGGTCTCCGACCCGGACGAGGCGCTCCGCCGCGCGGCGGCGCAGGTCGTCGACTGGGAGGGCGGCACGCGCATCGGCGAGTCGCTGAAGGAGTTCCTCGACGGCACGGGCCACCGCGGCTCGGCCCGCGGCGCGATCGTCGTCGTCTGCTCCGACGGGCTCGACGTCGGCGAGCCCGCGCTCCTCGCCGAGCAGATGGCGCGGCTCCACCGGCTCGCGCACCGGATCGTGTGGCTCAACCCGTTGAAGAAGGACCCGGCGTACGAGCCGCTCGCGCGCGGCATGGAGGCCGCGCTGCCGTACGTCGACGTCTTCTCGAGCGGCCACAACCTCGCGTCGCTCGAGGCGATCGCGGTCGAGCTGGCAAGCTAGACCGAGCGTCGCGACGGCGCCGACGACGACGGCCGCCAGACCGAGCGCCGACGACCACCGGGCCATGTGTGCGCTACGCAGGCGACCTCGTCGCCGGCGGCGAGGCGAAGCCGTTCTTCTGGATCGTCGAGCCGCGCGGCCGCGGCTTCCGCACGTTCCAGGTCCCGGCACAGGTCCCCGCGACGGGGACGAATTTCGAAGGCGCGACGTACATCCGCGGCTGACGGGGGAGGGCAGGCCTCCCCCGCCGCCGCCGCGGATCAGGGTGTGACGGTTATGACTCCCGTCATCCCTCGGTCGACGTGGAAGGGCACGTCGCACGTGTAGAGGTATTGCCCCGCCGGCAGCGAGACCGTCCAGGTCTCGGTGGCGCCCGGCGAGAGGAGCGCTCCGCTGTGCTGGCCGTTGAGGTCGAAGTTGTGGACCTCAGCCCCGCTGTTCTTGATCACGAACGTGACCTGGCCGGATGGGATCGTCGTCTGCGACAGCTGGAACGAGTACTCGACCATGTTCACCGTCACCGTCGTCTGGGCATTGCCGACGGTGCCCGTCGTCGTGGTCGTCGTCCCCGTCGGCGTCGTGGTCGGAGGCGCGGTGACGCCGACGCCGAAGACGCCCTGCATCCCGAGCCGGGCGTGGCCGGTCACGGTGCAGATGTACGGGAACTTCCCCTTCTTCAGGAACTTCACGGTCAGCGTCGTGCTCTGACCGGGATTGAGCAGCTTCGTCTTCTTGCCGGCGATCTGGAAGTCGTGGCCGATCTTCCCCTTGTTCGTGACCTTGAAGATCACGGTCGTGCCCACGGGGACGGTCCGCTTCGACAGCGTGAACCTCCACTCCGACGCGGCGACGTTGATCGTCACCGTCGCGTGCGCGCGGGTCGGGCTCGCGCTCCCCGCGGGCAGGAACACCCCGGCGAGAACCCCGGCTCCGGCAAGAGCGACGAGCACGCCTGCCCGCCTTACATGACGACGCATCCAGATTCCTCCTGACCTATGTCCACCACTAGACCCCAGAGAAGAGGGCGGCGGCCTGTGACGGCCGCCGCCCTGCTGCGTTTCTCGTTACGGAAGCGCGAACGTGTAGACCAGATCGCCGCGGACGCGCCGCGGATCGAGCAGGCCGTTCGGGCGCGTGACGTCGTTGTGGCCGGACCCGCCGACCTCGACCGTCACGAACTCCTTCCCGTTGACGCTGTAGACGATCGGAGCGGCCGACACCGGATACGGCATCGTCGGCGACGTCCACAGCGACGCACCCGTCTTCGTGTTGACCGCCTCGAGGTACCCGTCGCCCTTCGACCCGTCACCGGTGCCGAAGTGGCCGACGAACGTGATGCCGCCGGCCGTGTTGGCCGAGCCCGAGTAGCAGATCGCGGGCCAGTGCTGGTGCCACGTGTACTTGCCGGTCGTCACGTTGAGGGCCGTGAAGTTGCCCGAGTTGCTGATCGCCGTCGAGCCGTCGGAGACGCCCAGGCGGGCGGCGCCGAGGCCGCCGTAGAGGGTCGGGACCTGCGAGGCCTTCGGGATCTGCTCGAAGGCGGTCGCGCGGCCGGTGACGCCGCACGTGACCATCGAGTTGATCGACGGTGCGTACGAGCTGGCCGGCCAGTCCATCATCTCGAACGGGGTCACGACGTACTGCGTCGTGTCGTACGGCGTGTACGCGCACCCGATCTTGTACGGCTTCCCGTCGGGCGCCGTCGACGTTGCGAACGGCGTGCCGAGCGCGGTCACCGCGTCAGGCGTCGTGCACGGGATGTTCTGCTTGTTCACCGGGTTGAACAGCACGTTCTGCGCAGCCGGGATCGGCTGCGTCGGCCACGAGTTCACGCCCGGCGAGTGGTTCTGCGGAACGGGGGTCTCCTTCACCGGCAGCAGCGGCTTGCCGGTGACGCGGTCGATCACGAACGTCATGCCGTACTTGTTGACGTACGAGACGGCCGGCCGCGTGACGAGCTTGCCGTTCACCTTGAACTTGCCGGTGAACATGACGCCGTTGTTCGGCAGGTCGGAGTCCCACGTGTCGTGATGCGCCGTCTGGAAGTACCACTTCATCGCGCCCGTGTGGAGATCCAGGCCGACGATCGAGTCGGTGTAGAGGTCCTGACCCGGGCAGCGGGTGTTCCACGGCTCCGGGTTGCCGGTGCCGACGATCAGCTCGTTCAGCTTCGTGTCCACGACCGGCGCCTCCCAGAAGGAGCCGCCGCCGTAGTTGACGCTGCCGTTGCCGTCGGCGCAGTTCGTGTTCCACGACGCGTAGCCGGGCTCGCCCGGAGACGGGATCGGGCTCCAGCTCCAGACGCGACCGCCGTTCGCTGCGCGGAACGCCTGCAGCGACGGGCTTGCGCCGCCGCCGTCGCCCGAGCCGTCGCCGACGATGACGAGGCCGCGGACGTAGATCGGAGCTGCCGAGATCTTCGCGTTGACCTTGTACGACCCGACCGCGGTCTCCCAGACGGGGTTCCCCGTCGTCTGGTCGAGCGCGACGAGCCGGCCGTCCGGCAGGCCGACGAAGACCTTGCCCTCGCCGACGGCCACGCCGGCGCGGCGGCCGCCGCTACCCGGCGTGAACGCAGCGCCGTTCGGCAGCGTCTCGCCTGCGTACGACGGGGTGTACTTCCAGAGGATGTTCCCGGTCGCGCCGTCGATGGCGAACGTCTGCCCGAGCGGAGCGTTCGTCGTGTACAGGATCCCGTCGATCGCGACCGGGTTGGACTCCATGGAGCCACAGTTCGTCGGATTGTTCGTCGCGCCGTTCGGAGCGCCCGGCACGACGGGATTGCCGGCGATGATCGCCGCCGTGCAGGTCCCGAGGCTCATGTGCCAGACCTCTTTGAGCGTCGAGACGTTCGACGTGGTGATCTGGTTCAGCGACGAGTAGCGATCGCCGGACAGATCGCCGTAGTACTCGTACCAGTTGTCGCCGGACGGAGCGCTGAGCTGTGCGTCGGTGTACGCGGGCGACGGGTTGATCGCCGCCTTCTTCGCGTGAGACGACGCGGACTTCGCCAGCAACCCGGCGCATAGCAGGGCGCCGACAACGGCGATCCCTACTACGAAACGCGAACGGTGCATCCACCCCTCCCTGTCGACCCTGTCCGGCGAGCACTCCGAGCGGTTCTTGCGGCGGGGGCGCTCGCTGACAAGTGGATAATTGCCGAGGTAACGACTATCGCACTCGGATGCATGCTCCTGCAACTTTTTTGGATCCCAGACGGATCGGGGGCCCGAGGCGTCTGGGGCGTCCGGGTCGGCTAGCCGAGCTGGAAGAAGAGGACCTGGGAGCCCGTCTTCGTGCTCGAGCCCGTCGAGGTGACCTGCCCGTGGGCGCCTGCGTACCGGCCCGTGCCGCCGGTCACCGCCAGGACGATGGGGGTGCCGTCGAGCTTCGCCGGGCCCATCGCGATCATCGTGCCGCGGTTGAGCTCGAAGTCGGCCTCGCAGATCGCCTCCTGGGCGAAGTTGAACGTGCAGGAATAGGTCGCGGTGCCGACGAGCTTCGTGAGAGCGGCGTTCGAGTACACGTTGAGGCTGAAGAGCGCGTTGTCGCCGGCGCGGGCTCCCTTCTTGCCCTTGTTCGCCTTCGGCGGCGTCGCAAGCGCCTCGGCGTTGAACGGGTTCGCCTTGTTCCCGCGCGCGCGGTCGTCGGCATGGTTGATGAACTGCGCGTGCGTGGCCTTGGCGTAGAACGTGAACGACTGTGCCTTGGCCGAAGCCGGGGCCGCCGGGCTCGCCATCGTTGCCGCGACTGCCGCTGCGGCCACCACGACCGGGAGACGGCGCGTCACTTCTGTGTCCCCGACATGTGGAGGTCGAACCGCTGCGCGTTTCCGCTTGCCGGAACGGAGTCCACCTGTCCCAGCGCACCGAAGTACGCCTTGGTGCCGCCGGTGACGGCCAGCGTGAAGTGGCTCGCGCCGAACGGCACCTGGCCGGACGCGAGCACGAGGCCCATGCCGAGGTCGAAGTACGAGTCGCACGTCGCGAGCTTCTTGAACGCGTAGTAGCACGTGAACAGCGCCGTCCCGTTCGCCTTCTTGAGCTTCGCGTCGGAGAAGAGCTTGAAGCCGTAGAGGATGTCGTCGCCTGGGAACGGGCCGTTTCCCTTCTCCTTTCCCTTCGCGCCGAGGATCACGGCCTCGGCCTTGAAGTTGAACGGGTTCGTGCTCATCCCGCGAAGCCGGTCGTCGGCGTGGTTCATGAACTGCACCGTCGTCGGGACGGCGTAGACCCTGACCTGCTGCGACGCGCCCGACGCAGCGGTTGCCGAGAGCGCCGCCACGAGAACGACGAGTGCCAGCGCGCGCTTCATCGGAGCAGCTCGAAGTCGATCCGTTGGGAGTGGCGCGGCGCGGCAGTTGCCCTGGCCTCGCCTCGAGCGCCGAGATACCTCCTCGTGCCGCCGGTCACGACGATCGTGAACCCCGAGGCGTTGAAGTCGACGGGCCCGGAGGCGACGAGAGTGCCGCCGGTCGTCAGCTTGTAGTACGCCTGGCAGAGGGCGTGCCGGTCGTAGTTGAAGTAGCACGTGTAGACGGCCGTGCCGGCGGGCTTCTTCAACGTCGGGTTGCCGTACAGCTTCAGGGCGTAGAGGGCGACGTCGCCGGCGAACGGCCCGTTCCCGCTGCCGGAGCTCTTCGGCGCGAGCTTGTTCGCCGTGCTGTTGAGCGGGTTGTTGACGTGCCCGCGAGCCCGGTCGTCGGCCGTGTTGATGTACTGCAGCCCGGTGGCGACGCTGTAGACGGTCACCACCCGGAGACGGGCACGCGACGTCGCGCCGGCACCCGAGACGGACGCCGAGACGAAGGCCAGCCCGATCACTGCGGCGAGAAACGCCGCCCTCCTGCCGAGGCGCATCATCTTCGAGGGTAACAAGTTGAGGGCGAAAGCAACTTCGGTTTTACGTGGCCGGGAGGAGCCTGAGGTTCCCGTTCTTCAGCACCTGGCACGTTGCGCCCGGCTTCGCGAAGACGCCGCCTCCGTGGGCGGCCATGAGCTCCCGGCCCTTCTTCGCCTGCTGCGGCCCGTACAGCGAGAGCAACGTCGTGTCGACCGACAGTCGATTGATCGTCTGACCGTTCGGCTTCAGCCGGCCGCCCGGAAGGACAGGCTGGGCGGTGCCGAGGTGGGCCGTGCTCGTCCGGAGGTCGCCCGTGATGTTCATGTTGAGCCAGACGTACGGCTCGGCGGCGAGCCACGGAACCCAGAAGAGGTAGACCTGGTACCTGCTCGGGTTCTGCGACACGAGGCGGACTCGGCACGTCGCCGGGACGCCCTGGACCCACCGGCTGATCGTCACGAGCTGGAGCGGGATGTTCGAGTTCTGCAGGGCGTCCATCGCGCTCTGTGCGGCGGCTCGCTCGCGGGCGGTGAGCCCACCCGAGTCGACGTTCGCGGTCGCGACCCGCTTGACGAGCGGCGCGCTGGATGAGTGCGGCTTCACGTAGCCGGGGATGCGGTCGAACGAAACGGTCGCCGAACGCATCCTGAGATCACCCTCGCCGACCGCGATGTCCTTGTCGGTTGCGAACGAAAGGGTCACCGTGCCGCCGTCCCCGAGGCACGTGCAGCTCGGCGCCTTCAGGTCGAGCCCGGTACAGGAGATGTTCTGATTCAGGACGACCGTCGGGAACTGGTTGCCTCCGAAACCCTCCAGGCCCGTGACGGCACAGTGGCCCGCGGAGCTACCGATCAACTTGACGACGTGCACCCCGACCGGCGGATACCACTGGAACGCGTTGATCGCGCCGAGGTTCGAGACGTTGAAGATCGACATCCGGTAGCGGTGCGTGCCGGTGAGCGGCGTCAGCGTCGTCGTGAAGTACGTCGGGACGGTCATGGGATCGATGTCGACGGGAATCCCGCCGGCGATGACCGGGACCTTCGGCCTCGGGACGGTGAGCGGCGCCCACATCCCGGTCGTCGGCGCACGTGCTCCGGTGGTCTCGTGACCGTGCTTCGTGGTGATGAGCGCGGCGATCACGCCGCCCGCGGCCACTGCGCACGCCACCAGGAGGAGAGCGAGCGTGGCGCGCCCGCGCCGGAGTCTCATGCCGGAAATCGTACCGACACCGAGGGTGTAAAGTTCGGCCCCCGATGCTCCGCTGGATGAGACGCAACCGTCGTGTGCCGGTCGTGATCGTCGTCGCGGCCGGGCTCGCCCTGGCCGCGGCGTCCGCAGCCTCGGGGCAGCCGCAACGGTCGTCTGCACCGTCGAAATGGATCCTGTTCACGGCCCAGACAGGGGGGCTCGGCGGCGAGCAGATCTTCCGGATCACGTCGTCCGGCACCGGTCTCAAGCAGCTCACGAAGGGCGCGTATCCCGCCGAGGACCCGGCGTTCTCGCCCAACGGAAAGCGGATCGCGTTCGCGCGACTCGGGTCCGGGATCTTCACCATGAACGTCGACGGCACGGACGTCCGCCGCCTGACGACCAACGGCCGCGACGGGTTCCCCGCCTGGTCCCCGAACGGCACGCAGATCGCCTTCAAACGGCCCACTGCGAGCGGCTGGGCGGTCTACGTCATGTCGGCGTCCGGCGCGGGGCAGCGGCGGCTTCCCCAGGCGCCTTCGGCCGGCCGACCGTCGTGGACGCCGCACGGGCTCGTGATCCCGACCAACGGCGACCTCGCGAAGATCGATCCTCGAACGGGGCGCGTCCAGAAGCGGTTCGGCGCGCTCATCGACGCGATGGTCGGCATGGACTCGACCGCCGTCGCGCCGGATCTCTCCACGCTCACGTACGTCGGCTCCCGGGCGCCGATCCCGGGCGACAAAGGGTGCGGCGAGGGCGTGCCGTGCCCGGTGTTCGCGCTCTACATCCAGAACGTCCGCCGGCACAAGGCGCCCCGGCTCCTCGTCCGGGATGCCGGGCCGGCGACGTTCTCGCGCGACGGAAAGAGCCTGCTGTTCGTGAACAAGGGCCGCATCGTCTTCTGGACACTCAAGAACGGCGCCTCGAGGTCGATCACGACCGGGAAGGTGTCACCGTCGACGAGCGCTCCTCCGGCGTGGCAGCCGTGAGCGAGTCGCGCGTCAGGTGACCCAGAAGACGCCGACGACCTTGGTCTTGCCGGCGTTGCCGATCGAGGACGGCAGCGGCCCGCGGTAGTCGAGGTACATCAGGACCCGCTTCTGCTGGTTCCGCGCGAGCTTGACCGCGAAGCCGGTCCCTCTGTGACGGGTCAGCGTCACGTCGCCGATGGAGAACACACGCGAGGTCGTCGCGTCGTTGGACAGGAGGAAGATCGCGGTCTGGCCCCGCCGCGCGCGATTCGGCGTCATCGTGACGCCCTTGTCCGTGATCGTGACCCGGACCGTCAGGTAGCCCCCGGGGGCCGTGGTCTGCGGACGGGCAGACCCGTCTGTCGTCAGGCCCAGGAACCCCAGAGAGGCGACGAGCAGGAGCGCGAACGACCTCAAGCGCAGCCAGATTAGCACCGCAATCACCTAGCTCAAGCCGTAGACCACGAGCTCTGCGGCGCCGTGCACGAGCCCCGGGTACGGCGCGCCCGCCGCGACGACGAGCATGCGTGGGCCGACCGCCGGGCAGCTGTTGATCCCGTCGCCGAGGCGCGTCTGCCAGACCGTGCGGCCGTCGGCGGCGGCGAAGACGGTGACGCGCCCGTCGTAGGTCGGGACGATCACCGCGTCGCGCGCGACCGTCGCGCAGCCGAACGGCGACGAGCCGAGCTGCCGCTGCCACAGCGTCCTCCCGGTCGCCGCGCTCAGCGCGTAGACCGTCCCCTTCCCCTCGGCCGGGTTGCGCGCGAACGCGCTCGGCGTCGTGATCGCGCTCTCCCGCGAGCAGAGCTCGACGACGGGGACGAAGAGACGTCCGGCCGCGTACGCCATCGGCGTCAGCACGCCGCCGAGGAGGCCGGGGCAGACCGTCGTCGGCGTCCGCGGCAGCGGCCCGAGGTCGTTGAGGTGGGTACCGACGGCGCGCGTCCAGATCCGCGTGTGCGTCGCGCGGTCCCACGCGACGACGCGGCCGGCCTTCCCGGCGCCGAAGACGACGCCGCGCCCGCCGAGCGCCGCGAGGACGGGCGAGTCCTGGAAGTCGTGGTCGCGGACGTCGTGCGGCGTCACCTGGTCGTGCCAGAGGAGCTTGCCCGTGGCGCCCGACAGGACGACGAGCGAGTCGGTGTAGAGCGCCGGCCCGGCGAACGCCGCGCCGTTCGGGAGCGCCTTCGACCCGCCCCACGGCGCCGGGTTCGAGATCCCCGCGTAGACGTCGCCCGCCGCGTCGACGCTGAACGGGTACCACGCGCCGCCGCCGCCCGCCCCGGCGTGCGGCCACGGCTCGGCGATCGTGTCGAAGCGCCACACCGTCTTCCCCGTCGCGGCGGAGAGTGCGTAGAGCGCGCCGCGGCCTCCCGGCGGGAAGCCCTGCGTCGCGTAGTAGACGCGGCCGCGGTCGACGACGGGCGCGATCCCGACGAACTGCTCGTAGCGGTTTGCGAGCCGGTGCGCCCACAGCTCCTTCCCCGTCGCCGCGTCGAGCGCGAACGCGGTCGTGTCCGTCGCCGTGTAGAGCCGGCGGCCGACGACCGTGAGCCCGTTCGGGCCGTCGTTCGGCGCGGAGCTCGGGCGCTTCCAGCGGAGCGCGCCGCTGCGCACGTCGAATGCGTAGACGCTCGAGCTCGAGTCCTGCACGTAGACCGTGCCGCCCGCGACGATCGGGTTCGCGGTGATCGCGCCGAAGTCGGTCGCGCTCTTCGGGAAGCGGAACCGCCAGAGGACGTGCAGCTGCGGGATCGTCCGCGTGTCGAGCGCGGTCGCGGTCGACGCGCGGCGGCTCGCGAGCCCGCCGTTCGCCGACGACCACGGCCCGCCCGCGGCGTTCGCGGCGGGGGCGACGGCGAGGAGCGCGACGGCGAGCGCTGCGACGCGCCCTCGCGTCACCGCGGCGGCTCGATCGGCGCCGCCGCGTTGAACGCGCCGTAGTCGTCCTGCATGAAGTGCGCCGTCGCGATCATGTTGACGCGCATCGTCCGCAGCGTCGCGTCGTCGATCGTGAGCTCGAACCAGCCGGGCGTCCCCGGGTCGTAGAACGTGACGAGCGTCGCGGGCTTCCCGTCGACCGTCGCCCGGCCGATCACGTGCGCGTCCTTCACGGAGACCCAGCCCGGGATCGGCTGCGTCAGCTGCGACTGCGGCGACTCGACCCACTTGGACGCCCGGCCGGGCGGCTTGTCCCAGCGGCGCGGGCCGACGATCACCGCCTGCCACCCGCCCTTCACCTGGTACGCGAGCCGGTCCGGCGCCTGCACCTGCCACGCGCTGTGCACCGTGACGCCGGTGCCGGAGGAGAGGCTCTCGTCGAAGCTCAGCGAGCGGAGCGAGGTCCAGACCGCCTCGGCGCGGTCGACGAGCGCGGTCCCGTCCTTCGGCGGCCACGTCGCGGGCATCGCGACGCGCCACCGCGCCGACGGCGTGCCGCGCACGATCACGTCGACCGTCGCCGGCCGTCCCTTCACCGGAAGCGCCGCGCGGTAGCAGCCCGGGCCGCACGCGGCCGCCGCCGCCGTCTTCCCCTGGACGACGAACGCGACGGAGCGTCCCGTGACCCCCGTGCCCTGCTGCGAGACGAGCGACGCCTGCGCGAGCACGCTGCCGGCGCGCGGGACGACGCCGAGCGCGAGGTCGTCGCCGCCGAGCTCGCGCGCGAAGACGACCGCTCCGTCCGGCGGCGCCGGGAAGCGCGGCGACGACGGCGCGGCGCTCGCCGTGGTCGCCGTGGTCGTCGTCGTTGCCGCCGTCGGCACGGGCGTGACGGCGGCGGAGGTGCCCGCCCCGGGCCGCAGGAGCACGGCGGCGGCGATCGGCGCGGCGACGAGCGCGGCGGCGATGACGACGAGGGCGGGCCTCACCCGGACACGGTAGCCGGGGCTAGGGGATCGTCAGCGTCGCGAGCCCGCTCGGCACGCTCGAGCCGAGCTGCGTCGGCCACGTCGAGAGGTCGATCGCACCGCCCGGCTTCGCGGGGAAGCGCGAGAACGACTGCCGCTGGTTCTCCCACAGGTGCACCGTCTTGCCGCGCAC
Source organism: Gaiellaceae bacterium (assembly GCA_035506655.1). Taxonomy (GTDB): domain Bacteria; phylum Actinomycetota; class Thermoleophilia; order Gaiellales; family Gaiellaceae; genus Palsa-739. Next base: position 18,589 of record DATJOZ010000119.1, read on the forward strand.
CGACGCGGGGAGCGTCATCGAGAAGCTCCCCTTCGCGTCGGGCCAGCGCTCGGCGACCGGCTTCACGACCTTGCCGCCGACGGTGACGCCGAGCACGAGGCCGGTGTAGACGGCGCCGGTGTACGAGGTCGGCTTCTGGATCGTGTAGGCCGTCCCGTTGCCGAGCTGGATGTTCATCGTCGCGCTCTTCAGCCGCGCGAACGGCGCGTTCGTCCCGGTCGTCCCGCCGTACGAGACGTTGCCGAGCGCGACGCCGACCGCGAGCGGCACCGGGTCGGTCCCGGTCTCGTCGGACGCGGCGAAGAAGGAGCTGTAGTGGCCGTTCGCGTCGGTCGGCGACGAGTGCGTCCAGAAGTCGCGGTCCTGCGTGCGCGTGATCACGACCGCGCCCGGCACCGGCTTCCCCGACGCGTCGGTGATCGTGCCGGTGAGCTGGTACGTCAGCAGCCGGACCGGCGGCGGCGCGGAGCCCGCGGTGTCCGCGACCCGCCCGGTGACGACGACGGTGCCGTTCGGGCCAGCGTGCGCGGCGAGCCCGTGGATGCCGTACGCGACGCTGAACCCGCCGGACGCGGCGGCGAGCGCGCTCTGCTGCCCGGCGCTGAGCGTCTTGCCGCGGACGGTCGCGCCGGTGAGCCCGGTCAGGTGCACCGCGTGGCGCAGCGGGAGCGTGATGTCGACGTCGTACGGGAACGTCCCGTTCTTCGAGGTCGCCTGCGGGACGGGGAAGCCGTCGACGACGACGTGCGCGCCGGCGACGGGCACGCCGTTCCAGAGGACGCGGCCGAGCACCGTCTTCACGTTCGACGAGTTCGCGAGCCACGGCTGGACGACGAGCCCGCCGGGCGTCGCGACCGTCCCGAACCCGGCCGGCGCGGCGCGGTGGCGCGGCGCCGCGGGCTTCGCGACCTTCGCCGGCGCGGCCGCCGGGACCGGCTGAGCGGCGGGCTGCGCCGCGGCCTTCTCGACGGCGAACGCCGGCAGCGACGGCGGCTGCGACTGCTGCTGCGAGCCGCCGAGCGCGAAGACCTGAAGCTGGCTCGCGGTGCCGCCGCCCGACGACGTCGGCGTCCCGCCGACGGTGATCGCGACGTACTCCTTGCCGTCGACGGAGTAGATCGACGCGCCGCTCGCGATCTGCGCGCCGGTCTGGAACGTCCAGAGGATCTTCCCCGTCTTCAGGTCGAACGCGCGCAGGACGCCGTCGCCGTCGCCGGCGAAGCCGAGCCCGCTCTCCGTCGTCGTGACGCCGCCGCGCTCCGGCTCCGGCGTCGTGAACTTCCAGACGCGCGTGCCGGTGTTCACGTTGATCGCGCTGATCGAGCCGTGGTCGTGCCAGCCCGGGAGCAGCGTCCCGAAGTTCCCGTTCGCGAGCCCGAGGAAGACGTCGCCGAGGTTGAACTTGCGCTTCTTCTGCGTCGGCGTCAGCTGCGCCTGCGTGTCGAGCGCCGCCGTCTCCGCGGCCGCGTTGAAGACGTAGTTCGTGTGCGGGTCGAACGACGCGGGCGAGTAGTTCAGGCCGCCGAGCGACGACGGGAAGACCGCGACCGCCTTCCCCGGCTGCAGCGCCGGATGCTCGGTCCGGTCGATCACCTTCACGCGCTGGTAGATCGGCCGGCCCGTCGCGGCGTCGTACGCGAACCAGACGCCCTCCATCGTCGCGACGGAGACGATCCGCTGCGTCTTGCCGCCGACCTTCGCCGTGTAGACGAGCGGCGGCTGCGCGGTGTCGTACGACCACTCGTTGTACGCCATCTGCTGCTGCCACCACTTCATCCGGCCGGTCGCGAGGTTGACCGCGATCAGCGAGTCGGCGCGCGGATTCGAGCCCGGGCGGATCTGCGGGAAGTAGAGCGGCGTCGCGGAGCCGGTGCCGAAGTAGAGCGTGTTCGTCGTCGGGTCGACGGTCGTCGGCGTCCACACGACGCCGCCGCCGACGAGCGTCCCGTATTTCCGCCAGCTCGTGCCGGCCGGCGGGATCGTCCAGAACGGATTCGGCCACGCCGGCTTGAGGTTCGTGTGGTACGCCATCACGAATCCGCGCACGCCGTACTCCGACCCCGCCGCGCCGACGATCAGGCGGTGGTTCGCGCAGATCGGCGCGCTCGTCTCGGAGTAGCCGTACGACGACGACGCGCCGGGGACCGCCTGCGCGATCGCGACGCGCTGCTGCAGCTGGCCCGTCGCGGGATCGAGCGACGCGATCGTCATGTCGAGCGTGAGGACGAAGACGTGCCCGTCGCACAGCGCGACGCCGCGGTTCGCGACGATGCCGAAGTTGCGGAAGACCGCGACGTTGTCCGGCGTCCAGCGCCACTTCACCTTGCCCGTCGTCGCGTCGAGCGCCCAGACGTTGTCGTCGTTCGTCGTGAGGTAGAGCGTCCCGTTCGACTCGACCGGGTACGACTGCTGGCCGCGGCGCACGGTCGAGTCGATCTGGCGGAAGTCGACCGTGAAGAGGCGACCGAGCTTCGAGACGTTCGACGCGTCGATCTGCGTCAGCGGCGAGTGGCGGAGCTCGTCGGGCGTGTTCCCGAAGCCGCCCCAGCCGACGTCGGCGGCCGTCGTCCGCGCCGACGCGCCGCCCAGGACGACCCCGGACGCGAGCGCCGCAAGTGCCAGCGCGCAAGCCCACCACAGCCCGACGCGAGTCATTGCCGCGTCAATCTTAGGTCGCCGGATCGTGCTTGCCTAGGATCCGAGATCGCCGAGGCGACGAGGAGCACGAGCGCAACGGCGACGAGCCAGGGCGCGAGCGGGACCCGGGTTCGGGTCTCCCCCGGCACCGTCGCGGTCGGGCCGGCGCCGGCGAGCGCACCGAGGCGGGACGACGCGGCGCCGAGCCGGCTCTCCGGGAACGAACGGCCGCCGTTCGCGGCGGCGAGCCCGGCGAGGACCGCGCCGCCGGCCGGGTCCGGCCTGTAGGCGGCCTCCGGCTTCCCGTTCGCGTCGAAGACGGACTCGTCGCTCCCCCAGAACCGGACGCAGATGAAGCGGTACCCCTTCGACGCGGGGAGCGCCCGCGCGATCCGGCCGGCATCGACGGGCGCGCTCTCGCCGTCCGTCAGCAGCACGACGAGCCGCCGCTTCGCCGACGGCGCGAAGTAGTTGCCCGCGGCGATCTGCGTCAGTGCGTCGTACGTCGTCGCGCGCACCGATGTGCTGCGCGGCGGCGGGCTCTCGATCGAGACCGCGCGGCGCGCGACGCCGTCGAAGCTCTGCGTGCCCGCGACGGGCAGCAGGTCGGGCAGCACGCGGTCGGTGAGCGTCGCGATGCCGGACGGGACCTGCGGGATCGCCGCGCGCAGCTGCACCGCCGCCTCGACCGCGCGGTCGAGCCGCGTCGGCGAGGCCGGCGTGCGCGACGCGGCCATCGAGCGCGACGTGTCGAGGACGAAGAGCGCCTGCGCGTCGGTGCGCACCCTCTGGCTCGAGCTCCGGTCGAGCGCCGGCTGCGCCGCCGCGAGCCCGAGCAACGCGACGCCGGCGGCCGCAAGCGCCGGGCGGACGACACTCGACCGTCCGGGCGGCGCCTCGAGGCCGAGCGCGCGGCGCGCCGACCCGACGCGCGTCCGTCCGCCGAGCCAGGCGGCGACCGGGAGCACGGCGGCGAGTGCGGCGAGCCCGGCGAGCGGCGTCAGGAAGCTCATCAGTAGCCGCTCCCCGGCACGCCGCCGCCGGCACCGTGACGGCCGGTCGGGCCGAGCCCGCTCCCCTGCCCCGGCCCGGTGCGCACGCCGTGCGCCGCGGTGAGCCGAAGAAGGAGCTCGAGGTCGAACTTCGCGAAGTCGTTCTCAGGGTTCGCGCGGATCGCGTCCGTGAAGTCGGAGACGGCGGCGTCGACCTGGTCGGCGCCGCCGCCGGTCGCAGACGCGCCGAAGGTGAGGAGCCCGAGCAGCGTCCGCGCCTGCGACGCGCGCATCGCGTCGGGGTCCCGCGACGCGCGCGCGAGCGCGTCCTGCGCCTGCGCCCGCGCCGTCTGCACGTCGAGCGCGTTGTCGAGCCGCTGCCGGACGCCGTGCGTCACGGCGTACAGCTGGAGCGCACGCCGGTACGCGACCTCGTCGCTCGTCCCGAGCAGCGTCCCCGAGAGGCCGCCGAGCCGCGTCGACGGCGTCCACGCCGCGCGCGCCGGCGTCGCCGCATAGACGTCGTCCCCGCCACGGAGCGCCGTGGGCCACGCACGCACGTCGGCGGCGAGGAGCGCGACGGCGACCGCGACCGCGACGAGCAGCCCGGCGAGGACGAGACGCCACGCTCTCATTCGCTCCTCCAGTCGAGCCGGGGCGCCCAGCCGAAGCGGAGCGCGACGGCCGCCGCCGCGACGAGCGTGAGCGCGACGAGCGCCCACGGGAACGGCGTCGTGTCGTGCGGCGGCGCCTGCGTGAGCGTCGGTGCCTGGACGACCTTCGACCCGGCCGGCAGCAGCCGCTGGAAGAACGCGAGGTCGTTCGGTGCCGGGTTGAGGCCGACGATGCGCACCGGCACGCCGTCGCGGCGATACGCGAGGAGCACCGTCGCGAGGCGCGTGAGGTCGCCCGGGTTGTCGTCGAGGTCGCTGACGAGCACGACGGTCGCCGGATGCCTTCCGCCTGCGAGCGCGATCGAGTGCGCGAGATCCATCCCGGCCGAGATCCGCGTGCCGGCGCTGAAGCTCGAGCTCCACGGGTTCGGCGGGAACGTCTGCGCGAAGCCGGGCCGCGCCTGCGGCGGGAGCGTGAAGTAGCGGACGAACGGCGCGAGGTCGGCGGCCGGCGCTCCCGGCGGCAGCGCCTCGTACGCCTGGTCGGAGAAGACGACGAGCCCGAAGCGCTCGCCGCTCCTCGAGAGCGCCGCGAGCGTCCCGCCGATGCGTGAGTACGTGTCGGAGGAGATGCTCGCCGAGACGTCGAGAACGAGGATCGTGTCGGCGTGCGCCGGCAGCGGGACGATCGTCCGTGTGTGCGGGTGGCGCGAGAGGAGCAGGAACGCGGCGACGGCGGCGAGGCCGAGCGCGGCGAGCACCGCGAGCACGCCGGCCGTCCGCCGCGCGGGCGCGCGCAGCGCGGGCGCGTCGGCGAGCGGGATCGCGCTCACGACGGGACCTCCCGCTCCACCTCGGCGACGAGGCCGGAGACGTCGGCGCGCTCGGGCTGCGCCCGCGCCCACGCGAGGTCGCTCGCCTGCGACGCGAGCCGCCGGTCGCGCCCGTCGAGCACGCGCGCGAGCAGGCCGAGCGCACGGCGTCGGTCCGGCGCAGGCCGCGACTCCGCCTCGTGCGCGAGCCGGAGCGCGCGCTCGAGCTCGCCGCCGTGCGCCGAACGGGCGCGTCGCCGCGAGACGTGCCGGCGTAGCTCGACGGCGGCGAGCAGGACACCGCCGAGAACGAGCACCACCGCGAGCGCGTCGAGGAGCGCGGCGAGCGTCGACGGCGCGATCCGGTAGTCCGGCGGCTGCGGCGTCGCGTCGGCGCGGAAGCGCGGACTCGATCCGGCGACGTCGCCCGCGTTCACGCGGCCGTGCACGTGGAGCACGGGCCACGCGACAGCGTCGCGCAGCGTCGCGCCGTCGCGGTTGACGACGCTCGCGTGCACGCGCGGCAGCCGGAGCGGCAGGTCGCCGGTGCGCGCGACGCAGCTGTCGGAGAGGCACGCCGCCGGCACCTCGTACGTGACGATCGCGAGCCGCCCGTCCGTCGTCTTCGCCGTCCGAGGCGCGGCGAGCTGGGTCAGCGGCGCGATGTCGGCGACGAGCTTCAGCGTCGACGGCCTGACGGCGTCGCGGTCCATCAGCACCACGACGCGCGCGGCGACGCGGTCGCCGAACGACGCCGTCGGCGGATCGAAGCCTGCGCGCACCGAGAGCGGCGCGACCGGTGCGACCGCCGCGGGCGCCGGCGCGCTCCGCCCGATCACGAGCACGGCGGCGACGGCGACCGCCGCGACCGCGAGCGCGCCGAGGGCGACCTTCGTCAGTGCGCCCACCGGCTCCGCCTCCGGTCCTCCGCCCACTCGAGGAACGCGCGGTCGATCTCGAACGGGTCGCTCGTCCCGATGTCCACCGCGCGCAGGCCGAGCGAGTCGAGCTCCGCGAGGAGCCGCGCGTGCCGCGCCTCGTTCCCGTCGCGGCGCCGCGCCGCCTCGCGCCGGCTCAGCCGGACGAGCGCCGGACGGCCGCCGCGCGGGTCCGCGACCGGCACGGCGACGCCGCCGACGGCGGGGAAGCTCCGTTCCCACACCGGGTCCTGGATCACGACGGGGACGACGTCCCAGCCGTGCGCCGACGCGTCGAGCCACGTCTCCGGCGCGACCGGCTCGAGGTAGTCCGAGACGACGAACACGAAGCTGCCGACGGGAAGGTCGGTGCGGTGGCGGCCGAGGAACTCGAGCGCGCGCTCGACCGAGTCGTCCGGCGCGTCGAACGGCGTCTCGCCGCCCTGCCGCTCCGCGACGAGCCACGCGCGGTCGCGGCGCCCCGGCGGGAGCCATGCGGTCTCGCCGCCGGCGAAGTCGAGCGACGCGATGTCGGCGCGCGCCGCGGCGGCGCTCGCGACGATGGACGCGACGGCCTCGCGGATCGCGTCGCGCTTCGAGAGCCACGGCAGCGGCGCCGGATAGAGCCCCATCGCAGGACGCCGGTCGACGACGAGCGCGACGCGCGGCGCCTCGTCGGCGGCCCGGTCGCGGACGACGAACTCGTCTCCGCCCGTGGCGGACGAGAGCCGCGCGGTCGCGAACCAGTCGATCGTCGAGACCGGGTCGCCCGGCTCGTAGAGACGCGTGCCGATCACCTCGCTGCCGTGCCCGCGCCGGCGGCTCGGCAGGTCGCCGAACGGGAGCCCCGACGGCCGGCGGCGCGGCACGAGCGGGAACGTGCGCCGCTCTCTGGTCGCCACTAACCGTCCCAGTCGGGCGCGGGCGCCGGCGCCAGCTCGAGGCAGCGCGCGCGGATCGTGCCGAGCGCGTCCTCGCGGCGGAGCCCGCGCGTCTCCGCGAGGAACGACGCCGTGAGGAAGAGGCGGTGGCCGAGCACCGGGAGGAACAGGCGCTCGACGTCGCCGGGGACGACGTGGCCGCGCCCGTGCAGCAGCGCCCATGCGCGCGCCGTCCGCTCGAGCGTCAGGCTGCCGCGCACCGACGCGCCGATCGCGACGCCCTCGACCTTTCGCGTCGCGCGCACGAGGTCGACGATCCAGCGGAGCACGAGCTCGTCGACGTAGACGTCCTCGACCGCGCGCTGCAGCTCGCGCAGCTCGTCCGCGACGACGGCGGGACGGAGCTCCTCGATCGGATGGCCGTGCCGCTGCGCGAGCACGATCGAGACCTCCTCGTCCTCCTGCGGATAGCCGAGCCCGGCGCGGAGCGCGAAGCGGTCGAGCTGCGCCTCCGGCAGCGGGAACGTCCCCTCCTGGTCGATCGGGTTCTCGGTCGCGATGACGAGGAACGGCGCCGGCAGCGGGCGGGTCACGCCGTCCACCGTCACCTGGCGCTCCGCCATCGCCTCGAGCAGCGCCGACTGCGTCCGCGGCATCGCACGGTTGATCTCGTCGACGAGCACGACGTTCGCGAACACCGGGCCGGCGCGGAACTCGAATTCGCGCGTCTTCTGGTTGAAGATCGAGAGGCCCGTGACGTCCGTCGGCTGGAGGTCGGGCGTGCACTGGACGCGCGAGAAGCCGGCGTCCTCGATCGTCTGCGCGATCGAGCGGGCGAGGATCGTCTTCGCCGTCCCGGGCACGTCCTCGAGGAGAACGTGGCCTCCCGAGACGAGCGCGGCGAGGACGAGCGCGATCTCGTCCTCCTTGCCGATCACCACGGATCCGACGTTGGCGAGCAGCCGCCGAGCCGTCTCGTGGACCGCGCTGCGATCGTCGATCGGCTCCGGCCGGGGCGCGTGGGCCATGTCGGACCGAACGGTATAGTCTGCCGCCGTTGTTCGGTCAACTATCGCCCTGGAGGGTCATGAATCGGTCATCTCGTGCGGCGCGGACGGCGGTTGTCCTTGCCGTCGTCGCCGCCGCGCTCGCGATCGCAGGAGGCGCCCTCGCGGCCCCCGCGCACAGGACGGCGACGATCACCGTCACCGCCTCGGAGTTCAAGTTCAAGCTGTCCTCGAGCACCGCGAAGGCGGGAAGCGTCACCTTCAACGTCGTCAACAGCGGCAAGCTCGGGCACGACTTCAAGATCGCCGGCAAGAAGACCGCCGTGATCGCGCCGGGCAAGAGCGCCAAGCTCACCGTCACCCTGAAGGCGGGCTCGTACCCGTATCTGTGCACCGTCCCGGGCCACGCGGCCGCAGGGATGAAGGGCACGCTGAAGGTTTCGTAGGGCTCTCTCGGATCCAAGTGCGGGGAGGTGCAAAGTGCATCTCCCCGCGATCCGTTGCCGCGCGGACGGGACACTGCTACGGTCGGTAGGGCCCAGCCGTGTCAAACCTCGACTCAGAGTTCGTGCACGAGAACCTGATGACGCGCGAGGAGCGCGTCGTCTGGCGGCGCTTCGTGGAGACGCACGCGGCGATCGTCCGCAAGCTCGACGAGGACCTGCGCGCGAACAGCGGATTGACCCTGTCGTCGTTCGAGGTGCTGTACGAGCTCGTGCGTGCGCCGGGCAACCGGCTGCGGATGGCGGAGCTCGCCGACAAGCTGCTGTTCACGCGCAGCGGCGTCACGCGTCTCGTCGACCGGCTCCAGCGCGACGGCCTCGTCGTCCGCTCCGACTGCGACCACGACGGGCGCGGCGTGTACGCAAAGCTGACTCAGCACGGCTTCGACACGTTCGAGGCCGCGTGCGGCCCGCACATCGACGGCGTGCGCCGTCTCTTCTTCGATCCGCTCGACGGCTGGGAGGACGTGCTCCTCCGGCTCCTGCACCAGCTCACGCAGGAGAAGAAGGCGAAAGTCTCGGCCCAGGCGGTCTAGAGCGGGTCGGCCGCGGTCTTCGCGGCCTCCGACGCGGAGGTCTTCCGCAACGGGATCTCACGCAGCAGCCACGAGAGGACGAACGCGAGCACGCTGACGGCGGCCGCGACGAGGAACACGGGCCGGAGCGCCGCGGCGAACGCGTGGACGTACGGATCGTGCACCGCGGGCGGCAGCTGCTTGATCGCGCCGGGGTTCGCCGCCGCCGGCAGCTCGACGCCGGGCGGCAGCAGCTTCGCGATCTCCGCATGGAGCCGGTTCACGAACACCGCGCCGAACGCCGCGACGCCGATCGAGCCGCCGATCTGGCGGAAGAGCGTCGAGCCCGACGTCGCGACGCCGAGGTAGCGGTAGTCGACGGCGTTCTGCACCGCGAGCACGAGCACCTGCATCGTGAGGCCGAGCCCGAGCCCGACGATGAGCATGAAGAGGCCGACCTTCCAGCTCGGCGTGTCGACCGCGATGCGCGAGAGCAGGAAGAGCGCGAACGCGGTCACGGCGGTCCCGACGATCGGGAACGCCTTGTAGCGGCCGAAGCGCGAGATGAGGATCCCGCTCGCGATCGACGTGACGAGCAGCCCGCCCATCAGCGGCGTGAGGAAGAGGCCCGAGACGGTCGGGCTGTGCTCCTTCACGATCTGGAGGTACAGCGGCAGATACGTGACGGCGCCGAAGAGCGCGAAGCCGACGACGAAGCCGACCGCGCTCGTCACGCTGAAGATCGGGATGCGGAACAGCTCGAGCGGGAGGATCGGCTCCGCGGCGCGGCGCTCGACGAGGATGAACACGACGAGCAGCACGACGCCGATCACGAGCATCGCGACCATCTCCGGCGCCGCCCAGCCGTACGTCGTCCCCCCGAGGCTCGTGTAGAGCACGATCGCCGTGAGCGAGCCTGCGAGCGTCGCGGCGCCGAGGTAGTCGATCTTCACCGTGCGGTGCGCCGTGTGCGCGTGGAACACCGTGGCGATCACGAGCCACGCGGCCACGCCGACGGGAAGGTTGATGTAGAAGATCCAGCGCCAGCTCAGGTTGTCGACGAAGAAGCCGCCGAGCAGCGGCCCGACCACGGTCGACACGCCGAACACGGCGCCGAAGAAGCCCTGGTAGCGGCCGCGGTCGCGCGGCGGGACGATGTCGCCGACGACGGCGATCGTCGTCACCATCAGGCCGCCGGCGCCGAGCCCCTGGAGCGCGCGGAAGCCGATCAGCTGCGTCATGTTCTGGCTCAGCCCGCAGAGCGCGGAGCCGACGAGGAAGATCACGATCGCGACCTGGAGCACGAGCTTGCGGCCGTAGAGGTCGCCGAGCTTCCCGTAGACCGGGCCGGACACCGTCGACGCGAGCAGGTACGCCGTCACGACCCACGAGATGTGGTTCAGGCCGTGGAGGTCGCCGACGATCGTCGGCAGCGCGGTGGAGACGATCGTCTGGTCGAGCGACGCGAGCAGCAGGACGAGCATCAGCGCCGCGAAGATCAGGCGGACGCGCGGAGCGGCCTCGGCGGGCGCTGCGTTGCCCGCCTCGCTCATTCCGGCTGCTCGCGCAAGGCCACCGCCTCGTCGTCGCCCCCGGCGCTGCGCGCCCTGAGGATCGCGCCGCCGACGAGCAGCAGGAGGAGCTCGACGAGCGTGATCGCGACGCGGTTCAGGAGCGTCGCGCCGAGCGCCGCGCCCTTCGGCGCGACGGCGAGCATCAGCCCGTACATCGTCCCCTCGCGGACGCCGAGGCCGGAAGGTGCGATGACGACGAGCACCGCGACGATCGCGCCGACCGCGGCGACGCCGCCGAGGTAGACGATCGACTGCGGCTCCGGATGCGCGTGCACCGAGCGCAGCAGCAGCCACAACGCCGCGCCGCCGACGATCCACGTGAGCGCGTAGTACGCGAGGAGGAGCGCCATCGTGACGGGGCGCACCGGCGGCAGCTCCTGCGCGTAGCCGAGCTTCCGCAGCACCCATCCCATCATCGGCCGGAAGATCCGCGGCTGCACGAGCACGGCGACGACGAGCGCGAACCCGATGATCGGGACGACCGGCGCGTGGACGCCGTCGACCCACGAGAGGCTGATCACGAACACCATCACGCCGGAGACCGCGGAGAGCCCCGCCTCGATCGCCATCGCCGCGGTGACGAGCGCCCCGTCCGTGACGCCGGAGCGGCGCATCGCGACGACGCGCGCCGCCGGCGTCCACACGCCGCCCGGCACGTACTTCGCGAGCATCGAGACCATCTCCGCGCGCAGCGCGTCCGCGTACGTGAGGTGGATCCCCCAGTCGGAGAAGAGCCGGATCCACCCGACGACGAACGAGAGGTAGTAGACGGCGAGCACCGCGCACGCGAGCCCGAAGTACGCGAGGTCGGCGTGCCTGAGGTCCTTGCCGGCGGCGCGGAACGAGCCGCGCACCGCCCACGCGATGCAGACGATGAAGACGACGCCGACGACGAGCTCGAGGGCGACGAGTGCCCGCGGATGCTCCGACGCCCAGCGGCGGCCCGCCGTCACGAGCCGCTTCACGTCACGCCTTCGTCAGGTGCTGCTCGAGCCACTCGCACGTGAGGCGGTAGCCGCGGATCTCGTTCGTGTAGCGCGTGAACCCGTGACCCTCGTCCTCGAAGACGACGTACTCGACCTCGCGGCCGAGCTCGCGCAGCCGGTCGACCATCTGGTCCGACTCGGACTTGACGACGCGCGGGTCCTTCGCGCCCTGAATCACGAGCAGCGGCGCGCGCACCTGGTCGACGTACGTGATCGGCGACCGCTCGAGCAGGAAGTCCTCCTCGGTGTCCGGATCGCCGACCCACTTCGCCATGAAGCGCCGCCAGCCGGGGGGCACGGCACGCGAGAACGTGACGAGGTTCCCCGGCCCGACGATGTCGACCGCCGCAGCCCAGTACTCCGGCAGCCGCGTGACGCACGTGAGCGTCGCGAAGCCGCCGTAGGAGCCGCCGTAGACGCCGAGCCGCCCGCCGTCGACGAAGTCCTGCGCCTTGAGCCACTCGGCCGCGTGCCGCCAGTCCTCGAGGTCGCCGCCGCCCCAGTCGTGGTGGATGAGCTTCTGGTACGTCTTGCCGTAGCCGGTCGAGCCGCGGATGTTCGTCGCGAGCACGCCGATGCCGCGGCTCACGAGGTACTGGAACACGGGCCGGTACACCGGCCGCTCCTGCGCCTCCGGCCCGCCGTGGATCGCCACGACGAACGGCGCGCGCCCGTTCCCTGCCGGCCGGTAGAGCCACGCGGGGATCTCGCGGCCGTCGAAGCTCGGATACGCGACGAGCTCCGGGTCGACGAGCGTCAGCGCGCGCAGCCCCGCGAGCCGGCTCTCCGTCACGGGACGCGCGTCGCCGGTCGCGGTCTCGACGACGTAGATCTCGCCCGGCCGGCCCGGCTGGTCCCAGACGAGCACGATGCGGGAGCCGTCCTTCGACACCGAGATGCCGGACCCGAGCGGCGAGATCGTCCCGTGGGGAAGCGTCGGATCGGGGAGGTCGGCGCCGGTCGAGAGGTCGCGGACGCGGAGCCTCGCCCAGCCGCCGACGTTCTCGAGCCACGCGAGCACGCGCCCGTCGGCAGAGCCGGCCAGCTCGTCGATCTCGTTGTCGGGCGTCTCGACCCACTCGCGTCCGCCGGTTGCGACGTCGACGCGCGCGAGGCCCGTGAAGTCGCGGCCCTCGTCGCTCAGCACGTAGACCGACGCGCCGTCGGCCGACCACGGGCCCGGGAGGAACTTCACCTCGTCCTCGTGCTCCGTGATCTCGACCGCGCCGCCGCTCTCGACGTCGATGACGAAGAGCGAGATGTCGGTGTTCGAGCGGAAGTCGGCGGCGAGCACCTTCGTCCCGTCCGGCGAGAACGAGACGGCGAACGTGTAGCGGCCCTCGCCCCAGAGGTGCCGCGGCTCGGCCGCGCCGTCGTCCCAGACGAAGACCTCCGTGTCGGTCGGCGTGCGCGAGTTCGCGGCAAAGCAGAAGCGCGTGCCGTCGCGCGACCACGCGCCGCCCGCGAGGTAGTGCTGCACCTGCCCGGCGTCGGTCAGCTGCTCGGGCCAGCCGCCGCCGGCCGGGATCCGGTACAGCTGGTGGAACTCGTCGCCGTCGCGGTCGGCGCTGAAGAGGATCGTCCCGTCGCCGCGCACGGCGACCGCGCGCACGGTGTTCTCCGTGAAGCTCGTGAGCTGCTCCGGCCAGCCGCCGCCGTCGACGGCCGCGCTCCAGAGGTTGAACTGGCCCGAGATGTTCGAGACGAAGAGCGCGCGCTCGCCGTCCGGCATCAGGTCGGCGACCGGCGAGATGCGCCGCGAGGCGAAGAACTGCTCGAACGGAGGGCGATCCGCCACCGTGTCAGCCTAGCCTCAGGACGGCCGCTCCGCGCACCTCGCCCCGGCGAAGCCGGTCGAGCGCGTCGTTCGCGTCCTCGAGCTCGAAGACCTCGACCTCGGTCCGGATCGGGACCTGCGGCGCGAGCGCGAGCAGCTCCTCGCCGTCGCGGCGTGTGAGGTTCGCGACCGAGCGGACCGAGCGCTCCTCCCAGAGCAGCTCGTACGGGAAGCTCGGGATGTCGCTCATGTGGATCCCGGCGCAGACGACGGCGCCGCCCTTCGCGAGCGCGCGGAGCGCGGCCGGCACGAGCTCGCCGGCGGGTGCGAAGAGGATCGCCGCGTCGAGCTGCTCCGGCGGCAGCTCGTCGGACCAGCCGGCCCACTCGCAGCCGAGGTCGAGCGCGAACGCGCGCGCGGCCTCGTCGCCGTGGCGCACGAAGCCGAAGAGCCGCCGCCCCTCGTGGCGCGCAACCTGCGCGACGATGTGCGCCGACGCGCCGAAGCCGTAGAGGCCGAGCCGTTCCGCGTCGCCGGCGAGTCGCAGCGCGCGGTAGCCGATCAGCCCCGCGCAGAGGAGCGGCGCGGCGTCGGCGTCGGAGTACGCGTCGGGGAGCTCGAGGCAGTAGCGCTCGTCGGCGACCGTGACCTCCGCGTAGCCGCCGTCGACGTCGTAGCCCGTGAAGCGCGCCGCGTCGCAGAGGTTCTCGCGGCCGCTCGTGCAGTAGCGGCAGGTTCCGTCCGTCCACCCGAGCCACGGCACGCCGAGCCGCCGCCCGTCGTCGGCGACGCCGACGATCTGGTGGCCGATCACGAGCGGGAGCTTCGGGTGCGTGAGCTCGCCGTCGACGATGTGGAGGTCGGTGCGGCAGACGCCGCACGCCGACACCCGGAGCCGCACCTGGCCGGCCGCCGCCTCCGGCTCCGGCAGGTCGCGGAGCTGCAGCGGCTCCCGCGGCCGCTCGAGCACCATCGCGCGCACGTTGCAGATCGTACGACCGCGCGACACGAGCGCGTTCGAAGAAGCGGAGCGCGACCCGGCGCACGTAGCCTGGGGCGCAGATGCTCGGTTTCAGCCGGTTCGTACTCCGACACAAGTGGTGGGTCGTCGGCCTGTGGGTGCTCGTGCTCCTCGCCGGCGTGCCGAACCTCCAGCGCGCGACGAACGCGCTCTCGCAGCAGTTCTCCGTGCCGGGACGCGAGGGCTTCGAGACGAACATCGAGCTCTTCCACCGCTACGGGATCGACCCCGCGGTCAGCTCGATCGTCCCCGTCGTCACGCTGCCGAAGGGGACGACCGTCGACTCGCCCGGCGTGCGCGCGAAGCTCGGCGCGGCGTTCGCCGCGGCGACGGCCGCGGTGCCGCGCGCGCGCTCCGTCTCGTTCGCGTCGACCGGGAACCGCGCGTTCGTCTCCGCCGACGGGCGCACGACGTTCGCGATCGTCTACATCCCGTTCAAGGCGAAGCGCGGCTTCAACGGCGCGACGAACGAGACGAACGCGGTCCGCGGCGCGCTGCGCGCCAACGCGCCGCCGGGCGCGGTCGCGCACGTCACCGGCTACGACGCGTTGAACGACTCGGCGAGCGGCGGCAAGGGGCCGGGTGTCCTGCTCGAGGCGCTGATCGGCGGCCTCGGCGCGCTGATCGTGCTCGCGTTCGTGTTCGCATCGTTCATCGCGATCGTGCCGATCGTGATGGCGATCTTCGCGATCGTCGCGACGTTCATGCTCATTTGGGGGCTGACGACGTTCGCGTCGGTGTCGTTCATCGTCCAGTTCCTCGTCGCGCTGATCGGGCTCGGCGTCTGCATCGACTACTCGCTGCTCCTCGTGATGCGCTGGCGCGAGGAGCACGCGGCCGGCGCCGACAACGTCGAGGCGGTCGAGCGCGCGATGGTCACCGCGGGCGAGTCGATCGTCTTCTCCGGCACCACGGTCGGGATCGGGCTGCTCGCGCTCGTCGTCCTCCCGCTGCCGTTCCTCCGCTCGATCGGCTACGCGGGGCTCCTGATCCCGCTCGTCAGCGTGCTCGTCTCGATCACGCTGCTGCCGGTGATCCTCGCGACGATCGGGCCGCGGCTCGACTGGCCGCGGATCCGGACGGAGAAGGAGGCGAGCCCGTTCTGGGTGCGCTGGTCGAAGGGCGTCGTGAAGCGGCGCTGGCAGGCGGCGGCGCTCGCGCTCGCGATCCTCGTCGCGCTGCTCGTGCCGGCGCTCCGGATCCAGGTCGGGAACGCGAACCCGAGCTCGCTCGCCCGGAGCGGCGACGCGTACCGGGGGCTCGCCGCGCTCGAGCGGAGCGGGATCGGCTCCGGCGTCCTGACCGAGTTCAGCGCGCTCGCGCGCAACCCGGGCAGCGCGCCGGCGGTCGCGACGAAGCTCGCGTCGGTCGGCGGCGTGCGCGGCGCTGCGGTCGGCTGGCAGGACGCGAAGGGAGGCGTCGTCGTCGTGCTCCCGAAGGTGCAGGCGAACTCGAGCGGGGGCCGTGCGCTCTACTCGAGGCTCCGGGACGCGGCGCACACGATCCCCGGCACGACGGTCGGCGGTCAGGCGGCGTCGGGCGCCGACTTCGTCTCCGCGGTGTACGGAAGCTTCCCGACGATGATCGCGCTCATCGCGCTGCTGACGGTGATCCTCCTCGCGCGCGCGTTCCGCTCGATCCTGCTGCCGATCAAGGCGGTGCTCCTGAACCTGCTCTCCGTCGGCGCAGCGTGGGGGATCATGGTGCTCGTCTGGCAGGAGGGCTGGGGCTCGCACCTGATCTGGGGCATCCCGGCGACCGGCGCGATCACCGCGTTCATCCCGCTGATGGTGTTCGCGTTCCTCTTCGGGCTGTCGATGGACTACGAGGTCTTCATCCTGTCGCGCGTGCGCGAGGAGTACGACGCGATCGGGGTCACGGACGAGGCGGTGATCCGCGGCCTGTCGCGCACCGGCCGCCTCGTGACGAGCGCGGCGCTGATCCTCTTCCTCGCGTTCGCGGCGCTCGGCTCCGGGCCGGAGGTCGTGATCAAGATCTTCGCGACGGGCCTCGCGGCGGGGATCCTCCTCGACGCGACGGTCGTGCGGATGCTCCTCGTCCCGGCGCTCGTGTCGCTCTTCGGGCGGTACAACTGGTGGCTCCCGCGCTGGCCGGCGCGCATCCTCCGCGTCGAGCCGTCGGCAGCCGCCGCCGAGCCCGCTCCGGCCGCCGCCCGCGCGGACTGAGCTAGCCTCCCGGCGTGGAGCGGACGCTGCCCTACGCCTGGTACTCCGACCCGGACGTCCTCCAGCGCGAGCACGAGCGGATCTTCTCGCCGTCGTGGCAGTACGTCGGCCACACGGGGCTCGTGCCGGAGCCGGGCTCGTTCTTCGCCGGCCGCGCCGGGCGGATGCCGGTCCTCGTGACACGCGCGCGGGACGGCGAGCTCCGCGCGTTCCGGAACGTCTGCCGCCACCGCGGCTTCCCCGTCGCCGAGGGCCAGGGCAGGCGCGAGACGATCCAGTGCCCGTACCACGCGTGGACGTACGGGCTCGACGGCTGCCTCCGTTCCGCGCCGCGCTCGGAGGAGGAGCCGGGCTTCCCGAAGGACGAGCTCGGCCTCGTCCCCGCCGCGGTCGGCGCGTGGGGGCCGTTCCTCTTCGTGAACACGAGCGCGGACCCGGAGCCGCTCGCCGACGCGCTCGGCTCGATGCCGGCGCAGGTCGCGGAGCTCGGGCTCGACGTCGACGCGCTCGTCCCGACCACGCGCTGGGAGGCCGAGGTCGACGCGAACTGGAAGATCGTCTGCGAGAACTTCCTCGAGTGCTACCACTGCCAGATCGCGCACCCCGCGCTCGCCGAGGTGCTCGACACCTCCGCGGACGCGTACGCGCTCTCGACCGAGGGGCGGCTCTCGAGCCAGCACGGACCCGTCAAGGAGCAGACGCGGAGCACGATGCGCGTCGACGGCGAGCTGCCGCGCGGCCAGTTCCACTTCCTCTGGCCGAACCTCACCGTGAACATCTTCCCGGGCCGGCCGAACATCTCGCTCGGCCCCGTCGTGCCGCTGACGACGGGCCGGACCTACCGGTTCCTCGACTACTTCTTCGGGCCGGACGTCGAGCAGGACTGGATCGACGAGCTGATGGCCTTCGACGACCAGGTCGGCGCCGAGGACCGGGTCCTCGTCGAGGGCGTCCAGCGCGGGGTCGCCGCGGGAGCCCTCGAGCACGGGTTCCTCCTGGGCCGGACGGAGCAGCTGATCGGCCATTTCCAGCAACTCACCAGAGCGGCGCTCGTCTGAGGACCTAGAGCTTTTCCCCGCACCGCGGTAGATTTGCTCCCTCTCCAGGCCCGCATCGACTGAACCAACAGGAGGATTTTGTGGCAAAGCGTCTTCTCCCGCTGCTCGTCGCCGTGGCGCTCGTCGCGGTCCCGGCGGCGTCGGCCAAGCGCTCGGCGCTGCCGACCCTGCAGCCCGGCAAGCTGATCGTCGCCTTCGGCGACCCTGCTCCCGGCTTCGCCTCGGGCACCGTCCGCGGCAGCACCGTCACGAACCCGCGCGGCTACGAGGTCGACCTCGCGACGGCGATCGCGAAGCAGCTCGGGCTCACCCCGGTCTGGATGTACTCGTCGTGGAACAGCCTGTTCGCGCCGGGCACGAAGAAGTTCGACATCTCGTTCCAGGAGGCGACCATCACCTCCCAGCGCAAGAAGACGGTCGACTTCACGAGCTCGTACCTGAACGCGAACCAGGGCGTCCTCATCTCGAAGCAGACGACGCCCCCGAAGAGCATCGCCGACCTGAAGCAGCTCCAGACGTGCGCCCAGACGAACACGACGGGCCTCGACTGGATCAACACGCAGCTGAAGCCGGCGAAGCGGCCGCTCACGTACCCGACGACGACCGCCGCGTATCAGGCCGTGCAGATCAACCAGTGCCAGGCCCTGATCCTCGACGTGCCGCTCGTCGCGCTCGAGAAGAAGCAGAACCCGAGCAAGTTCGGCCCCGTCGCCGGCCAGATCGTCACGCACGAGCAGTACGGCGCCGTGCTCCAGAAGGGCTCGGCCCTCCTGAAGCCGGTGGACGTCGCGCTCGGGACGCTGACGAAGAACGGCACCGTCGGCAAGCTCCAGAAGAAGTGGTTCAACCTCAACTTCGCACTGATCCCGACACTCAAGTAACACGGTGAACGCGCTTCACGAGGTCGCGCACGCGTTCTTCAACCCGCACAGCTTCACGCTGGCGTTGCCGGACGTGTGGGCGGGCTTCCAGCTGAACCTCCACATGATGGTGATCGCGGAGGCTCTCGTCCTCGTGTTCGCGCTCGGTCTCGCACTCGTACGCGGCCTGCCGGGGCCCGGAGCCAAGCCGTTCCGGGCCCTGGCGATCGCGTACACGGACTTCTTCCGCGGGACGCCGATCATCATCGTCGCGTTCCTCGTCGGGTTCGGGATCCCCGGGCTCCAGCTCGGCTACATCTCGAGCCGCTCGATCACGACGTACGGAGTGGTGACGCTCACGCTCGTCTACACGGCGTACGTGACCGAGGTCTACCGCGCCGGGATCGAGTCGATCCATCCGAGCCAGCGCGCGGCGGCGCGGTCGCTCGGGCTCTCGTACTTCCAGGCGATGCGGTACGTCGTCGTGCCGCAGGCCGTGCGCCGCGTGATCCCGCCGCTCCTGAACGACTTCGTCGGCCTCCAGAAGGACACGGCGATCGTCTCCGTGATCGGCGTCACCGAGGCGGCGTCGCTCGCGCAGCAGTTCTCGACGCAGAACGGCGACTTCGCGTCGTACGTGGTTGCCGCGGTGTTCTTCATCCTGATCACGATCCCGCTCGCGCGGTTCACCGACCACATCGTCGCCGAGCGCGAGAAGCGGGAGCGGGCGCAGGCGTTTTGAGCGACGGCGCGAACGGCGTGGAGCCCACCGCGTTCGTCGACGTCCGCGGCGTCGACAAGTGGTTCGGCGAGCTCCACGTCCTCGACTCGATCGACCTCACGGTGCACGAGCACCACGTCGTCTGCCTGATCGGCGCGTCCGGCTCCGGCAAGTCGACGCTCCTCCGCTGCATCAACCGGCTCGAGGTCGTCGACGAGGGCGAGATCGTCGTCGACGGCCAGGCCGTCACCGCGCCGAAGGTCGACGTGAACGACCTGCGCCGGAAGATCGGGATCGTCTTCCAGGCGTACAACCTCTTCCCGCACATGACCGTGCTGCAGAACGTCGTGCTCGCGCCGCGGAAGACGCGGAAGCTGTCGCGGGACGACGCCGAGGCGCGCGCCCGGCTCCTCCTCCGCCGCATCGGGCTCGAGGAGAAGGCGAACGAGTACCCCGACCGGCTCTCGGGCGGCCAGCAGCAGCGCGTCGCGATCGCACGCGCGCTCGCCATGGAGCCGAAGCTGATGCTCCTCGACGAGATCACGAGCGCGCTCGACCCGCAGCTCGTGACAGACGTCCTCGCACTCGTGCGCGAGCTCGCGGAGAGCGGCATGACGATGATCGTCGCGACGCACGAGATGGGCTTCGCGCGGGAGGTGTCGGAGAAGGTCTGCTTCCTCGACAACGGGCGCATCCTCGAGGAGGGCCCGCCGGAGCAGATCTTCACGGAGCCGCGGGAGGAGCGGACGCGCGCATTCCTCGCCCGCGTGCTCGAGCGGGACAAGGTGCAGTGAGCACGCCGCGGCACAAGGTGAAGCGGAGCCGGTCGCCGCTCGCGATCGCCGCGTTCATCGCGATCCCGCTCTTCTTCTCGTCGCTCATGGCGTCGACGCTCGCGCTCGAGAAGCCGCGCGTCGTCCAGTGGACGAGCGGCGGCAAGCTCCTGACGACGTGGCACGAGCCGGCGGCGTCGACGACGCTCCGCGTCTGGCTCTGGGCGTTCGTCCCGCCGCTCGTGCTGATCATCGTCGGTGCGATCGCCATCCGTCTGCCGCACGGCTTCTACGTCTCCTGCGTCTCCGCGATCGTGATCGCGTTCGCCGTCCTCCACCGCCTCGATCGCTGGACGCTCCACCACACACTCCGGTTCCCGATGGGCGTCGACCTGATTCCGGCATCGAACGCGACCTCGAACCGGTACGACCCCGGGGAATGGGAGCGAATGGCGCGCGCGACCGCGATCAGCCTCGGCCACTGGACGATGGGGATCGCGATCGCGGCGATGATCGTCGTCGCGACGGCGGCGGCGCGCCGGCGCTATTTCAACCGCGGCATGGCGGGCGTGACCTACGTCCCGATGGAGGGCGTCCACGGGACGGACGCGACGATGCCGGGCCTCGGCCCGCAGGAGACTGCCGACTTCGACCGCTAACGCCGCTCGAGCAGCGCGCGCGCCGTGTCGTGCACCGACTCGTCGTGCTCCTGCCAGAGGCGCTCGGCAAGGTACGCGAGCACGTCGCGGATCGAGACGATCCCGACGAGGTTCCCGTCCTGCACGACCGGCAGGTGGCGGAGGCGCCGCGCCTTCATCAGCTCGGCGGCCTCGTAGATGCCGTCGTCGACGGAGATCGTGGCGAGGCCGGACGTCATCACGTCCTCGAGCTTGAGCGAGGCGAAGTCGACGCCGTCGCCCGCGAGCCGAAGCACGTCCCGCTCGGTGAAGATCCCGACGAGCGAGGGCCCGTCGCAGACGACGACCGAGCCGACCCCGGCCTCGATCATCTGCTGAATCGCCGCGGCCGCCGAGTCGTCGGGGCTCGCCGTGACGAGCTTCACCCGCATCACTCCGCCGATCTGCATCGCGCCTACCTCCCCGGATCGCTGGTGACAATCCGCACGATAGCGGGGAGCCGACGGCGATGGCAAGCTTTCTGATATCGTTAACCGAGTTAACGATCTCGCCGACACCCGTTCCCCGCGCTCGACCGCCACGCTCGGCGTCGCGGACGCGCTCCGCCCGGTGCTCCTCCGGATCAACCGGGAGCTCCGTCGCGAGACGCGCGCCGGCGGCTCCTCGCCCGAGCAGGTCGCGCTCCTCGTCGCGATCAAGTACTCGCCCGGGATCGGCGTCCGCGAGCTCGCGGCGCGCGAGCGCATCTCTGCGGCCGCGATGTCGAAGCACGTCGACCGGCTCGAGCGCGACGGCCTCGTCGAGCGCGCAGCGCGCGAGGACGACCGGCGCCGCGTCGGGCTCACGCTCACCGACGAAGGCCGCCGCGTTCTCCGCCGCGTCCGCTCGCGGCGCACGGCCTGGCTCGTCTCGCGCCTCGACTCGCTGAGCCCCGAGGAGCTCGCCGCGGTCGAGGCCGCGATCGGGCCGCTCTCGCGTCTGCTCCACGAGGAGGATCGCCTGTGACCGCAGCGTTCATGCGGCTGAACGCGCGCACGTTCTCGAGCTTCCGCTACCGCAACTACCGCCTCTTCTTCTCCGGGCAGGCGGTCTCCCAGGTCGGCTCGTGGATGCAGCGGATCGCGCTCGGCTGGTTCGTCTACCAGCTGACGCACTCGGCGTTCGCCGTCGGCGTGATGGCGCTCGCGGCGTTCCTGCCGTTCACGCTGTTCGGCCTCTTCGCAGGCGTCCTGACCGACCGGCTCGACGCGCGACGGACCGTGATCGGCACGCAGCTCGGCCAGCTCGTCACGGCCTCCGCGCTCGCGTGGATCGCGCTCGCGGGGATCGCGCAGCCGTGGATGCTCTACGTGATCGCGTTCGTGAACGGAACCGTGCTCGTGCTCGACGTCCCGTCGCGGCAGCAGCTGACCTACCGGATGGTCGGACGCAACGACCTGCCGAACGCGATCGCGCTCAACTCGAGCCTGTTCAACGCGTCGCGCGTGGTCGGACCGGCCGTCGCCGGAGTGATCTACGGCTTCACCGGCGCCGGCGTCTGCTTCCTGATCAACGCCGTGAGCTTCCTCGCGGTGCTGCTGAGCCTGCTCGCGATGCGGACGCGCGACTTCTATCCGCTGGCCGCGTTCGAGCGGCCGGAGATCTGGCGCGGCACGCGCGAAGGGCTGTCGTACGTCTTCCACCAGCGCCGGATGCTCGTGATCCTCGCGCTGACGGTCGTGCTCAGCACCTTCTCGTTCAACTTCAACGTCACGCTGCCCGTGCTCGCCGGGCAGACGCTGCACACGAACTCGTTCGTGTTCGGCTTCCTGTCGGCGGCGTTCGGCGCAGGCGCGCTCGTCGGCGCGCTCGCCGCCGCGTCGCTCGGGCGCGCGTCGATCCGCGTGCTCCTCGTCGGTGCGCTCGTCTTCACCGGCTCGGAGCTGCTGCTCGCACCGGTGTCGACGGCGTGGGCCGCGGGGCTCCTCCTCTTCGCCACCGGCGCGGGCTTCACCGCGTGGTCGGCGAACTCGAACGCGACGATGCAGCTCGCCGCGCCGGACCACCTCCGCGGGCGGATCATCGGGATCTACTTCTACGCCTTCAACGGCACCGGCCCGCTCGGCGGGCTCCTCGCAGGCTGGCTCTGCGCCAGGGGCGGCACGGAGCTGGCGTTCGCCGTCGCGGGCATCGTCGGCCTCGCAGCCACCGCGACGGCCGCGGTTCAGCTCCGGTCGAGGCGCGCCCTCCGGCTCACCCGAACGGGTGAACTGAGCAACGCGGCCTAGCCCGGCCGCAAGATTCCACGCCCCCCGGCATCTCTACTTTCAGGCCGGGCGGTGGGCCGCAGCCCGCCCGGCCCCTTCTCTTTCTGGAAACTGTGCGAGATGAACGTGTTTCGCACGCCGGACGAGCGCTTCGCGGAGATCCCGGACTACCCGTTCGACCCGCACTGGCTCGACGTCGACGGGGTCCGCATGCACTACGTCGACGAGGGCGACGGCGATCCGGTGCTCCTCCTGCACGGCGAGCCGACCTGGTCGTTCCTCTGGCGGCGGATCGTGCCGCAGCTCGCGCCGCACGCGCGCGTCGTCGCACCCGACCTGATCGGGTTCGGAAAGAGCGACAAGCCGACCGACGTCGACTGGTACTCGTACGACCGGCACGTCGCGTCGGTCGAGCGCGTCGTGCTCGAGCTCGGGCTCGAGCGGCTGACGCTCGTCGTCCACGACTGGGGCGGGCCGATCGGGCTTCGCGTCGCCGTCGAGCACGCGGAGCGCGTCGAGCGGATCGTCGTCCTCGACACCGGCATCGCCGCCGGCAGGCCGCCGAGCGAGACCTGGCTTCGCTTCCGCGCCGTCGTGCGCGAGCTCGGCGGCGCGCTCGACATCGGGCGCCTCGTCGAGGCGGGCACCGCGCAGGGGCTCGCCGACGACGTGCGCGCCGCGTACGACGCGCCGTTCCCGACGCCGGAGTCGAAGGCCGGAGCGCTCGCATTCCCGGAACAGGTGCCGACCGAGCCCGAGCATCCGAACACGGCGCCGATGAACCGCGTGCGCGACGCGCTGCACGCGTGGGAGAAGCCGGTGCTCGTCGTGTGGGGCGCCGACGACGTCGTGCTCCCGGCGCGCGTCGCCGAGCGCTTCGTCGAGACGATCCCCGGCGCGCAGGGCCCGTCGTTCGTCGAGGGCGCGTCGCACTTCCTCCAGGAGGACCGGCCGGACGAGGTCGCGGCGCGGATCCTCGACTTCCTGCCGTGACGCGGCTTCGCCGCTGGGCGCGGCGCGTCGGGATCGCACTGCTCGCGCTCGTCGCGGTCGTCACCGTCGGTGCGCTCGTCTACGACGCGGCGAGCGCCGGCGGCGTACCGGCGCAGAAGCTCTACGCCGGCCCGTACGTCCGCGTCGACGGGCGCCTGCTCGCGTACCGGCGGTGGGGATCGCACGGCTCGCCGATCGTCCTCGTCGGCGGGTTCGTCGAGCCGTCCGACGTCTGGCGAAAGGTCGGGCCGCTCCTCGGGCGGGACCACCGCGTCTATGCGCTCGACCTGCCTCCGTTCGGGTACAGCGAGCGCAAGGGCCCGTACACGCTGCCGACGTGGCTCGACGAGATCGAGGGCTTCGAGCGCGCGCTCGGCATCGTGCGGCCGACCCTCGTCGGGCACTCGCTCGGCGCCGCCGACGTCGTCGGCGAGGCGCTGCGCCGTCCGCACGCGCTGCGCGGCATCGTCCTCGTCGACGGCGACGCGATCCGCGGCGGCGGCGCGCCGTCGTGGATCGCGGATCTCGTCGTCGACCCGTACTACACCGCGATCTACCGGATCGCGACGAGCTCCGACTGGATCTTCCGCCGTGCGCTCGCCGGCGCGTACGGGCCGCATGCGCCGCCGCTGACCTCGACGGAGCTCGCGCGCTGGCAGCGGCCGTTCCGCGTCGCCGGCACGGCGGCCGCCTTCAAGCAGATGGTGCCGCACGGGATCGCCGGCTGGACGCTCGCCGACCTGCACCGCGTCCACGGCGTCCCGGTCGTCGTCGCCTGGGGCGCGGACGACACCGTGGACTCCGTCCCCGCGGGACGGCGCAGCGCGGCTGCGCTGCACGCGCCGTTCGTCCTCCTGCCGGGCGCGGGCCATCTCTCCATGCTCGTCGACCCGCGGCGCCTCGCCGCGGTCGTCGAAGGCGTCGCCGGCCGCTGACCTCACCCGGGCGCGCGTCTAGAGTGAGTCGACGATGACCGGGCTGACGCTGAACCGGGAGTCGCGCCTCGCGGCCGGCTACGTGGCGGTCGGCGTCGTGATGATCGGGCTCTACTTCGCGTTGCCGGCCGGCGGCGTCGGGCAGGACACGATCTACGAGACGCTCGGGCTCGCGGCCGTCGTCGCGACGTTCTGGGCGGTGATCCGCTACCGGCCGGCGACGCCGTGGCCGTGGATCCTCTTCGCGCTCGGCAACCTCGCATTCGTCGTCGGCGACGTCATCACGGACGCGGACCCGAACCTCACGTCGCCGTCGATCTCGGACGCCTTCTACCTCGCCGGCTACCCGCTCGTCGCCGCGGGCCTGATCCTCCTCTTCGTCCACGCCGGCGGCCACCACCGCTTCGCCGCGGTCGCGGAGGCCGGGATCGCGACGTTCGCGTTCGCGCTCATCCAGTGGGTGTTCGTGATGCAGCCGATGCTGACCGGCGACGGCAGCACCTCGGCGCGCATCGTCGCGGCGACCTATCCCGCGGGCGACGTCGTGCTGCTCGCGGGCTTCGCCGGCTTCCTCGTCTCGCCCGCGTGGCGCTATCCGTCGTTCTGGCTCCTCGCCGCCGCGGTCGTCTCGTTCCTCGTCGGCGACGAGATCTACGCGCTCACCGTCGACATGTACACGAGCGGCGGGCTGCTCGACTCGACGTGGATGCTCTCGTACGTGCTGTTCGGCGCGGCGGCGCTCCACCCGTCGATGCGCGAGCTGTCGGAGCCGCGCCGGCGCGCACGGCTGCGCGTCAGCAACTGGCGGATCGCGCTGCTGACGGCGGCAGTGCTGACGCCGGCGGTCGTGCTCCTGATCCAGTACGGACGCGGCGCGACGCTGAACGTCGTCGCGGTGGTGGTCGCGCAGATCGCGATCTCGCTGCTCGTGATGCTGCGCCTCACGGGGATCGTGCGCGCGCTCGAGCGGATCCGCATCCGCGAGCGCGACGCCCGCGCGGCGGCGGTCGAGGCGCAGGCGCAGCTCGCGCAGCAGAACGAGCGGCTGCTCGAGGCGGACCGTCTGAAGGACGAGTTCGTCGCGCTCATCTCGCACGATCTCCGCACACCGCTGACCTCGATCGTCGGCTACACCGAGCTCGCGCTCGACGAGGAGTCGGAGCCGCCGCTCGACGCCGAGCGCAAGTCGTACCTCGAGGTCGTCGCGCGAAGCTCCGAGCGGCTGCTGCGGCTCGTCGACGACCTGCTGTTCGTCGCGAGGCTGCAGGCCGGCAAGGGCCTTCAGCTCGAGCGCACGGAGCTCGACCTCTGCGCGATCGCGGCGCAGGCGGTCGCGGAGGCGCAGCCGCGCGCCGCGAGAAAGGGGATCACGCTGAGCTGCGTCGCCGACGGTCCCGTCCTCGTCGACGCCGACAAGGGCCGGCTGTTCCAGCTCCTCGAGAACCTGATCTCGAACGGGATCAAGTTCACGCCGCCCGAGGGGCGTGTCGACGTGCGCGTCGCGGGCACGGAGGGCGGCGGCGTGCTCGAAGTGTCCGACACGGGGATCGGCGTCACGCCGCGCGACGCGGAGCGGCTCTTCGACCGCTTCTTCCGCGCGTCGAGCGCGGTGAACGCGCAGATCCCGGGGACCGGGCTCGGCCTCTTCATCGCGCGCGCGATCGCCGACGCGCACGGCGGCCGCATCTCGGCGACGAGCGAGGTCGGCCAGGGCACGACCTTCCGGATCGAGCTGCCCGCGCACGCGACTCGTCGCACGGCAGACGACGACGGCGTGCTCGTCGCATGAGCGGCCGGCCGCTCGTGCTCGTCGCGGACGACGACGACGACATCCTGCTCCTCGTCACGACGCGGCTGCGCCGCGACGGCTTCGACGTGATCCAGGCGCGCGACGGCGACGAGGCGCTCGACCTGGCACTCGAGCACCGGCCGGCGATCGCGGTGCTCGACGTCGGCATGCCCGGCCTCGACGGGCTCGAGGTGATCCGCGCGATCCGCGCCGACGACGCGACGCGCGCGATGCGCGTCGTGCTGCTGACGGCGAAGGCGCAGGAGTCCGACGTGCGCCGCGGCTACGACGTCGGCGCCGACCTCTACGTGAAGAAGCCGTTCAGCCCGGCGGACCTCTCGGCGCGCGTCCGCGAGCTGGCCGGGAGCTAGTCCGGCAGGCGGTAGCGGTAGCCGAAGCCGCGCACGGTCTCGATCGGGGCGGCGTCCGGCGTCGCCGGCTCGAGCTTGCGGCGGAGGTAGCCGACGTAGAGCTTCACCTGGTCGCCGCCGACGCCGAACGTGTCGCCCCAGACGAGCTCGAGCAGCTGGTCGCGGCTCAGCACCTGCCGCGGGTGACGGACGAACGTGGAGAGGAGCCGGAACTCGAGCGGCGTCAGCTGCACGTCGCGCTCGCCGACCGAGACACGGCGCTGCGCGAAGTCGATCGTGAGGTACGTGTCGCCGTACGAGTCGGGCTCCTCCTCCTGCGGCGCGCGCGACGCACGGCGGAGCAGGGCCTGGACGCGCGCGACGAGCTCCTGCTTGCCGAACGGCTTCACGACGTAGTCGTCGGCGCCGCCCTGGAGCCCGCGCACCCGTTCGAGCTCCTCGCCCCGGGCGGTGAGCATCAGCACCGGCACCTCGGAGAGATCGCGGATCCGCTCGAGGACGGCCCAGCCGTCCATCTCCGGCATCGAGACGTCGAGGATCACGAGCTCGGGCCGCCAGGCGTGGAACTCCTTCAGCGCCTCGCGCCCGTCCGCGGCCTGGCGGACGACGGCGCCCGTGCGCTCGAGGAGCGTGGCGACGAGCCGGCGGATGTCGTCGTCGTCGTCGCAGACGAGCACGCGGGGCTCGTTCATACCTTCTTCATACCATGGGCATCCGCCGTTCCGGCTGTCCGGGTCGAAAGTCAACCGTGGTGGCGACCATCCTGATCGTGGATCCCGATCCGGCGACCCGGTCGCTCCTCGAGCTCCTGGTCCTGCGGCTCGGTCACAGACCGATCGGCCCGCGCGAGCTGGCCGAGGGAGAGGAGCCCGATCTGCTGCTGCTCGAGCCTGTGTCACGCGCGGGGGTGCGGCTTGCCCGGCGTTTGAGACACCGGCTGGAGCAGTTGCCGATCCTCTGCGTGAGCATCGACGCTCCGAGCTACGAGACTCGTCAGCTCGGTGCCGGCGGGCACGTGATGAAGCCCTTCCGGCGATCCCAGCTCGAACAGGCGATCGAGCTGGCGCTCTCCCCGGCGCCGGAGGTGCTCGAGGTTCGGCATTGAGAGCCGGGCGTTCCCCCGCGCCCGGCTCTCTCCCTCGTCGAGTACCGTGTCGCGCGCGCGTGCGCAATCGGATGGCCGCGCGACACGGTGCTCGGTGACCAGGGAGGCGTGATGCTCGTCGTGACGGAGCAGGCCGCGGATGCGATCAAGGGCATCCTCGAGGAGAACGGCGCGGGCGACGGCGCAGGCCTGCGGATCACGGGCGACGCGGAGGGCGACGAGACCGCTCTCGAGTTCGCGGTCGCGGACGGCCCGGAGGACGGCGACGCGGTCGTCATGCAGAGCGGCGCGTCGGTGTTCCTCGACTCGGCCGCCGCGGATGTTTTGGCGGAACGCGTCCTCGACGTCGAGGAGCACGGCGACCACTTCCACTTCTCGCTCGACGAGCAGGAATGAGGCACCTGGCGCTCCCGGTCGCCGACCAGGACGCGTCGCGCCGTTTCTACGAGACGTACTTCGGCTTCGACGCGAAGCCGGCACGGTGGTTACGACGTACTCAGGATCGAGTAAGAGGCAGACGAGTTCGGCGCCCACTCGATCTACCCTGATCCGTCGATGATTCGTCCGACGGCGGGCATACCATCGCCGTTCCGTTGCCATGAGGAAGCGATGAGAATCAGGCGAATCCAGATAACGCACCTTCTGTGCTTCCGGCAGCTCGACCTGCCTCTACAGTCACCCCTTCAAGTTGTCGCTGGCCCGAACAACGCCGGGAAGTCCTCCCTCGTGCGCATCCTTGAAGTGTTCTTCAGTGATCCGAGCGACGGCGACCTGATGCCGCTTTTCCCGGTCAACGACTACTACCGCGAGATGGGAACGCGAACGCTTTCGACGATTCGTGTGACATTCAGCGACCTAACCAGCGAGGAACACACGGCTTGTGTTGACGCGGTGTCGCAGAGATCGGGTGAGCTCTGGCTCTGGCTCGAGCTCAGA